>NZ_DATAPY010000033.1:0-25011 GCF_036264965.1 Phenylobacterium sp.
GGCCGAAGGCCGACCCGAGGATAAACTCCGCGGGTCGGAGGTGAGGTTTCTCAAACCTCTCGGCGCTGTTCGGAACTCAGTCTCGGGCGGAGAGGGGAGCGCGACCCCACCTCCGTCAGCCCTCCGGCTGACACCTCCTCCCGCAAGGGGAGGAGGATCGCCAAAATCACGGCTTCACCTCGGAATGAATGTCGATTGCACCTAAGCGATCGGCCAAAAAGAAAGGGGCCGCCCCGGAGGGCGGCCCCTGACCTCTCGTCGTCTAAGCCGGGGCTTAGATGATGTTCGTGAAGTCGATGTCGGTGAGCGACTTGCCCACCAGCACGACCGCGGTGTCGGCCGCCGTGATACCGCCACCGGCGGTCGTATCGGCAAACACCACCGTATCGGACCCGATCTGGACAGCCACGTACGTGACGCCAGCGACGCCGAGGTGCAGGCTGGCCTGCGTCACCGCATCGTTGAAGTCGGTGCCCGTGGTTTCGACGTAGTTCGCGCTACTACCCGCCGCCATGTTGGCGCCGGTCGAGTCGTTGAAGTGCAGGAAGTTGGTCGGCGCGCCCGTGGTCCCGCCGGTCCAGTCGAGGATCTGGTCCAGCGCGCCGGCGACCACCGGCGAGTCGTTGTGAGCCGTATCGACCGTGCCGCCGTGAAGCGCCTCGATGCCCGGCGTCGTGCCCGTGTTGCCGCCGAAGACGAACAGGTCGCCGCCGCCGCCGCCGGTCATGATGTCGGTGCCTTGGCCACCGACGATGGTGTCGGCGCCGGTGCTGCCGTGGATCGTGTCGTTACCGAGACCGCCGGCGAGGATGTCCTTACCGGCCGTAGCCGAGATGGAGTCGTTGCCGGAGCCGCCGAACAGGCTGTCGTTGCCCGTGCCGCCGACGATGGTTTGCGAGCTAGCCGCGTTGATCGCATTGACGCTGTCATTACCGTCGCCGGTATTGATGTTGTCCTTGCCGTGGCCAACGCCGCTGATCGAGACGACGTCGTTGCCGGCGCCGCCCGTGATCGTATCGGTATCGCTGGAGGTGACGCCGCTCAGCGTGAACGAGTCGTCGCCGTTGCCGCCATCGATGTGGTTGGCCCCGCCGATGTCGGTGATCTGGTCGTTACCGTCGCCACCGGCGATGGTGTCGCTACCGTTGCCGGCGCTGATCGTGTCATTGCCGGTCCCGCCATCGATGTTCTCGTTGCCGCTGATCGCACTGCCAGGCGCCAGGCTCGTGTTGATCGAGTCGTTGCCGTCTTCGCCCTTGATCGTCATGTTGCCGCCGGCGGCCGCGGTCGCGACGATGGTGTCGTTGCCGAGGTTGCCATCGACGAACTTCGAGCCCGTAGCGCTGACGGTGATCGAGTCATCGCCTTGACCGCCCAGGAGCGTGTCGGCGCCCTTGCTGCCGTCGGTGATGGTGTCGTCGCCGGCATTGCCTTCGATCGTGCTCGCCGCCGAGTTGGTGTCGGCCCCGACGTCGATGCTGTCGTTGCCGTTGCCGCCGGTGATGAGGTCGACGCCGCCGTTGCCGAGGATGACGTCGTCGCCGTCGCCGCCGTCGAGCGTGTCGTCGCCCGTGCCGCCGACCAGGCTGTCGTCGCCGCTGACGCCGGCGAGGCTGTCGTTGCCGCCATTGCCTATGAGCGTGTCGTTGCCGAGGTCGCCGCTGAGCGTGTCGCCGCCGGCGCCGCCGGTGATCATGTCGTTGCCCTGACCGCCCAGGAGGGTCTGGTGGGTCGAGGAGCTGGCGTTGCTGGCCGTGATCGTGTCGTTGCCGAGGTTGCCCTGGGCGAAGTTCGAACCGCCGCCGACGTCAATGCTGTCGTTGCCTTGACCACCGAAGATGGTGTCGTTGCCGTCGCTGCTGACGCCGCCGCCGAAAGACGTCGCGCCCGTCAGCGTATCGTTGCCGCCGTTGCCTTGAATGAGGTCGTTGCCGAGCCCGCCGGTCAGGGAGTCGTCGCCGGCCCCGCCGAACATGCCGTCACCGAAGACCGTGCCCGTAGCCGTGTCCTGACCGGCGCCGACGTTGGTGTCGCTGCCGCCGATGTCCAGGACCGAACCATCGCCGAACAGCGAGGTGGTGTGACCCGCCGGAGTCGTATCGCCCAGATCATAGACACCCGTGCCGAACACGACGGTCTTGCCGTCGATCGGGTCGATCACGGTCACGGTGGCGGCCGAAGTCGCCGTCGCCGCGTTGTAGAGCACCGTCATCGAGTGGCCCGATGAGGTCGAGTTCTGGAACACGAGCGTGTCCGCCGCCGAGTTGAACGTCAGCGCTTGCGCCGCCGTAATGGTCTCAAAGAAATAAGTCGCCATAGATCTCTCCAGTCTGTGTCACACGGACCCCCGGCACGCCTGACCCCCATCCCCGATGGAGCAGTCCCGACGGTCCATTTATCCCAAGCGCCATAGCGTGGCTGCGGCGAAGGTTAAACGAGCCCGAGGGAAGACGTATCGGAAGCCCGCAATTTACGCAACAGCAAAAAGGCCGTGGATTCCTTCGACTTACGGCCTGTCACCGAGACGCATCTATTGGTCTGAGAGCGCCCCGTGGAGGGTGTCGGTGATCGGTGAAATCAGCGATCCCATGACGGTTTTCTTGCCGCTGACGATCTGCACCGAGGCCGGCATCCCTGACGTGATCTGGGTGTCCTTCTTGAGCTTGGTGAGTTCTTTCGGGTCGATCCGCAGGTCGGCGCGATAGAAGGCAACGGTGGGCGTCGCCTTCTCGTTGATGGTCTTGTCGGCCGAAACCATGATCACCTTGGCGCTCAGCGGGCCGTGCCAGCGCGAATTCAGGCCGGTCAGCCGCACCTTGGCGTCCATGCCCACATGCACCTTGTGGATGTCCTGCGGCGGGACCTGGGCAGTGATGATGATCGGCGCGTCGGCCGGGACCACTTCCACCAGCCCTTCGCCCGGGCTGGTCACGCCGCCGGCGGTGAATTGGGTCAGGTTGAAGACGTAGCCGTCGACCGGCGCGCGGACGACCGTCTGATCCAGGGTCTCCTTGGCGGAGGTGAGTCGCGGGGTGATGTCGGCGATGTGGCTCTGGGCGTCGCGCAGCCCGTCGGCGGCCTGGCTCTGACGGGTGTCGCGGTTGGCCGCTTCCTGCATCTTTGTCTCGCCCATCTGCTGGTGCATGCGGGCGATGTCGGACATCAGCGAGCCCCTGTGGCCTTGCAGGTCGGCGATGGTGCGCTCGTAGCGCAGAATCAGCGGCTTGGGCGCGAAGCCCTTGTCGTAGAGCGTCTGGTAGCCGGCCATTTCCTCGGCGGTCAGCTTGATCTGCTCGTCGATCGAGGCGACCTGCAGCTGCTGGCCCTCGATCTGGCTCTGCAGCTGGTCCATCCGCTGGGCCAGCACCGCATTCTGGCTCTGGAACAGTTGCGCGCGGGTGGAGAACAGCACCTCCTGATCGCGGATCAGGCCCTGGACCCGCGGGTCGGACGTCCGCGACGTCAGATCCGCGGGATAGGTCACCGCCGGCCGGCCCAGGGCCTCGGCGGTGTACCGCGCCGCCTGGGCCTCATAGCTGTCCAGCTGATTCTGCTGGACGTCGTAGGCGGCGCGCGCCTCGACGTCGTTGTAGAGGATCATCGGCTGGCCGGCGCGCACGCGCTGGCCTTCCTGGACCAGGACCTGGCGAATCGTTCCGCTCTCGCGATGGCGCAGCGTCTTCTTGTTCATCTCGACGCGCACTTCGCCCTGGGTGGTGATCCCGGTGGCGAGCGGGCTCAGCGACGCCCAGAGGCCGAGGCCCACGACCAGGATCCCGATGATCAGGCTGCCGACGATCATCGGCTGGCGCATGCGCCGTTCGAGCATCGGGTCGATCGGCAGCCGGTCGTCGCCGAAGGTCGGGGCGACGTAGGACGAGTGCAGGGGGGTGAGATCGAGTTTCATCGGCCGGCCTCGACGGCGCGCACTTCGGTCGGTTTGGTCAGACGGCTCATCACCTGATCGCGCGGGCCGAACAGTTCGACGCGGCCTTCGCGCAGGACGAGCATCTTGTCCGCGGCGCGGAAAATGCTGGGTTTATGGGAGATGATCACCACGGTGGCTCCGTTGGTCTTCATCGCGTCGATCGCCCGAAGCAGCGCGTCCTCGCCCTCGGCGTCCAGGCTGGCGTTGGGCTCGTCGAGCACGATGAACGCCGGGTCGCCGAGCATGGCGCGGGCAAGGCCCACGCGCTGGCGCTGGCCGGCCGACAGCGTGTGACCGCCCTCGCCGACGTCGGTCTCATAGCCCTTGGGCAACCGCAGGATCAGATCGTGGACGCCGGCCAGCTGGGCCGCGGTCACCACCTCTTCGTCGCTCACGTCGAGGCGGAAGCGGGCGATGTTGTCGCGGATGGAGCCGGCGAACAGCTCGGTGTCTTGCGGCAGGTAGCCGACGTGGCGGCCGAAATCGGCGCGGTCCCAGCTGAACACGTCCGCGCCATCGAGGCGCACCACGCCGTTGTTCGGCCGCCAGATGCCCACCAGCAGGCGGGCCAGCGTCGACTTGCCGGCGCCGGACGGACCGATCACGCCCAGGGTCTCGCCCGGCTCGACCATCAGGTTAATATTCATCAGGAGCAGCTTGGTGGCGCCCGCCGGCGCAAAATTCAGGCCCTCGGTGGTCAGCCGGCCCTTGGGCCGCGGCAGCGCCGTCGCCGCCGACAGGGGCTCGGCCCTGGACAGGATCTGCATCAGCCGGCCGTGGGCGCGCACCATGTTGTTGAGCGGGTCCCAGGCGCCGACGATCTTCTCGATCGGAGCGAGCGCGCGGCTGGCCAGGATCATGTTGGCGAACAGCATGCCCTGGTGGATCTTGCCCTTCATGATCAGGTAGGCGCCGATCGCGATGATCAGCACCTGGATGCCCATCCGGGTCGCCTTGATGATGTCGGTGAAGCTGTTGGAGATCTCCGCCGCCTTGGCGCCGCGTTCGATGGCCACCGCCCGATGGCCGGCCCACGATCCGCCGAGCGTCGGCAGCATGCCCATGGCGCGCACCACCTCGCCGTTGCGAAGCGCGGCGTCGGTGAAGGCATAGCTGCGCAGCTGGCCGTCGCTGGCGTCCTTCATGACCGGCCGCAACAGGCGCTCCTGGGTCAGCGCCAGGCCCAGCAGCACCAGCGCGCCCACGGTCGCCAACACGCCGACCGCCGGGTCGATGATGTAGAGCACAATGACGAAGACCGGGATCCACGGCACGTCGAAGAAGGCCGCCGCCGCCACGCCCGTCAGGGTCTGGCGGAACTGGTCGAGGTCGCGCAGCGCCTGCGCCTTGGCCGTCGGATCGCCCCGCACCGAGGCGTCGAACAGCGCCGAGAACACCCGGCCCGACACGCGCTGGTCGAGCATCACCCCATAGTTGATCAGGATGCGCGCGCGATAGTCGTCGATGGCGCTCGACACCGCGAAGACAAAGAGCGTGATGGCGCTCAACACCACCAGCGTCGGCACCGACTGGCTGACCAGCACGCGCCCATAGACCTGATAGGTGTAGAGGGGCAGCGCCAGGTAGAGCACGTTCGAGAAGAAGCTGAACGTCGCCGCCACCGCGAACGGATGTTTGCCGGCCGACAGGGCCCGGGTCAGCGCGTTGTCCGGCTGATTCGTAAGAAAGCTGAATAATTTCATGCGCGCCGAGCCGTGCCGTCCGTTCGTGCCGTCAATGTTACTAGAGGGTGGCCTAAAAGAGTGAACGCAGATCGAAATTCATCGACCGGCGGTCACCTAGCCCGGAACGCCCGGAGCGGGCGGAGAGATGCTTAGACGCACTCTCGATGTCAATGTGGCGCCTGCGACCGCGCGCGGACCCCTTGCGGGACGCCATGCGTCCGCGCAGGAATGCGGCGCCGAGGCCGGGAGTTTGCATGTCGAAGGTCGCCATTGTCGGCAGCTGCATAAGCCGCGATCTGTGGCGGTTCCGTGGCGAGTCCGACACAGACGGCCAAGCTGAGCTGCTCTACGTGTCGCGCACCAGCTTACCGGGCCTTTTTGCCACACCTCTCGCGGGCTTCCGGCCGGCCGCTAAGCCACCTGGCGGGTTGAAAGCCCAGCCGCACCGGGCCCTGGTCGCCGACCTGACCAAGACCGCACTGTCGGCGCTTGTGGCCTTTCGCCCCACCCACCTGATCTTCGACTTCATCGACGAGCGGTTCGATCTGCTGTCGGCCGGAGTCGCCGTGGTGACCGACAGCTGGGAGCTGGAGGCCAGCGGCTACCGCAGCCAGTCGGCATTCCGGGGCGCGCGCGTCATCCCGCGCCTCTCGCCGGGCTGCGACCGGCTCTGGCTCGACGCGGCGGCGCAGATGGCGGCGCTGGTGCGCGCCACGCCGCTGGCGCAGGCCCAGCTGATCCTGCACTCGGCCCGCTGGGCGGACCGCCGGCGCACGTCTGGCGGCCGGACAGCGGCGATGAACGGCGTGGAGATCCTGCCTGGCCGGCCGGGCGATCTGGCGGCCCACAATGCGCTGCTGGCGCGCTACGAGGCGGCCTTTGTCGACGTGATGCCGCCCATGGCCCGCGTCGAGGCGCCGGACCAGCGCGTCGCCGACGATGGACACCTGTGGGGCCTCAGTCCCTTCCACTATGTGCCGGCCTACTACGCGGCGATCTGGGCCCAGTTGGCGCCGCTCGGCGTCCGCCCGAGGCTCGCGGCCTAGGCTTTGGAGCCCTGGCGAGCCCAATGCTCCAGCGGCGTCATGCCCTGGGCGACCAGTTCCGGATGCTGAGCCAGGTACGCGGCGGTCGGAAAACCCGGCCGAGATTCGGCCACTGCCCAGGCGCCGCCCTGCAGGTAGTCGACCAGCGGATTGACGTCCGCCTCCAGGCCGGCGCCGCGCGCCGCCACATAGTGGGCGGTGTCGAACCAGGGGCTGGGATTGCGCCCCTCCGTCGCGCCGCCGGCCAGGTAGTGGGTCAGCGGCTCAAGCCCGGCGGCGGCGATGTCCTCGTACTGTTCCAGGTACCATTTGGCGTCGAACAGCGGATGCGGCGACAGGCCCTGCCGCCAGCCCTCGGTCAGATAGTGCGCGAGCGGCGGCAGCTCGGCGGCCTGCCGCGGCATTTGGCGGCGGTACCAGGCCGGATCGAACAGCGGGTGCGGCGACAGCCCGTAACGCCAGCCGGCGCGGACGTAGTGCGAGACGGGGTCCTCGCCCGCGGCCAGGGTCGGCCGCTGGCCGGCATAGTGGGCCAGATCGAACAGCGGATGCGGGTCGCGGCCAAGCCAGGCGCCGGCGTAGACAAAATGGGCGAGCGGCGAGGTCTCGCCGAACTCGGCGGCGTTGCGGCTGCGGTAGAAGACCGGATCGAACAGCGGATGCGGCGCGGCGTCGGCGGCCATGCCGCGTGTCAGATAGTGGACGAACGGCGCGCGGCCGAACGCCTGGGCCTGCGGCTGGGTCTTCAGATACCAAGCCTGGTCGAACAGCGCGCGCGGCGCCGCGGCCGGATCGTTCCCGCGCCGGACATAGGCGGTGATATCGCTGAGGTCGGCGCCGCGCCAAAGCCGGCTGTCCACGATCAGGCGCACCTGGCCGGAGATCCCCAGCCGCAGGAACAGGCGCTGGGCTGCGCGGCTCGGCGAACGCGGCGGACGGTTCACCTTCGCCGCCCAGCCGGCGAGGGCGTCGCGCCGCGCGCCGGCGATCGCGTCGGCCCGCGCCTTCAGCGCCGCGCCCAAGGCCAGGGTGAGCTCGGAGCGGCTCAGGGCTTCGCGGACCTGCGCCTGGTGGGTCAGGTCATGAGCCAGCGCCAGGTCGGCGCGCAGGCCGGCCACCTTCTTCGCCACGGCGGCGGCCTTCTGCGCGACCTCGGGGAGGCGCGGCTCGACAGGTGTCGCCAGGGCGGCTTTCGGGGGCGCGGCGGTCTTGGCCATGGGCGGTTGTCTCGGGTGCGGACCGGAACCTGTCAAGGCAGGCCGGTCTTCAGAGCCCCTCACGCTCCAGCCAGCGGGCGTAGCCGCCCTCGCCCGCCGCGAACGGATCGGGGAAGGCCGCCTGCAGATCGGCGCGCTGGCGATAGAGCACACGATGGCGCTTCTCAATCGGCGTCCCGTCGGAATAGGCGCCGTAGGCCCACCAGCGCTCGGGGATCGCCGCGTCGGTCGCGGCCGTCACCTGGCGCTTGTACCAGCTCCACACCTCGTAGACCGGGAAGTTGGTCGCCCCGTACTTCTTGGTCATGGCGTCGCCCATGGGGCCGAGCTTGGTGAAGTGCCAGAAGCGCAGCGGCGCGCCGTTGACCATGACCTGGCCGTCCTTCTGCACTGCCAGCATCCGCGTGCTGAGGTTCCAGCTGGCGACATTGTAGCCAGGGTCGCGGACCACCTTGACGTGGTCGAACAGCGCCGGGACGTGGTCGCACCACCGCTGGTCGACGAAAAGCCCGGCCGGCATGTCGTCGTAGCACCAGTCCAGCAGCCGGTCGTTCCACCACCTGGCGAAGCGCGCGCCTTCGCCCGTCGTGCGAATCGCCACGAAACCCAGGTTGAAGATGCCGGTGCGCGATGCGGAAAGATCGTTGTCCGCAATCGCCTCGGGCGTGTCGTTGGGATCGATCAGGTGCGGCGTGAGCAGGATGTCGCTCTCCTCCAGCCACGCCTCCAGGGGGGCCAGGCTGGCGAACAGGGCGGTGTCCGGATCGAGGTAGATCACCGCGTCGGCGCCGCCAGAAAAGCCTCCTTGGCAGGCCTGGTGGATGAACGGCCCCTTGACCGCCGTGCAGACCTCGACCACGTCGTGCTTGAAGAGCCAGCCCTGGAAGTCGGGGATGCCCAAGTCCTCGGCCCACACCACCCGGTCGAAGGGTTCCTTGGCCGGGTCGAAGCGGAAGCCGGCCGGCGGCTTATCGGTGATCAGGGCCACCAGCTCCCACTCCGGATGGAAGCGGCGCAGCGTCTGGTAGAGGACCCGGGCGCGGTTCAGGTACGAGAAGGTGAAGCTGGAATAGCAGAGGACCTTCATTTGGCCCGCTCCAGCAGATCGACCGTCAGGGCGCTGAACGCCAGATCGTAGAGGACAGGCCGGCGGCGCGCACGGGCCAGCTCCGCCACCTCGCCGTTCTCGAAGGCGGCCGCCAGAGCTTCCTCGCCGCTGAGCACCAAGCCGTGGCGGCCGTCTTCGACGAAGGCTGCCACATTGCCGCTGTCCGGGCCGGTGATCACCGCCGCGCCGCCCGCCACCGCCTCGTAAGCCGTGAAGGAGAAGGTCTCGCGGCAGAGCGGCCAGATCACCACGGCGTCGGCCTCGTGGGTCTCGATGGCGTCCTGCATGGCCCGCGGCTTAGCCTCGGTCACCGTCACCTTGTGGAACTCGACGCCGAGGCCCGGCGGCGTGCGGCCGCCCAGGTGCAGGAAGTGATAGCGGGGATCGTCGGCGTGCTTCACCGCCAGGTCGCGGAACACCTCCCAGCCCTTATGGGCAGCGGGCATCCCGGCGAAGGCGATACGAAGCGGACGGTCCGCCGGCGGAACCGGCGCCGGGGCGCGCTCCACCAGCCGGGCGTGCGGCAGCACCACCTCGCCGGCGGTCGGATAGCTGGCGGCCGCCTTCCACAGGTCCAGCGTCGTTTGTGCGGGGCTGACAACCGTCAGCAACAGGCGCTCGAACAGCCGCTCGTGCTCGGCGATGTGGCGCGCGCGCCAGGGGCCGTAGACGCAGATGCCGCAGGCCTGGCTCTCCGGCGGCGGCGCCGAGCAGTCCTCCACGTCGTTGCGCAGCAGGTGGAAGCCCGCACAGAGGCTGGCGAAATCGTGCAGCCAGAAGAAGCCGGCCTTCAGCCCGACCGCCGCCAGGATATCTGCCGTCTCGGCGGCGTTGTGGCCGAGCAGGCTGTGGATCGCGAAGCTGCGCTGGCCGGCCTTCGCCGCCCCCGCGGCCTGGGCCAGGACGCTGACGATTGTCTTCGGCGCGAAGACGCCCAGCGGCTTGCCGTTCAGCAGCACGCCCAGATGCCCTGCCTCGCCGCGCAGGCGCACCACCGGCCAGGGCTTGGCCGGGTAGAAATGCAGATGATCGCGGCCGAGCGCCTCGATCCGCGCGTCCTCCCGCTGCAGGCAGAGCTGCACCCCGCCGGTGTTGGCCGTGTAATCGTCGTGGCTGAAGGTCAGATAGAGGTGCGCCAGGCCGGTTTTCGCGCCGGCCAGTCCCTTCGTCAGCGCCGCGGCAGTCCCCAGCTTGAGCTTCGCCTCGGCGCGAACCACGGCGGCCACCTTGGCCTCCGGCGGAACCAGGCGTTTGATGATCTCATAGCGGAAGCCGAGCTCGGTGCGGCCCGTCCGCCCCTCGGCGCGGCCCGCGCTAAGGAAGTGGATGAACGGATTGATGTCCGCCGCAGCGATGTCCGGATAGGACTCCAGGTAGTCCTTCACCGAAAAGGTCGTGTTCGGGTCGCGCCCCTCGCGCCAGCCGGAAGCTAGGAAGTGGTCCAGCGGATCGACCCCGATCTTGGCCACGTCGACGTTGGCGGCCAGATAGTAGGCCGCGTCGAACTCGGCGCCGGCCAGCATCCGCTCGCGGTGGCGGACCTGCGCCTCCTCGGCCACCGCGTCGGCCGCCTGCCCCTCCCCGATCAAGGTCTCGAAGCTCCAGGCCGGCGTTTCGCCCCGGCGCGCCCGGCGCAACAGATAGTCGTCCGCCAGCACTGAGCGGACGATCTCGCGCCCCTCCCGGCGGCCAACCGCCAAATAATGGTGCAGCGGGTTCCAGCCGGCCTTGGCCACCTCCGGGTAGGCCCGCAGGTATGCGGTGGTGGAGAACCACGGCGCCGGGTCACGCCCCTCGCGCCAGCCGCTGCCCGCATAGTGGGCGATCGGGTCTAGGCCACTGCCGGCCAGGTCCGGGTTCACCGCCCGGTAGAAGGCGCCGTCCACCGCCGTGGAGATCACCGTGAACAGCTGGTCGGCGGGGGCCTTGGGAGGGGCCGTCACGGCCATGCGGCGTAAATTCCTGTGCGGCGGCCCAAGCTGGATACTCCAGGGGCTCTGTGCAACAGAAGGCCGGAGCGATCAACCGGGCGGGGGCCTTGCGACGCAGTCGTCCCGCCCGTAGAGCCGAGGCCCTGATCAGGTTGTGACCGGACGATCGATGACCCCCGACAAGGCCGCCAATACGCGTGAAGGGCGCAGCGCCTATCTGGTGCTGGGCATGCACCGCTCGGGCACCTCGGCGGTGACCCAGGTGCTGGCCCTGGCCGGCGCCTCCCTGCCGGAAAATGTCATGGCCGGCGACGAGCACAACGCCAAGGGCTACTTCGAGCCCTGGAAGATCGCCCTCTTCAATGACGCCCGTCTGCGTGAGGGTGGCGCGGCCTGGGACGACATCTTCGCCTTCCCCTACCGGCCGCTCTCCACCAAGGCCGAACGCACCTGGCTGAACCGGGCCGAGGCCCTGTTTGAGGAGGAATATGGCGAGGTCCGCTATCCGCTGCTGAAGGACCCGCGGGTCACCGTCCTGATGCCCTTCTGGCGCACGGTGCTGACGGAGCTGGAAGTGGCGGCCCGCTGCGTGATCCCCGTGCGCCACCCCCTGGCGGTGGCCGGGTCCCTGTCGCGGCGCAACGGCTTTGCGCCGGAGAAGTCGGTGCTGATCTGGACGGCCTACATGCTGGCCGCCGAGGCCTATACCCGCGACCTGCCCCGCGCCTTCGTCAGCTACGACGGATTGCTCAGCGACTGGCGCGCCGAGGCGGCGAAGATCGAGGCGGCCCACGGCGCGCCGCTGCCGAAGCTCACCGAGGCCGCCGGAAAGGCCATCGGCCGCTTCCTGACCCCGGCGCTGCGCCACAACGACGCCACGGGCGGCCTGAAGGACCTGGGCTGGGCCGGCGCGCTGGCCGCCCAGGTGCTGGATTGGTTCGAGGCCGCCGCAACGGGCAAGGCGCCCGGCCCCGCCGCGCTGGACAAGGCAGCCAAGGCGCTCTCCGCCCGCGCCCAGGACATCGGCGTGCTGGTCTCTCCGGCGACCCGCGACCTGGACGAGGCGCGCGCCGAACTGGTGGACCTGCGCCAGCGGCTGGAGTTCGAGCTCGGCCAGAAGCAGCGCCTGCAGGCCGAGGTCGAGGCCCTGCGCCGCGACGCCGCCGAGGCCGCCCAGCGCCTCGACGCCATCCTGGCCGACGGCTGAGCCCAACTCACGTGGCCGCCAAGCCCATCGATCCCGCAGCCCTGGTCGCCGCCCGCCGCGCGGCGCACGACGCGCGGGTCGCCGCCGGCGAGGCCCGCTGGACGCGGTTCCAGGCCGCCAATCGCGCCCGCTACGCCGGCCGTATGTCGCGTCGCGCGCCTCGCGGTCTTGACCGCCTGCTGGCGCGAGCCAAGACGCCGGGCCGCATGATTCTGCTGCAAGCCAGCGGCCTGTGGGAAGCCGAGCTCGACGACAGCCTGGGCTCGATGGCCGGGCCGACCGTTGCCCTGCGCGACTATGTCCGAGCCGGCCCCGACGCCGCCGCCCAGCCGCGCGCCCTGCTCGACCAGAGCTGGTACCTCAGAGCCGCACCGGCGCTGGCGGGCAGCCGCTGGCCGCCGCTGGCCCACTATCTGGTGGTCGGCGACAGCCACAACCTCAGCCCGCACCCGCTGCTCGATGCGCCCGCCTACCGCGCCCGCCATGGCGCGCGGATGGCCGCCGCCGGGCTGACCGCGCTGGAGCACTTCGTCTTCGAAGGCGCCGCCGCCGGAGCCGATCCGCACCCGCTGTTCAACGTGCGTCACTATGTCGGCCAGTCGGACGAGCTGGCGGAGACCGGCGAGAACCCGCTGATCCACTATCTGCGCATCGGTTGGCGTCAGGGGCTGGAGCCGCATCCGCTGTTCGCCGGCGCCTGGTACCTGGAGCGGAACCCGGAGGCGCAGGCAGCTGGCGTCGCTCCGCTTTTGGATTACGTGACCAAGGGCGCCGCCGAGGGTCTCGATCCGCATCCGCTGTTCGACACCGCCTTCTATCGCCGCCAGCGCCACGGCGGCCTGCGCGGAGAGCCGCTCAGCGACTATCTGCGGACCGGCGCACGGGCCGGCAAGAGCCCGAGCCCACACTTCAAGCCGGCCTACTATCTGGAACAGGCGGGCGACCGGCCCTTGGCCAACGCCAACCCGCTGCAGCACTACCTGACGCTCGGAACCTTCGAGGGCCTTTGGCCGGCGCCGGATTTCGACGAGCCGGCCTATTTCGCGGCCCATCCGGACGCCGCCGAGGGCGTCTTGAGCGGTCTCGACCACTGGATGCGCCGCCGAACCGAACGGCCGCCCACCGGCGCGCCCGTGGGCCATGCGGTCTCCGCCCAGGCCCTGTTCGCCGACCTGCGCCGCGCCTCCGACCCCGATCCGCAAGCCTATGGCGTCGAGGATTACGAGGCCCTGCGACGGCCCCGAGCCGTCACGCGGCCCAGCGCGCCCGTGCGGGTGATCGCCATCCGCCGCGCGACCGCACCCGACTGGGTCGCCGTCGCCCGCGCCTTGCCCAACTATCGCGGCCATCTTCAACCGCGCCTGCCGGCCCAGGGCTTCAGCGACCCGGCCGACCCGGCGGTCCTGGCCCGTGACGAGGCGCTGGCCGCCCGCTACGGCCTGGCCGGCTTCTGCCACGAGGCCGCCGGCCCCGCGGACCTGGCCGCCATCGCCGGCGCGGCCTTCCCTTTCTGCCTGGCTTGGTGCGGCAAGACGCCGCCCAAAACCCTGGCGTCGATCCTCGCCTCGCCGCAGGCCCTGAAGATCGACGGCAAGCCCGTCGTCCTCCTGGCGCCCGGTGCGGACCTCGCGGCCTGGCGCAAGCTTGGCGACCTCTTCCTTGTCCAGCGCGGCGGCACGCCCGCCGCCGGCTTCGACGCCCGCCTGCCCGACCCGGTTCGATCCCGCGCCGCGGAGGGCCCGCCCGGCCCGGTGATCAACCCCGACTTCCGCGGTCTGGCGCACGACGCCCTGACCCTGGTTGGCAACCGCATGGCCGAGGTCCTCGACGCCGACGAGATCCCGCTGGTCGTCGTCGCCCACGACACCACGCCCCGCTCGCAGGACGCCCCGGTCGTCTGGCAAGGCGCCAGTCCCGGCGCCCTGCAGGCCTGGCTGGAGGCCGCCAGCGATTCGGCGCGCGGCCGGACCGCCGATCACCGCCTGGTCTTCCTCCACGCCTGGAACGACTGGGAGACCGGCGCGGCGCTGGAGCCCGACCTGCGCTTCGGCCACGGCTGGCTGGAGGCCGTCGCCAACGCCGCCGACGCGGACCTCTTGGCGTGACCGGCGAGGTGACCATCGTCGGCTACCCGTTCCAGCTGACCGGCATGGCGGAGCACGCGCGTTCCACCTTCCGCGCCCTGCAGGCCGTCGGCGTGACGCCGCGCCTGCTGGATGTGGCCGACGCCAACCGCGGCTTCGACCCCGATCTGGAACGTGATTTCGCCCCGCACCTCGTGGCCACCCTCGGTGAAGGCGTGAACATCTTCGGCGTCAACGGCGACGAGGCCGCGCGCGTCATCGACAAGGTCGGCGAGGCGGCCTTCGCCCGGGGCTACAACGTCGCCTATCCAGCCTGGGAGCTGGCCCGCTATCCCGCCGCCTGGGCCAAGGTGCTGGACCGCTTCGACGAGATCTGGGCGCCTTCGGCCTTCGTGCAAGCCGCCTTGCAGGACGCCGTCTCGCGGCCTGTCCACCGCATGCCGCTGGCGGTCGAGCTGAAGCTCTCGTCTTTCCTGGGCCGGCGCTATTTCGGCGTCCCGGAGGACGCCTTCGTGGCGGTTTTCTTCTTCGACTTCGCTTCCTTCGCCGACCGCAAGAACCCCGAAGCCGTGCTCAAGGCCTTCGAACTGCTCGCCGAACGGCGGCCCGACGCCCACATTCACTGCGTGATCAAGTCCCGCGGCGGCCGCGACATGGACGAGCAGCAGGCGGCGTTGGAGGCCCGGCTGGCGGCGCTCGGCGACCGGGCCCAGGCGCTCTACGGCGACATGAGCGACAACGAGATCAAGAACCTGATCCGCGTGAGCGACGTTTTCGTCTCCCTGCACCGCTCCGAAGGCTTCGGGCGCGGCATGGCCGAGGCCATGGCCCTGGGCCGCCCGGCCATCGCCACCGGCTATTCCGGCAACCTCGACTTCATGCCGCCGGGTACCGGCCTGCTGGTCGACTATCAGATGACCCCGGTGGCGCCTGGCGCCTATCCGCAGGGCGACGGCCAGGCCTGGGCCGACGCCTCGCCGGAGCATGCCTCGCGCCTGTTGGAAAAGCTGATGGACGATCCGGCGGCGGCCCGCGCCAAGGGCGCGCGCGGCAAGGCCTTCATCGCCCAGCACTATTCCCTGAAGACCGTCGGCGCCCGCGCACTGGAACGGCTGACCGCGATCGGCGGCGCCTAGCGTTTCCTCCAGCGCGGCGGATCGAGCGCCGTGTAGAGCGCGCCGGCCATGGCGGCGAGATCGAGCAGGTAGAGATAGCGGTAGTCGCAGGCCACCGAGATCAGCAGGAAGCTGGCGGCGAATGCCAGGCTCCCGGCCATCAGCGCGATGAACACCCAATCCGCCGGATCGCGCCTTTGCCAGAGCAGGCCGATCACCCCGAGCGCCACGACCGCCCAGGTCAGGTGCGAGAAGACCGGCGTGCCGTAGAACCGCCGCGCATAGTCGGCCAGGCCCTGGTCCTGCGGATCGACCCCGGTCTGGATGTCGAGGTCCTTCAGCATCTCGTCCGGCCCGGTGACGCCCACGGTGACCGGCAGGCACTGCTCCAGCTTCGGCGTCAGGAAGGTCCATTTGAAGACGTCGAGCCGCTGCAGGACGTAGGCCGCCGGATAGTGAAGGATCACGCGCCGCCACTGGGCGTTCATCGCCGCGTCGGGCACGTGCCAGAGCGTGCGACGGAAGGTGTCGTCCTGGTCCAGGGTGTCGACGCGCGCGGCGCTGTACATCTTGGCGGACTGGGCTTCGAGCAGGGCCTGGGCCGCCGGGTCGGCCTTGCCGATCTCCTTCAGCTTCAGCTTCGGATGGTGCGCCTTGGCGCCCACGATGTCGTAATGCTCGAGGATCAGGGTCTCGGCGCCCTGCCGCAGTTTCGAATTAGCGCCCGGCGGCTTGGCGATCCCGTTGATGACAAAGGCCAACACCGCCACGGCGGCCAGACTGCCGAGGCCCCAGGCCAGGCTCCGGCGCCAGCCTTCGGCCCGCGCCGTCCAGGCCAGCACGCCCGCGGCGGCGACCACCAGGATCAGGCCGTTCTGCCGGGCCAGCGCCGCCAGGGTCAGGCAGACAAGCGCGCCCACCAGGGACAGGTTCGGCCGCGACGCCCAACGCTGGGCCGCGCTCGCTAACAGGACGAAGCCGGCGATCGTCAGGTTGGCGAACAGCACGTCGCGCCAGACGATCCCTTGGTAGATCAAGAGCTGCGGCGTCAGCACTGCCAAGGCGCCCAGCGCGACCGCGCCCCAGGTTGCCCGGGGCCGCAGCCGGGTCAGCGACATCAGGCTGAGGAACAGGATCGCCGCCGAGGCGGTGACATAGAGCCCGGTCCCGGCCACCAGATGGTCGAAGGGCTTGAGGATCCAGGACGAGACCGCCGGCGCCCAGGTCTGGCGCACGCCGCTGCGCGCCTCGGTCAGGGCCACCACCGAATCCAGCGACATCTGGCCAGGGATATTGGCCGCTAACGTCAGCAGCAGCCCGGCGAACATAGCGATTCGGAAGGCCTTGCCGGCCTTTTCCCCTTCGCCGGTGTGGATCGCCTCGCTCAAGCGCCCGCCTCGTTCGCCAACCTGTCCCGTTGGTAAAAGCCCCTCGCGGCCAAGGGAAGCGGCAAAAGGTGTGGGGCGCCGCGCCGCGGCTTGCTAAGTCTGCCGATCCTTGAAGCGACGGACGGAGGAAGAGTGGATGAGCGGCGCGCGCGATCTTGCGGCCTTGCTCGCCCGTTTCCCCAAGACCCGCCCGACCCTGCCGCCCAAGCTGGCGGCGATCTACACCCAGCAATATCTGGAGAACCGCAGCGGCGAGACGCCGGCGGCCTCGCTGTCGCAGCGGCTGGAACGCTGGCTGCACCTGCAGGTCGCCGCTGACGTGAAGGGCGCGGACACCCAGCCCGCGACCCTGGAGCTGGGCGCCGGCACGCTGAACCAACTCGCCTATGAGCCGGCCTGCGGGGCCTACGACATCATCGAACCGTTCAAGGCGCTGTTCGCCGATTCGCCGTGGATCGGCGGTGTGCGCGACACCTTTGACGACATCCGCCAGATCCCACTCGACCGGCGCTACAGGCGGGTGACCAGCGTCGCCGCCCTGGAGCACATCTGCGACCTGCCCTTCGTCCTGGCCCGCGCTGCCCGGCTGATGGCGCCGGACGCGGCGCTACGGGCGGCGATCCCGAGCGAGGGCGGGTTCCTCTGGGCGCTGGGCTGGATGGCCACGACGGGCCTGGAGTTCCGCCTGCGCCACGGCCTCGACTACGGCCTGCTCATGGCCCACGAGCACGTCAACGACGCCCGCGAGGTCGAGACCCTGGTCCGCGCCCTGTTCGAGGACGTGCAGATCAAGAGCTTCGGCGTGGGCCGCCAGCTGTCGCTCTATCGATTCCTCTGCGCGCGCAAACCCCGGCTGGATGTGGCCGCCGAATGGGAAGACGGCTTCGCCTAGCTAGGCTTGCGCATCGGCCCCTTAAGCCAAGGAAGAGGCGGATCGACTGCCGCGTAAAGCAGCCCTGCCAGCGCCGCCAGATCGCTGAAGTAGAGATAGCGATAGTCGCAGGCGATCGAGATGATGAAGAAGCTGGCCGAGAACGCCACGGCCGCCAGCTGCATCGCCGCCATGGTCACGTCGCCCTCCTGCCGCCGCCAGAGGAACAGGCCCGCCAGCACCAGCGACACCGCGAAATAGAAGGCATGGTTCATCACCGGCGTGTCGAGGAACCAGCTCGCATAGTTGGACAGCATGACGTCGGACTGCACGAAGCGGTGCTGCAGCCCCAGCGGGGCCATCTTCTCGATCGGCGCGTCGATGCCGACGTAGACCGGCAGGCACCAGTCGATCACCGGCGGGGCGAACACCCAGCGGAAGTCCTCCCAGCGCACCCGCAGGTACAGGCCGGGATGATGGATGATCAGGTCGATCCACTGCTGGGCGAAGGCCTTGTCGGGCAGGGCGTTCATGCCGGCCTGGATGGCGGTGTCGCGGTCGACGAAGTCGACGCGGCGGCCGGAATAGTCGGCCTTGGCCCGGGCTCGGACGATGGCGGCGGCGGCCGGATCGGCCTCGCTCAGCTTGTCGATCTTGTAGTTGGGATCCATCGCGATGGCGCCCAGGAGGTCGTAGCTCTGGACGATCCGCAGGCCCGTGGAGAGCGCCGTGTCGGTGGGCGCCTTGGGCGGCTCTGAGAAGGTGGTCTCCGCCCCGCCGACCAGCACCAGCGCGATCAGCGCGCCGACCGCCCAGCCGATCCCGCGCCGCCAGCTGCCTTGCGCCGCGATCCAACCCACGGCCAGCGCTGCGAAGCCGCCCGCGATGATGCCGTTCTGACGCACCTGGGCGCCGGCGGCCATCAGCACCAGGGCCGCGATCAGCAGGGTCCAGCGCCGCACCTTGTCCGGCCAGACACGGCCGGCCCAGGCGACTAGGACGAAGCCCGCCACGGCGCAGTCGGCGAACATGATGTCCTTCCAGACGATGCCTTGGTAGATCATCAGCTGCGGCGTCAGCGCCACCAGGGCGGCCATCAGCACGCCCCACCAGCTGGTTCGCGGCCGCAGGTCCGCCATCGCCGCCAGGCTGCCGAACAGCAGCGCCGCACTCACCGTCACGTAGAGCGACGTGCCCGGAATGAAGCGATCGAAGAACCCCAGCACCCAGGCGTAGAGCGCCGGGCCCCAGGTCTCGCGGATGTGGAAATGGCCCTCGTAGAGCTGGGCCACGGAGTCGTAGCTCAGGTGCCCGGGCAGATTGGCGCCCAGCATGACCAGCAGGCCCGCCGCCAGCACCGCCCGCAATGCTGTGCGGGGGCTGACATTGACGCTGATGTCGATGGAGAGCTTCGCCATCCGCCGCCCGGTTCCCCGCCCTTACTCAGGGGTTTGGTACGGTGCGCCTGCCGCAATGAGAAGCTCTAAAAAACACCGTCGCTTGGCGGCCTGGGCCAATCATGGTGAGTTGCCGCCATGACAGGCCAGGCGCTCGCAATCCGGCCGGCGGGGACCGCGCCGGCCCAGCTGGAGGGCTATGGCCACCTGCTGAACGCCGCGTTCGGGACCGACAAGTTCAACACCGCGGCGCTGGCCTGGCGCTATCGCGACAATCCCGCCGGCAGCGTGGTCGGCGCCGACGCCTGGGACGGCGAGACGCTCGCGGCGCATTACGTGACCTGCCCGCTGGAGGCGCGGATCGACGGCGCGGTGGTCAAGGGCCTCCTGTCGCTCAACACGGCCACCCATCCGGACTACCAGGGCAAGGGCCTCTTCACGACGCTGGCCGAGCGCGCCTACGAACTGGGCGCGGCGGCGGGCTATGGCTTCGTCATCGGGGTCGCCAACGCCAATTCGACGCCGGGCTTCCTGCGCAAGCTCGCCTTCCAGGACGTGGGACGCCTGCACGCTGGTGTGCTCGCCGCCCTGCCGCGCCGGTTCTCCGACGCGCCGGTGCAGTACCAGGGCGCCTGGCGCGAGAACCTGCTGGCCTGGCGGCTGGCCAACCCGGACGGGCGCTACACGGTCGCCAGGCGCGGCGACCTCACCGGCGTCTGGGCCAGGACACACCTGCCCCTCGTCCAATGCGGCGCTTTCCTGGCGGACGCTGAGGCCGCGACGCGCGGTGGCGGCGCGCCGCTGGCCGCGACCCTGTTCCTCGGCCTGGAGCCGCGGATGAACCTCTCCGCCTTCCTGCCAATCCCGGAGCGGCTGCGCCCCTCGCCGCTGAACCTGATCTGGCGCAGGCTGGGGACCACCGCGCCCTCGGCGCTGCGGCGCGAGGCGGTGGCGCTCAACTTCCTCGATTTCGATCCGTACTGAGATGACCGTCGTCTATGTCCTCGCCCACTTCGACGACGAGTACTGCGGCCTGCCGCTGATCGACGAAGCGCGCGCCGCGGGGAAGGACCAGCTCTTCCTCTACGTCGTGGACTATCCGAGCGCGGCGATCCGCGCCCAGCGCCACGCCGAGACCCGCCGGTTCCTGACCTGGCTCGGGCTGGACGGCGCGCGGGCCGTGCATCTGGGCCAGGCCAGCGGCGCGGTGGACGGCGGCCTGCACCGGGCGCTGATCGCGGCCTATGCGGCGCTGGAGGCGGCGCTGGCCGACGTCACCGTCGAACGGTTGGTCTGCCCGGCCTGGGAAGGCGGTCACATGGACCACGACATGTGCGCGCTCCTGGCCAGCCAGCTCGCCGCCGCACGCGGCGATCTGCCGATCGAGATGATCAGCCTCTACAACGGCCAGGGCCTGCCGGCGCCCTGGTTCCACGGCGGCCGGCCGCTGGCCGAGAACGGGCCGGTCCGACGCTTCGCCCTCGGCGCGGGGCCTCTGATCCGCTGGATGCTGGCGGTACGGTTCTTCATCCTGCAGCGGGCGTGGCTGGGCCTGTGGCCGACCATGTTCTGGACCTATTGCACGCGCGACTTCGGCGTCCAGCGCCTGGACCCGAAGCGAATCCGCGAGCGGCCACACGCCGGCGCGCTGCTCTACGAGCGGATGTTCAGGGTGCCCTACGAGGACGTCCGCGCCGCGGCCGACGCCTTCCTGGCCGGCCGCTCAGCCTAGGGCCCGCTGGCCCTGCATGATCACCGCGAAGCCCGCCAGCATCAGCAGGTAGCCCACCGCGAATCGCCAATCGAGCGGCTCCTTGAACACCAGCCAAGCCACCAGCGGCACCAGCCCGGAGCCCACGATCGAAAAGGCGTAGGCCAGCGACAGCGGCACCCGCGTCAGGATGTAGAACCAGAAGAGCGCCGTCAGGCCGTACCAGGCGAAGGCGCCGATCAGCGGGACGTTGGTGATCAGGCGCATGACGAGCGGTCCGCTCAGCCGCGCATTGTTGACCGCCGCGAACTTGAACAGAGTCTGGCCGATGGGCAGCGCCAGGGAAAAGCCGGCGCAGAGCGCCATGTCGGCGAGTTTCACGGCGTCCCCTTCTCGGCTTCCATCCGCGCGATGGTGCGCAGATAGGGGTGGATCGGCCGCACCGGCACGTTCAGCACGTCGAAATTCAGCGCCTGCATCAGCAGCTGCGCGCCCAGCATCACCGGCAGGGCCGCGGCCATGACCACGCCCGGCGACGCGGCGCCGGTGTGACGGACCGACAGGTAGTGGGCGCCATAGCCCATCCCAAACAGCAGGAAGAAGATCCCAAACACCATCTCCAGGCTGGCGGCGTTGAAGTCGCGCACGAAATATTGGCCCAGCGCCCGCTGCAGGAAGTTGGTGACATGCTTGACGGCGAAGGGCCCGACGATGGCCCCGACCCTCAGGTTCGAGACCTCGCCGCCGTAGCGGGCCGGCATCGGCACGTCGCGGACCACCGCGCGCAGCGTGCCCAGGTGATAAAGTAGGTCGGTCTCGAAGAAGAACCGCCGCGAGACCCGCTTCTCGATCGCCATCTTCGCCACCTGCGCCTCGATGGCTGTGTAGCCGTTGGTCGGGTCGAAGAGGTTCCAGTAGCCGGTCGACAGCTTCGCCGCGAAGCTGAGCGCGGCGTTCCCGAACACCCGCACCGGCGGCATGGTCGCCAGGTGGCTGATCGAGGTGAAGCGGTTGCCCTTGGCGTAGTCGGCCTCGCCCAGCAGGATCGGGGCCACCAGGTGGGGCATGTAGCCCAGGTCCATCTGGTCGTCGCCGTCCACCTTGACCAGCACCTGGGCGCCACGGGCGATGGCCTCGCGATAGCCGGCCATGGTCGCGCCGCCGACCCCCTGATTCTGCGCCAGCTTGACCACGACCACCCGCGGGTCCTTGGCGTTGGCCTCGATGAAGGCGCCGGACTGCTCGGGGCAGGCGTCGTCGACGCAGACGATGCCCTCGACCCAGGCGGGCGTCTTGGCGATCACGTCGAGGATGTGGGCCTTGACCTTGTAGCAGGGCACGACCAACCAGACGCCGGACCCCTCCAAGGTGGGATCGAGGGCTTGCAGCCGCCGAAGCCGCCCCTCCATCGGCGGAGCCCCGGCCCGCGCGGTCTTGTCGATGGACGCCATGCGCCCGGCTAACATGGAACTCCGCATGCTGGCAAAGCGGTGGACGGCCTGCCGTGGCGCCCGGCGGCGTTCTTGCGCCATTAGGGCCTTGCCTGTTACGAGCGCCCCTTCGCCGCGAGAGCCCCTTCCTCGGGAATCAATGGACACCGCAACCCACATGCTCCGGACCGGACGGCGCGGCGCGCTGTTCGAGTACCAGATGGCGTTTCGGGACCTGCGGGCGTCGATCGAGCGGATCGACCTGGCCTGGTCGCTGGCCTGGCACGACGTGGTCTCCCGCTATCGCGGTTCGATCCTGGGTCCCCTTTGGATCACGCTGTCCATGGGCCTGATGGTCCTGGGCATCGGGGTGCTGTGGGGCGAGCTGTTCCGCGTGCCCCTGCATGAGTTCATGCCCTTCGTGGCGCTGGGCATCGTCTTCTTCGGCACGGTCACCACGACGATCAACGAGGGCTGCGACACCTTCGTCCAGGCGGCCGGCATGCTGTCGCAGACCAGCCTGCCGATGTTCACCTTCATCTGGCGCACGGTGCTGCGGAACCTGATCAACCTGGCCCACCACATCGTCATCGTGCTGGCGGTGCTGGTCTATTACGGGTTCTGGCGGGTCGCGAACTATCCGGTGGCGCTGCTCGGCCTCTTCTTCCTGATCGTCAACGTGGCCTGGATTTCCATGCTGGTGGCGATCGTCTCGGCGCGGTTCCGCGACATCCCGCAGATTGTCGCCTCCATCACCCAGGCTGCGGCGATCATGACACCGGTGTTCTGGCTGCCGGACCGCATCCCGGCCCGCTATCACCTGATCCTCGACGCCAATCCATTCTACCACCTGCTGCAAGGCGTCCGGGCGCCGCTGATGGGCCGGGGCGTCGAGCCGCACACCTTCGCCTTCCTGGCGGCCATGGCCGTCGTCGGCTGGGCGCTCGTCTTCAGCGTCTTCGCCAACACCCGCCGGCGGATCGTGCACTACCTATGAAGCCGCCTCCCGTTTCCATCTCCTGCAAGGACCTGACGCTCCGGTTCCCGGTCTACGGCATCGACGCCAAGTCGCTGAAGAAGCATCTGGCGAAGATCGCCGTGGGCGGACGGCTGGGCTCGCACCACGGCTCGACCGACGTCACCGCCATCTCCAACCTGAACCTGGAGCTGAAGGCCGGCGATCGCCTGGGCCTGATCGGCCACAATGGGTCGGGCAAGACCACGCTGCTGCGCGCGCTCTCCGGGGCCTACGAGCCGGACGAAGGCTCAATCGAGGTGCAGGGCCATATCTCGGCGCTGCTCGACCTCAACCTGGGCATCGACCCCACGGCCACCGGGTTCGACAACATCCGCCTGCGCGGCCGCATCGCGGGCCTTTCGTCCAAGGAGGTCGACGAACGGCTGGACGAGATCGCCGAGTTCTCCGGCCTCGGCCCCTTCCTGGCCATGCCGGTGAAGACCTATTCGGCCGGCATGCAGGCGCGCCTGGCCTTCGCCGCGGCTACCGCGGTCGAATCCGACGTGCTGCTGATGGACGAGTGGATCGCCGTCGGCGACGCCGACTTCCAGAAGATCGCCCACAAGCGCCTGCTGAAGCTCGTCGAGCGCGCCGGCATCCTGGTCCTGGCCTCCCACGACGTCGAGCTGCTGCGCCTCTACTGCAACAAGGTCATGCGGATGGAAGCTGGCGTCGCCTCGCCGGTCACCGACATCAAGAAGCTCGACGAGCTGTTGGCCGCCTGAGGCGGCGCCTGATAGATCAAGCCCCAGGCGCGCTTACGGATTTCCCTCTTGGACGTCATCTTCACCATCGTCTCCCGCAACTACGCGGCCCAGGCCGCGACGCTGATGGAGAGTCTGGCGGTCCATGAGCCGATGGCGCGGCGCGTGGTCGTCGCCACCGACGGACCGATCCCGCACCTCGAACGCCTCGCCGAGGTGATCGACGCCCGCGAGATGGGCGCGCCCTACGCCGCCATGAGCGTCTATTACGACGCGCTGGAGCTGAACACGGCGGTGAAGCCCTACGTCTTCCGCCATTTCCTCACCGCACCGGGCGTGACCTCGGCCACCTACCTCGACCCGGACATCGTGGTGTTCCGGCCGCTGGACGCCGTGCGCGCCGGTCTCGCCGAGGCCCAACTGGCGCTCACCCCGCATCTGACCAAGCCGCTCCTGGGCTCGGCCATGCCGAACGACCACGCGATCCTGCGGTCCGGCTCGTTCAACCTCGGCTTCTGCGCCGCCCGCGCCGAGCCGAAGGTCGTGGACCTGATGAGCTGGTGGGCCGACCGCTGCGAGTTCGACTGCCGCGTCGACCTGAAGAACGGCCTCTTCACCGACCAGCGCTGGATGGATCTGTCGCCCGGCTTCGTGGACAGCCTGGCGGTCCTGCGCACGCCGGCGCTGAACCTCGCCTACTGGAACCTGGAAGGCCGCACCCTGGCCAAGGCCGCCGATGGCTGGACCGTGGATGGCGAGCCGCTGGGCTTCTTCCACTTCTCCGGCTTCGACCCCGGACGTCCGGAGGTGCTCTCCAAGCACCAGGACCGCATCAGGGTCGCCGCAGGCTTGCCGCTCGCGACCCTGCTGCAGGAGTACGCCGGGCGCCTGCTCGCCAATGGCCACACGCAAGCGAGCGCCATCCCCTACGGCCACGGCCGCTTTCCGTCGGGCGCGCCGGTGACCAGGCCGCAGCGGCTGGCGGCGCTCGCGGCGGCCCGGTCCGGCGAGCGGTTCGAGGGTCTGACCGAGGCGGTCGAGGCGCGGCTCACCTTGGGCCTCAGCGGAGTGATGCGGCAGGCGGCAGATGGGTTCGAAACGCCGCCGAGCGAAGACCTCGTCGGCTGGTTGAGGGGCGTGAGCGCGGACGGCCGGCCTCGGGCGCTGCAGG
>NZ_DATAPY010000034.1:0-52956 GCF_036264965.1 Phenylobacterium sp.
GGCCTCATCGCGCACCTTCACCCAGACGGTGTGGCCGACCTTGTAGCTGTTGGCCTGGCCGGGACCGGCGAAGTAGCGCTCCACCTCGCGCTGGGCGCGGGTCTTGGTGTTGCCGATGGTGTCGACCATGTACTGGGTCGCTTGCTCGCGGGTCCAGCGCTTGGCGTGGATGCCGGTATCGGTGACCAGGCGCGCGGCTCGGAACAACAAGGACTGCAGATAGCCGGCCTCGCCCAGCGGGTCGAAGTCGTTGGCGCCCATCTCCTGGGCCAACTGCTCGGCGTAGAGCGCCCAGCCCTCGACGAAGGCGGAGTAGCCGCCGCCGGTGCGCCGGATGATCGGCATCTGCGTGGACTCCTGCGACAGGGCGATCTGCAGATGGTGGCCGGGGATCGTCTCGTGGTGCGCCAGCGTCCACAGATTGTAGCGCGGCCAGTCGGACGTCTCTTTCAGGTTGATGTTGAAGGCCGCCGGGCGCGACCCGTCCAGCGAGGCGGAGTTGTAGTAGCCGTTAGCGGCGCCGTCCTGGATGAACACCGGCACCCGGCGCACCTCCACCTTGGCCTTGGGCAGGGTGCGGAAGGCGTTGGGCAACAGCTTGTAGACGTCAACGATGTGGGCGTTCAGCAGCTTCAGGATCTCGGCGCGGCCCTCGTCGGTGTTGGCGAACACCTGGTCGGGCCGGTTGTTCAGCGCCACCAGCCGCGCGCCCACCGTGCCCTGGGTCAGGCCCTGCTTCTTGAGGATGGCGTCCAGCCGTCCGCCGATCTCCGCCACCTGCTCGCGGCCCAACTGGTGCACTTGCTCCGGCGTGTAGTCGGTGGTGGTCGAGGCCTTCACCGCGTCGGCGTAGTAGGCCTCGCCGTTGGGGAGGGCCCAGGCTCCTGAGTCCGGCTTGGCCTTGGCCTTCAGCGCGGTCATGGCGGCGATCTGGCGGTCGAGCGCCGGGAAGACATCGGTCTCGACGATCTTGGTGGCGCGGCCTTCCCAGTCGCCGGTGAGGTTGGCGGCCTTGGCCTTCTTGACGATGGAGGAGACCAGTATGGTCTTGCCCGCCGGCTGGTCGCGCAGCGCCTTCATCTGGCCGACGCTCAGGTCGCAGATAAATGCCGCCGGGATAGCGCCCAGCGCTACGTCGTGGCGCTGGCGGTCAAGGTCTTGATCCATCACTCGGGCGAAGGCGCTGAGGCGCGAGAGATAGGCCTCGGCGTCCTCGGCGTTGGCGACCTTGTGCGACGAGTCCAGGAAATCCGGAATCTCCTGATAGGAGCCCGACTGCTGGCTGATCACATAGGGCCGGAAGTTGCCGCCGGTATCGCCGAATTTCCACTTGTCGCCGCTACGGACCGACTGCTCCTGGCCGTAGAGCACCACGTCGAGGTCGACCTTCGAGGCGGCCGAGAGCTTGGCCCGGTCGATGGTCTGTAGCTGCTTCATCCGCCCGCGGGTGCGCTCCAGGCGCTGGGCGCGGGCCGCGAGCGAATTGTCGTCAAGTTGCGATTTCAGGGCCGTGCGCTTGCCCTTGTCGAGGCCGAGCGAGGTCGCGCGCCGTGGGCTCTCATCCACCTGCGCCTCGAAAATCTGGTCGAGCATGGCGCGCAGCCTGGCGTCCTCGGACCCGCCCTGGGCCAGGGCGGGTGCGGCCGTCAGCAGGGCCGCGCCGGCGGTGGTCGCCAGGAAGCTGCGGCGATCGAATTCACTCATGTTTTCTATCCCCCGAGAGAAAGACTTAAAGCTCTGGATCAGGCCTTGTGGGCGGCGATGTAGCCGTCGACGACGTTGCCCAGCACGGTCAGCGGCATGGAGCCGGCCGCCAGCACGGTGTCGTGGAACGAACGAATGTCGAAGCGCGGCCCCAGCGCCGCCTTGGCCTTGTCGCGCAGCTTCAGGATGGTGATCTTGCCCACCATATAGCTACAGGCCTGGCCCGGGCTGCAGGCATAGCGCTCGATCTCCTGGCCGGAATAGGCGGGCGGATCGCCTTCGATGCCGCTCAGCGTTTCGACCGCCTTCTCGCGGCTCCAGCGCAGCGCATGGATGCCGGTGTCGACCACCAGGCGGCCGGAACGCAGCAGGGCGTCGTGGATGTAGCCCAGCTCCCACGCGGGCTCGTCTTTGTAGAAGCCCATCTCCTGCGCCAGCTGCTCGGAATAGAGCGCCCAGCCCTCGATGTAGGCCCCGAAGCCCTGCACCTTACGGATCAGCGGCAGGTCGGCCTGGGTGGCCAGGGTGATCTGCAGATGGTGGCCGGGAATGCCTTCGTGGAAGGTGGTCGTGGGCATGTCCCAGAAGGCCGCCTCGCCGGTGTCGCGCAGGTTTAGCCAGTAGATGCCCGGCCGCGTCCCATCGAGGCTGCCGTTGGTGTAGTGGGTCGAGGCGCCGGCCTCGGTGCTGGCCGGGATGCGGCGGATCTCCAGCGGCGTCTTCGGCAGCTTGCCGAAGTATTCCGGCAGGCGCGCCTGCATGCGCTGGACGAGCTGGTTGAGGTCGGCGATCTCCTTGGCCTTGCCCTCGTCGGTGTTCGGATAGAGGTACTTCGGGTCCTTGTAGAGCTGCGCATAGCGCTCGCCGACCGTGCCCTTGGTCAGGCCGATCCTGGCGAACAGCCCCTCGGCGCGGGCCGACAGCTCCTTGGTGACGTCGAGGCCGGTCTTGTGGACCTCCGCCGGCGTCATGGTGGTGGTCGTGCGCGCCTGCAGGGCGGCCGCGTAATAGGCCTCGCCGTCGGGCAGCCGCCAGACGCCGGCGTCGTGCACCGCCTTGGGCTGCAGGCTTTGCAGCAGCGCCATCTGCCGTTCCAGGGCAGGCAACACCTTGGCTTCGTAGACGGCCGTCGCGTGGCCCCGCCAGTCGCCCTCGATACCCTTGGCCTTGGCCCGGTCGGCGAGGGAATTCACCAGCGTCGACTTCTCGGCCGGCGCGTGCAGCACCTTCATCTGGTTCAGCGCCTGGGCCAGCGCGAAGTCCGGCGGGATGACGCCCAGCCCGACGTCGTGGCGCACCCGTTCGATCTCCTGGTCCATCACGCGGGCGAATTCGTTCAGGCGCGAGACGTAGGCCTCGCAGTCGGCGCGCACCTCGATGGTGTGCTCGCTGTCGAGGAAGTCGGGCGCGCCCGCATAGGCGCCGTTCAGCTGGCTCAGCACATAGGGCGAGCCGGCGCCCTCGTCGCCGTAGGCGAAACGCCGGTTGGCCCGGTCGGTCGTCTCCAACTCATAGACCACGCAGTCATAGTTCACCGCCGCCATGCCGCTCAGCGCCTTGCGGTCGATGGCGCGGAAGCGCGCCAGATTCTCGGTGGTCTCGCGTTTGACACGGTCCAGTTCGGCGAGCGAGGCGTCGTGCAGCTTGAACTTCGGCGGCTTGCCGCCCGTGTCGAGGCCGAGCGACGTGGAAAGCTCCGGGCTTTCCGCCAGGGCCTGGGCGAAGAGGTCGGCCAGCGCCTTGTTCAGCTGGGCCGTGGCGTCGGCGGGCTGGGCCTGGGCGCTCGCAGCGAGGCCGAGGGTGGCGCCCGCGCTTAGCAGGGCTTGGCGGCGGCTCAACAAGGCTTCAGCTCCGGGTTACCTTTGTTACAGTCAGGCTTAAGGTCGTCCGCGGCGGGACGGCAAGCGTGGGTTTCCGTCGCGGAGGCCTTTCTGCGCCCTGCGTCTCAGAGATGTCACCTAACGCCGCCACGGTCTCCGGAGAATGACATTGCATCGACTCATCGCCCCCGCCCTCGCTCTGGTCGCCGGACTGGCCGCGAGCCCCGCATTCGCCGCGCCGGGTGACATCCTGCCGACCGGCCAGCGCATCACGCCGCAGGCGGCGCACGGCGCTCTCTTCCAGCCGTTGAACCCGGACCTGCCTGACCTGCCGGCCTTCACCGCGGGCCAGGCCTCCGCGGTGGCGCTGTCCCCGGACCGCCGGACCCTGCTGATCCTGACCAGCGGCTACAACCGCAACACCGGCGCCGACGGCAAGCGGGTGGAGGCGCTCAGCCACGAATACGTCTTCGTCTTCGACGTATCAGGCGCGACGCCGGTCAAGCGTCAGGTGCTGCAGATTCCGAACACCTTCCTGGGACTGGCCTGGGCGCCCTCGGGCGAGCGGTTCTACGTCTCGGCCGGCGTCGACGACGCGGTGCTGGAATACCAGACCGGCGCCCAGGGCTACCAGCCGGCCCGCCGCTTCCCACTGGGCCACACGGCCGGCCTGGGCGTGGAGGTCAAGCCCGAGGCGGCCGGCATCGCCGTCAGCCCCGACGGCCGCCTGCTGCTGGCCGCCAACCTGCAGAACGATTCCGTCAGCCTGATCGACCTCGCCAGCGGACAGGTGGTCGCCGAGCGGGACCTGAGGCCCGGCAAGATCGATCCCGCCCGGCGCGGCCAGTCCGGCGGCGGCTATCCCCGCGCCATCGTCTGGACCGGGCCGCACAAGGCGTTCGTCACCGCAGAGCGCGACCGCGAGATCGTCGGGCTGGCGATTCGCGGCTCGACGCTGGCGGTCACGCAGCGCATCCGCACCACCGGCCAGCCCAACGCCCTGCTGGCCGGGCCCGGCGGACGGCGCCTCTTCGCCGCCTTAGGCAATACCGATGGGGTGGCGCAGATCGATCCGGCCAGCGGCCGCGTCCTGTCACGCACGCCCACCATCGCCACCGCCGCCCTGATGGCCGGCAAGCGTTTCGAGGGCGGCGCCAACAGTAATTCGCTGGCGCTGTCGCCCGACGGCCGGCTCCTCTACGTCTCGAACGGCGGCGAGAACGCCGTGGCGGTGGTCGCCCTGGGCGCCGGGAAGGCCGCATCGCGCGTCACCGGCCTGATCCCCACGGGCTGGTATCCCACAGGCGTCGCCGTGACCGGCGGCCGGCTCTATGTCGTCAACGGCAAGAGCGACCCTGGCCCCAATCCAGGCTGGTGCCGCAACACGCTCAGCACCGATCCCAAGGACTCCGCCGCCTGCCGGGCCACCAACAGCTACGGCTGGCAGTTGGAGAAGGCCGGGTTCCTGACCCTGCCGGCGCCGGGCGGCGCGGAACTGGCGCGGCTCACCCATCAGGTGGCGGTCAACGTCGGCTTCGCGCCTGACCCTGCCGCCGCCCAGGACGCCGCGGTGATGGCCGCCGTGCGGGCGCGCATCAAGCATGTGATCTTCATCGTCAAGGAGAACCGAACCTACGACCAGATCCTGGGCGACCTGGAGGTCGGCGACGGCGATCCGAAACTGGCGATCTTCCCGCGCGCCATGACCCCCAACCAGCACGCCATCGCCCGTCAGTTCGTCGACCTCGACCACCTGTTCGCCTCGGGCGAAAGCTCCAACACCGGCTGGGACTGGACCACGGCCGCCAGGACCACCGACTTCACCGAGCGCGAGGCGCCGGTGAACTACGCCGGCCGCGGGCTGCAGTACGACCAGGAAGGCGAGAACCGAAACGTCAACGTCGGCATCGCCGATCCCAAGGCCCGCAAGGCGGCGAAAGCCGCCACGCCCGACGACGACGATATCCTGCCTGGCGCCACGGACGTTGCCGCGCCTGACGGGCCCGAGGGCGAGGAAGGCCAGGGCTACATCTGGAACGCGGCGCTGCGCAAAGGCCTCAGCCTGCGCAACTACGGCTTCTTCGGCGACCTCTCGCGCTACAACGAGAAGGCCGCCGACCGCATTCCGCCCGAGCGGGACCCGCACGCCAAGCGCCTGACGGTGTTCATCCCCACCAAGCCGGAACTGGTGAAGGTGACCGACCCCTACTTCCGCGGCTTCGACCAAGGCTTCCCGGATTACTGGCGGTTCCAGGAATGGAAGCGGGAGTTCGGCGGCTATGTGGCCAAGGGCGCTCTGCCCAACCTGACCCTGCTGCGCCTGGCGCACGACCACACCGGCAACTTCGGCAAGGGCGTGGACCGGGTCGACACTGTGGAGACCGAGCAGGCGGACAATGACTATGCAGTGGGCCTCGTCCTGCAGACCGTGGCGGAAAGCCCGTTCGCCAAGGACACCCTGGTCTTCGTCATCGAGGACGACGCCCAGGACGGCCCGGACCACGTGAGCTCGCGGCGCACGGTCGCCCTGGTGGCCGGCCCCTATGTGCGCCAGCACGCGGTGGTGTCGCACCCCTACACGACCGTCAACTTCGTGCGCACGATCGAGGATGTCCTGGGCCTGAAGCCGATGTCGATGACCGACGCGCTGGCCCGGCCGATGACCGAGGTGTTCGACCTAAAGCAGGCCAGCTGGCGCTTCCAGGCCGAGGTCCCCGCGGTGCTGCGAACCACCGATCTGCCGCTGCCCGGCAAGACCGCCGACGCGGGCTCCCTCGGCCTCTGCCGGCCGCCGCGCAGCGCCGCGTATTGGGCGACCGCCATGTCCGGGCTGAACTTCGACGTCGAGGACCACCTCGACACGCCGCGGTTCAACCAGGCCCTCTGGACCGGCATGACCGGCCAGGCCAGCGTACCCACGCCCACCGGCGAGGACCTGAGCCAGGATCGCACGGCGCGGCTGGCGGCGTCGGCCTGCCGTTGACGGCGCACTGGCGCGGCGCGTGCGACGGCTGATAAGGGTCGGCCCCGAGACCTGAGGGATTGCCCGCCATGACCGCCGCCAAGCTCCGCCGGCACGTCGCGGTCGTCGGCGGCGGGCCCGCCGGCCTGATGGCGGCTGAGGTGCTGGCCGAGGGCGGCGCCAGCGTCACTGTCTACGACCGGATGCCATCCGTGGGCCGAAAGTTCCTGATGGCCGGGCGCGGCGGCCTCAATCTCACCCATTCCGAGCCGCTGGAGCCGTTCCTGGCGCGTTACGGTGAAGCTGCCGGGCGTCTCGCGCCGCTGATCGAGGCCTTGCCGCCATCAGCCTTGATCGCCTGGGCCGAGGGCCTTACGCAGGAGACCTTCGTAGGCTCCTCGGGACGCGTGTTTCCGAAGACGCTGAAGGCGTCGCCCCTGCTTCGCGCCTGGCTCGCCCGGCTGCGAGAGCTTGGCGTTGAGCTGCGCCCGCGCCACGACTGGCTCGGCTGGGATGCCAAGGGCACGCTGCGGTTCCGAACCACCGAAGGTGAGACGGCCGTCTCGCCCGATGCGACCGTCCTGGCGCTGGGCGGCGCGAGCTGGCCGAAGCTCGGCTCGACCGGCGACTGGGCGGACGTCCTCGAAAAGTCAGGCGTAGCCGTCAGCCCGCTGAAGCCCGCCAACGCCGGCTTCGACGTGGCCTGGAGCGACCTCGTCCGTGACCGCTTCGCCGGGCAGCCGCTGAAGGGTGTCGCCCTCACCTTCGGGCGTGTCCGGGTGCGCGGCGAGGCGATGGTCACCCGCCACGGCCTGGAAGGCGGCGCCGTCTACGCGCTCTCCGCCGCCCTGCGCGACGCCATCGCGGCGCAGGGCTCGGCCAAGCTCTGGATCGACCTGCGGCCGGACGCCCGCGCCGAGGAACTGGCTGCGAAGCTGGCGCAGCAGCCGGCTCACCAGTCGCTGACCAACCGGCTGCGCAAGGCGCTGCACATGACGCCACTGGAGACCAACCTGCTGCGCGAGGCGCACGGCAAGGACCTGCCCTCCGATCCCGCCGCCCTCGCCCAGGCGATCAAGGGCGCGCCGCTGACCCTGACCGGCATGCGGCCAATCGAGCGCGCCATCTCCACCGCCGGCGGCGTCGCGTTCGGCTCCGTGGACGAGAACCTGATGCTCACCGTCCGTCCCGGCGTCTTCGTGGCTGGCGAGATGCTGGATTGGGAGGCGCCCACCGGCGGCTACCTGTTGCAGGCGAGCTTCGCCACGGGCGCTGCGGCGGCCAAGGGCGTGCTGCGCAGGCTGGAAACAGGCGTGGTACAATAGCTGCGGGAGGTCCGCCGCATGGACAAACCGACTGCCAGCTTCGACGCCGACGCCCACGCCGCAGAGATCCGCGACCAGGGCTTCACCGTCATCCGCGACTTCATGGCGCCCGACGCCATCGCCGAATTCCGCGAACGCCTTCAGCCCTTCCTCGGCAGCCACCGCGGACGCAACGACTTCGAGGGCTTCGAAACCGAGCGGGTCTACACCCTGGTCGCCCGCGCCAAGGTGTTCGAGGACCTGGCCTGCGACCCCAGGCTGATGGCCCTGCTCAGCCGCTTCCTCGAAGGCAATTTCCTGCTCTCGGCCAGCCATGCGATCAACCTGATGCCGGGCGAGACGGCGCAGGGCATCCATACCGACGACGGCTTCTACCGCCAGCCGCGGTCGAGCCCGGCCGTCGGCTATTCGGTGATCGGGGCCATCGATGCCTTCACCGCCGCCAATGGCGCGACTGAGGTGATCCCCGGCAGCCACCTCTGGACAGAGGCGGACATTGCAGCGCGCCGCGCCGAGCCCGGCGGCCTGGAGAAGTATCTGGTCCCGATGGAGGTCCCTGCCGGTGCGGCCTTCGTCTTCCCCGGCAAGCTGTTGCACCGCGGCGGCGCCAACACCACCGACCAGCCGCGCCTGGCCTTCACCAATCAGTACTGCGCCGGCTGGGCGCGGCCGCAGGAGAACTTCTTCCTGTCGGTGCCTAAGGAGATCGTGCGGGCCATGTCGCCGCGCGCCCAGGCGCTGCTCGGCTATGAGCTCTGGCCGACCTTCATGGGCATGGCCACCGCCTCACATCCGGCGAAGTCGCTGGAACCCGGCTGGGTCCCGCCGATCGTCGCCCAGGCTCCACGCGCATAGCAAAATCCCCCCGCCACGCGAGCGGCGGAGGGACTTAAGTTTCGACGGCTGCGTCTAGTGGTTGGCGGCCGCGATCGAGGCGATCAGGCCGGTCGCAATGGCGACCATCGCGTAGTTGTTGTCGTCGGTCCGCACCCAGCGATAGCCGCGGCGCGGCGCGCTCAGATGATAGGCGCGGTAATCCACATAGCGGCTGCTGTCGCGATAGTAGGTCGAGGGCATGCGCTGGCCGCGGGCCCAGTGCTGCTGAGCCTGGCGCGCGTCGTTGCGCTGGTGGACTTCCTGCGAGCGGTCATTGCCCTTCTGGTCGTCGCGGCCCTGGGATTGGGCGCCGCGGTCGTCGCGGTGGTCGGGCTGAGCCATGGCGGCCGTGCCGGTGAGCAGGCTGAGCGCGATGGCGGCGGTGAGCAGACGTTTCATGGTTGGACTCCTTATCCACGACCACAAATATCGCCCGCGGCCTGAGCTCGGTCTGAACGCCAAGGCTCAGCTAAGGTTCATCTTATGTCCGCCAGGAAACACAATAGGTTCCGCCGCTAGACAAGCCGCCGCTTCCACAGCGAGAACAGCCGCTCCCAGTGCCGCTCGGCCGCGGCCTTGTCGAACACCGCGCCGCGCTGCGGGAAGGCGAAGCCGTGGTGGACGCCTTCGTAGAGCTCGACCTCGGCGTTGAGGTTCTTCGACTTCACCAACTGGTCCAGGGCCTGGACCATCTCCATCGGGGCATAGCTGTCGTGCTCGGCGCAGGCGAAATAGAGTTCGCCCTTGGCCTTCTGGGCCGCCAGGTGCGGGCTGTCGGCCTGATCTGTCACCAGCTGCACGCCATAGATCGAGGCCGCCGCCGCCACCCGATCCGGATAGCGCGCGGCGAAGTTGATCGCGTACTGGCCGCTCATGCAGTAGCCGAGCGTGGCGATCTTGCCATGGCTCGCCGCCGGGTCGCGGTCGGCGTAATCCAGCAAGGCGTCGGCGTCGTCCATGACCAGCGGGATGGTGATCGAACCCATCAGCTCGAACATCCGCGCCCGCGCCTCGGCCTCCGGCAGCGGCGGTAGGTCCTTCAGCTCCAGCACGCCGGAGCGATAGTAGAGGTTGGGCAGCATGACGTAGTAGCCCGCCGCGGCGATGCGGCGGGCCATGTCGCGCAACTCTTCGCGGATCGCCGGCGCATCCATGAAGAACAGCACCACCGGTCTCGGCCCGTCCCGCTCCGGATGGACGATGAAGGTGGTGATGGCCCCGTGCTTGGTGGGGATGTCGAGCGTCTGTTCAATCATGGCGTGTCAGCTTTCCGGCTCAAACGAGTTCCGCGGGTTCGACCTTCTGCTCCTTCAGGAACGGCTCCGCGTAGTTGATGGTGCCCGTCAGCGTCTTCGGATCGCCGGAGGCCAGGCGATAGACCGCCTCGGCGATGTACTTGATCGGTTGCACGCGGTCCTTGGTCGCCTCGTTGATCAGGCCGTGGACCGCGACCCCGGGCGTGTCGACCAGGCCGGGCGAGACCACGTTGACCGCGATATTGTCGTCGTAGACCTCGGACGCGAGACCGGTCGTGAAGCGCTCCAGCGCGGCCTTGCACATGCCATAGACCGTGCCGCCGCCGCGCCGCGTGTAGGGCAGCTTCGGATGCAGGCCGGCGCCGGAGGAGATGTTGACGATCCAGCCCTGTTTGCGCTCGCGCATGGAGGGCAGGACCAGCTGGCTCAGATGGAACGGCGCATAGACCTGCACCTCCATCATCAGCTTGAAGCGCTTCTCCGGGAACTCCGCGACCGGCATGAAGTAGGTGATCGCCGCGTTGTTCACGAGGATGTCGATCGGGCCGTAGGCCGCCACCGCCTCCTCGATCAGCCGCTCCCGTTCGGCCGCCTGCGCCAGGTCGGCCTTGATGAAGGTCGCATGCCCGCCGGCGCGCTTGATGCGGTCGACCGTCTCGTGAAGCGTGCCCGGCAGGCGGCTTTCGCCGTCCTCGGCAGTGCGGGCGGAGACCACCACATTGGCGCCCTCCATGGCCAGGCGCGCGGCGATGGCCTCGCCGATGCCGCGGCTGGCGCCGGTGACCAGGGCGTTGCGGCCCTTCAACGGTCCATTAGGATTGATCCGGGGTTCACTCATGGCGCGTCCTCCAAATGTCTTTTGTTCTAATGGGCCAAGGCTCGCGCGGCTGGCGAGCAGACGCAAGGCTGGTTGCGTCACAGCGTGGCGAGCGGTTCACTGACGGCCATGAAGATTCCTGACGAAAAGCTGGCCGAGGTCTTCGACCGGGGCTTCACCGTGGTCGAGGGCTTCCTGGACAAGGCGACCCTGGCCGCCGCCCAGGAGGGCCTCTGGGACATCTATCCGCGGCCCGAGGCCTATTTCGCCGACCCCGAGGCCCATTCGAAGTTCACGAGGAGCCAGTTCTCGGGCCTGCGGTTCTTCCCCTACCCGTCCTGGGGCCTGAACCAGGTGCCGGTCTATCCGGACCTGATCGACGCGGCCGAGCGCTTCCTTCAGACCCAGGAGATCGACTGCTACAAGATCGAGCTCTGGGCGAAATACTCAGGCGCCATCGATTACGACCAGCATCACCACCGCGACTACGAGAACCACACCATCGTGGTTCCCCGCGCCGACCAGCTGATGCCGCAGATGACCTGCTTCATCCTGCTCTCCGACGTCACCGAGCTGGACGGGCCGACCAAGGCGGTGCCGCTGGAGAAGACCCGCGACATCCCGCTCGGGATCACCCAGACGCAGATGGGCGACTTCTTCGAGGACGAGGTGGCGGTGACCGGGCCCGCCGGCACGATCCTGATCTACAAGACCGACGTCTTCCATCGCGGTTCGAACTTCAAGGCGCCGGGCCGCTCGCGCTTTGTCATGCCGGTGGACTTCAAACCGCGCGGCTGGCGCTGGCAGGGCAAGCTGGCCTGGCCCGACCGCACCCTGAACCCCGGCTGGAAAGAAGCCATGGTAAGAATGACGCCACGCCAGCGCGACCTCTTCGGCTGGCCGCCGGCCGGCGATCCCTATTGGAACGCCCAGACGCTGAGTGACGTGGCCCTGCGCTACCCCGGCATCGACCTGACGCCCTACGGCGCCTAGGCTCCACGCAAGCGTTCGAACGGCCAACCCACGATCGGCCGCCACAGGGCCGAACGGGAGAATCCCTATTTCAGAGCGGCCGGCATGGCGTCGTGGCCGCGCACCACATGCGGAGTTACGACGATATAGAGGTCGGTCTTGGACCTGGTCGAGTTCTCGGTGTTGAAGAGGGTGCTGAGCAGCGGTACGTCGCCGACGATTGGCAGCTTGTTGCGGTGCTTGAGGTCGGCCTCCTGGGCGAGGCCGCCGATCACGAAGCTCTCGCCGTCGCGAACCGTAGCCGAGGTCGATGCCTCGCGCTGGCTGATGGTCGAATACCCTTGCGAGAACCCGGTGACCGAGGAGACCACCGCGAACACATGCGAGGTCACCATGCCATCGTCGCTGACCCGCGGGGCGATCTGCAGGGTCACCCCGACGTTGACGTACTGCACCTGGTGCTGGACGGCGTTGACGCCCGAAAGGGCGATCGAGGTGAGGATCGGCAAAGCGTCGCCGGTCACGATCTTGGCCGAACCCCCGCTCTGGGCCGCGATCCTCGGCTTGGACACGATGCGCCCCTCGCCCTTGGCGATCTGGGCGTAGAGGGCGGCCTGCATGCTGACGCTGACGCCGCCGCCCCGCGGCGTGTCGGCGAGGCCCGGGAATCCCTTGGAGAAGGCCCAGGCGGCGGTGGCGATCTGGTTGTTGGCATTGTTGAAGTCGAGGCCGAGGTTCCGGGCGCCGGTCTCGGTCAGCTCAACGAACACCGTCTCCAGCACCACGCTGGTCACCGGCTGATCGAGGCTGGCGATCGCCGCCTTGATCACCGCCACCCGATCGGGCGTTCCCTTGAGGATCACGGCGTTGAGGCGGCGATCGACGCCGATGGCGCCGTTGACGTCGCGACCCAAGGGGTCGGCTCTCCCCCGGGAGTGTAGCACCTATGGCGGGTTTCTTAGCCGCATGCCACTTTGGGTCGAGCCTGGCCATTGGCTCTCTGTCCGATGGCGGGGCCTGGCCGGATTTATGCGCCTACGCCCTAGTCGTCCTCGCCGAGCTGGACGATCCGGCGGACGCGAAGCTCGTCGATCTCCAGCCGCCTGATCCGCACCTTGCCGACGCTCAGCGCGCCGATCGCCATGGCGCCGACCGAGATGGCGCCGACGGTCAGCGCCCCCACGGCGGCCGCCCCGGCGGCCAGGCCGAGCCAGGCGCCGAGCGGCAGGCGCGGCTTGGCGATGAGGGGCTCGTTCATGCTCGCTCCAGGTCCTGGCGCGGCCAGTGGGCCAGGTCGGCCGCCGCTTCATAGGTCGACTGGAAGAAGTCCATCAGCGCCGCGTCCGGGTCGGGCGCTGTGCGCACAGCCTCGTAAGGCAGGACGAACTCTGCGAACGCGGTGTCCCAATGGGCGGCGGCAGGACGCACGGCGGCATCCTTGAACCCTTCGGGCTCCGGATAGGCGTAGGCGTAGAACATCGCCGCCATCCCCGGCGCGCCCGGCCAGAAGCCGCAGCTCGACTCCTGGTGCGAATAGGCCTCGACGCTGACCGAGGCGGGCGCCAGCGGCGTGCCCGGGTGGGCCGGCGCGCGGCGGCCGGAGAAGCGGGTCTCCGCCAGGTCGAAGCTGCCCCAGAAGAAGTGCACGGGGCTGGCCTTGCCCAGGAAACGGGCCCGGAACGCCTTCATCGCCCGGTCGGCCTGGACCAGCACGCGCCAGAACCGCTGGACGGCCGCGGCGTCGTAGGATCGGTGGGTCTCGTCGGCGTCGAAGGGGATCGGGTTCTCCACCTCGCAGGGCGTCGTCCAGATGTGCGGATGCGCGCCCACCCGGTCCAGCGCCGCCATCGTCTGGCGATAGAACGCCGCCACGGTCATCGGCTGCAGGGCGAAGCTCTCCTCATGGCCGTCGCTGCAGGTCAGCCGCAGGCGGTGGTCCAGGAAGTCGAAAACGATCTCGAAGGTGCGGCCGGCCAGCGGGATCGGCGAGGTCGTCAGTCCGCGCGCGGAGACGTAAAGCGGCACGTGCCACCAGTGGTTCACCGGAGGGGTCATGACCATCCGCACCTTACCCACGATCTGGGTCCACATGTGCAGGGTAGCCGCGGTGTCGGCCCAGTCGTCGTAGGCGAGCGCCGGCCAGTCCGCAGCAGAGCCGGCCAAGGCGCCCGCCGGGGTCACGCCGCCTGTCCCGCCGCGGCGCGCACCTGCGCCACCACGCTCGCCCAGTCGCCGGGCGTCGGCTGGCGGAAGATGCGCATCGAGGGATACCAGGGGCTGTCGGTGCGATCGATCAGCCAGCGCCAGTCCCCCTTGTAGGGCAGGAGCAGCCAGCAGGGCTTGTCCATAGCGCCGGCCAGGTGCGCCACAGCGGTGTCGACGGTGATCACCCGCTCCAGGCCGCGGACGATCTCGGCGGTCTCCTCCATGTCGCGCGCGCCGGTGGCCTCGCGCTCCAGGCGTGTCACGCCGGGCAGGGTCGCCAAAGCGGCGGAGGCTTCCTCGGGCATCGAGCGGTTGTGGTCGTCCGGGTGGCTCGGCGCGCCGCGGGTGATCAGGCCCACGCCCGACCCGCCCTCGCGGCCGGTGAGGTAGGGCGCCGGCGGGATCGTCTGCAGCGTCGTGCCCATCCGCCACGGCAGGGACGCCGACAGCACCCAGGCGTCGTGGGTCGGGATCTGGACCGGTCCCTCGGCGGCGATGACCTCGCAATCCAGCGCATCGAAGAGCCGCTTCAGCGCCGGATGGCACATCAGGGTCACCCTGATCCCGCGCGCGCGCAGCGGCGCGACGTAGCGGGCGTACTGGATCTGATCGCCCAGGCCCTGCTCGTGCCAGATCAGCAGGCTGCCCACCGCCTGGCCCTGCCACTCCGGAAAGCTCAGGGGCGGCTTACGGTTGTGGCCCGGCTTGACCATGCGGGCTTCGTAGTAGGGCCACGCCTCGGCGTAGCGGCCCAGGCGCAGCAGCAGGAAGGCGAGCTGGCGCTGCGCAGGCGGATCGTTGGGATCGAGCCGGAGCGCGTCGCGGTAGGCGGCCTCGGCCTCCGCCCAGCGCCGGCCGTCCTCAAGCAGGAGGCCCAGATTCACCGCCGTGACCGTGGTCGGGAGCGAGGTCTGCAGGGCCGTATAGTAGCGCTCGGCCTCCTGCAGCCGGCCCGCGTTGTGGGCGGCCACAGCACGGTCCCACACCTGGGCGGCGGTCAGCGTCTGGCGCTCGGGGACTTGCGGATCGACAGGCGGCACGGCGGGCTTTCGAACTGGCGGAGGGGTGGGCCGATGTTTGGCGGCCCGGCCCCCGGAAGGCAAGCTCGGCCGTCAGGCCGCCTTCTGCAGTTCCTGCTTCACCCGCTCGGCCAAGGTCTTGATGTCGATCGGCTTGGGCAGGAACGACACGTTGACCTCGCCTTCCAGCAGGTCGGAGAACTCGCTCTCCGCATAGCCGGAGATGAATATCACCGGCGCGGCGCCCAGATAGCAGCGGGCTTGTTTCAACAGGTCCGGGCCCTGCATGCCGGGCATCACCACGTCGGAGATCATCAGGTCGATGGTCCCGGCATGGGTCTGAGCCAGCTCCAGGGCCTCCTCGCCGCTGGCCGCCTCGATCACCTCGTAGCCGCGGGCCCGCAGGAGCTTCGCGGCCACCCCGCGCACGGCGTCCTCGTCTTCCACGAACAGGATGCGGCCCGCGCCGGACAGATCGCGCGCCACCGGCCGCTTCGGCGCCTGGGCGACGGGTGGCGGCGCCACGCCGGCCACCGGCACATGCACCGGCAGGAAGATGCGGAACGCCGCGCCCTCGCCCGGCTTGGAATCCACCGCGATCCAGCCGTCCGACTGCTTGACGATGCCGTAGACGGTCGCCAGCCCAAGACCGGTGCCCTCGCCCACGGGCTTGGTGGTGAAGAAGGGGTCGAAAATCTTGTCCATCACCGCGGGCGGGATGCCGGGGCCGTCGTCGCTGACCTCGATCATCGCCTGGTCGCCCTGGGCGGTTGGATAGCCGAGGCTCTGGGCCTGTTCCTGGGTGACGCGGGCGGTGCGGATGTTGACGCAGCCGCCGCCGTGGGCGCGGACGCTGTCGCGGGCGTTGACCGCCAGGTTCATCACCGCGGTTTCCAGCTGGCTGCGGTCGGCGCGCACCTGCGGCAGGTTGCGGCCATAGTCGGTGGTGAGCTTGACGTCCTCGTAGAGCACCCGGCGCAGCAGCACCTCGAACTCGCTGACCAGCTCGCCGATGTCGAGGATCTCACGCTGCACGGTCTGTTTGCGCGAGAAGGCCAGCAGCTTGCGCACCAGATCGGCGGCCCGCGTCGAGGTCTGCTTGATCTCGTTCAGGCCTTCGTAAGAGGGGTCGCCCACGGGATGGCGCGTGGCCAGCACGTCGAGCTGCATGAAGATGGCGGTGAGCAGGTTGTTGAAGTCGTGGGCGACGCCGCCGGCCAGCTGGCCGATGGCCTGCATCTTCTGGCTCTGGGCGAGCTGCAGCTCGATCTGCTTCTGCTCCGAGACATCGACCAGATAGGCGACGAACCCGCCGTTGTTCCTGGAGAGATAGAGGTGGGCGATCCGCGCCGGGTCGTAGGCCAGGCGCACCTCCAGCGGAGCGCCGGAGCCCTGGCCGGCGCTCAGCTTTTGGGCCGCGTCAATCCGGCTGGCGGGGTCGATCAGGTCGCCGAACGCCTGGCCCTTCTCGCCGCCGCCGGCGACGGCTTTCAGCGCCGGGTTGGCCTCGATGATCCTGGCCTCGAAGGGGTCGTCGCCCTCCAGCAGGGCCGCGCCGAAGGGCGAGGCCGCGGCGAAGGCGTCCAGCACTTTGGGCGGTGGCGGCGCGGCGCTGGAAAAAGCGGTCAGCACCTCCAGGGCGGCAGGCGGCAGGGCGAGCGCGCCCGCGCCCGGGCCATTCAGCCGCACCAGGAAGCGGCGCAGCCCGAGTGGCGAGACCAGAGCCGAATGCTCGGCGCCGCCGGCCTTGATCGCGGCCTGGGCGGTCTCTCCGCGGCGCGCGGCGGTCAGGGCGGCGAACAGGCTGGAGGCCGAAGACCCCGACTTGGGCAGGCGCGCGGCCGTGCCGATGGTGGATTTCCAGGCGGCGTTTGCGGCGTGGACGCGACCGTCCGGCGCGGCGATAGCGGCCGGCTCACTCAGCGCGTCGACCAGCTGCTCCGCGCCGGGCTCGATCTCGGCCGCCGTGTCCGCCGATCCGCGCAGGACGAAAAGCCCGAGGCAGGCGACGCCCGCCAAGCCGATCAGCAGTAGCAGCCCGGCCAAGGTCGTGGGGCCCGCGTTCATCGCCGGCGCCGCGGCGAAGGCGACGGCCATCAGGAAAAACACCACAGCGGCGGCGGTCAGCGGCTCGAACCAGCCCTTACGGCCTTTGCGGACCTGCGGCTCGGCCATGGCCAGCGACAGCGCCTCCTGCTTGACCCGCGATGGGCCTTGGACGATTTCGCTCAGCGAATCGGTCACGTGCATTCTCTCACAGGCAGGGTCGCGTTACAGGCCGCCGGCGCGCAGCGACCTGGCGGCCGCCTTGCGTCCGGCGCTGAGGATGAAGCCGATGATCTTGGCGACCGCCTCATAGTGCGCCGGCGGGATGATCTCGTCGATGTCCACGGCGGCGTAGAGGGCGCGCGCCAGCGGCGGGTCCTCGATGATCGGCACGCCGGCGGCTTCGGCGATCTCGCGAATCTTGAGGGCGAGACTGTCCACGCCCTTGGCGACGCACAGCGGCGCGGGCGCCTCGTTGGTGTCGTACTTCAGCGCCACGGCGTAGTGGGTCGGGTTCATCACCACGACGGTGGCGCCCGGCACCGCAGCCATCATGCGGCGCTTGGCGCGCGTGTTGCGCAGCTGCTTCTGCTTGGCCTTGATGTGGGGATCGCCTTCGGACTGCTTGAAGTCCTCCTTCAGCTCCTCCTTGGTCATCCGCATGCGGGCCATGAACCGCTGGCGCTGCCAGAACCAGTCGGCGCCGGCGACCAGCGTCAGAAAGGTCGCCACCGCGAACACCAGCCTACGCAGGATGTCGGCGGAGAAGCTCAGCACGACCACCGGGTCCATGCTGACCAGGCCCTCCAGCTCATTGAGGTGCGGGTTGAGCACCCACCAGGCCAGGAGGCCGGTCAGGCTCACCTTCAGCAGCGACTTCAGGAACTGGACGAAGCCGTCGATGCCGAAGATCCGCTTGAAGCCGGCGGCCGGCGAGACCTTCTTGAAATCCATGGACAGCCGCTCGGGGCTGAACATCAGGCCGGTCTGGATGACATTGCCGAACACCCCGGCCGCGCAGGCCGTCAGGATCACCGCGCCGATCACCGGCGCCGCGGCCATCACCGCCGCGCGCATGATCTGCACCCCGCCGCCGCCCGCAAAGCTCATGGAGTCCGGCGACGCCAGGAACGGGGTGAGCGCGGTCATCAGATTGCGCGAGAGATAGCCGCCGCCCAGCGCAACCACCGTGGCCGCGCCGGCCAGGGAGGCCATGGACGCCAGGTCCTGGGTCTTGACCACCTCGCCGCGTTCGCGGGCCTGCTGGAGTTTGCGCGGTGTCGCCTCTTCTGTGCGTGAGGCCGCGTCGTTGGTGTCGCTCATGGGTGCTCACTCATGGGCGGGCTAGCCGAACATCGCGACGAGGTCGCGGTAGTGGTCGATCCACACCACGCCGATCAGGCCGAGGCTGAGGGCGAAGATCGACAGGCCCAGCAGCACCATCAGCGGCGAGGCCACGAAGAAGATTTGGAATTGCGGCATCACCCGACCGACCAGGCCGATCGCGACGTTGAAGATCAGCGAGAAGGCGACCACCGGCGCAGCCAGCTGCAGCCCGAGCGCGAAGGAGCTTGAGACCGTCTGGATCGCCAGGGTGTTGGCGTCGGCTAAGGGCATGCCTCGGGTGAACGGGAAGATCGTGTAGGAGCGCACGATCGCCGACAGAAACATGTGGTGCAGGTTGGTGCTCATGATCAGCACCAGGCCCAGCAAGCCCAGGAAGGTGCCGAGCGTCGTGGACGGCGCGGCCTGGGTCGGGTTGGCGGTCTGCGCGAAGCCGAGGGTGGTCTGGATCGAGACGATCTCGCCGGCTGCGGCCAGCGAGGACATGAACATCCGCAGGATCGTGCCGATCATCAGGCCGATGGCGGTTTCCTTGATCACCGCCAGGCTGATGCCGCTGATGTCGCCCGGGATCGGCGGGATGGCTGAGGCCAACACCGGGAACAGCACCAGGGCCAGCAGCAGGGCCAGCGACAGGCGGATGCGCACCGGCACGAAGGTCTCGCCGAAGCCCGGGATCAGCATCAGGATCGGACCCAGGCGTGCGAAGATCAGGCCGGCGGCGAAGACCTGTTGGGCCGGGGCGTAATGTTCCATCGCCCGCCGGCCTCTAGAGGCTGGCGATGCGGGCGGCGATGTGGCGCATGAAGCCGTTCATCAAGGAACCCATCAGCGGCAAGAAGATCAGCAGCGACACGAAGATCGCGACGATCTTCGGCGCATAGACCAGCGTGGCTTCCTGGATCTGCGTCAGAGCCTGCAACAGGCCGATGCCGACACCCACGATCAGGCCGACGATCAGGCAGGGCGCGCAAAGCTGGATGGCCAGCCAGATGGCGTCGCGCCCGACGTCCAGAACCTCGGCGCCGCTCATAAGGACCTCTTGGAAGCTGGAAGACTTGGGAAAGCTTGACGAATTCGCGCGCTCAGCGAACTCCGCCACCATGGTCCGGCATGGTTAATGAAAGCCTACGGACTGGGCAGAATCTGCCGGCTGAGCGCCTTGGCGGCCTCGGCTGGCGAGGCCTTTCCCTGGTCTCGGTCGACGCTGTAGTTGGCCGCCTGCATGGCCCCCACCGAGATCTTGCCGATCAGCGGCTGCAGGGCCTCAAGCAGGCGCTTGTCGTGCGCCCGCTTGGGCGAGATCAGCACCACCGCGTCGTAGGGCGGGATCGCGCCCTTCGGATCGGTCAGGATCACCAGATGGTCGGCAGCGATGCGGCCATCGGACGAGAACGCGCTGATCACGTCGGCCTCCCCACCGCTGAGTGCACGGTACATGAAGGTCGGCTGATACGACCGCTTGGTCTTGAACTTCAGGTCGTAGGCGCTCTCCACCGCCTTCCACTCCGGCCGCGACAGGAACTCCAGGTCCGAGCCCAGGGTCAGCTTGGGCGCCTCGCGGGCCAGGTCGGCGATGGAGGTCACAGCGAGCGCCTTGGCCCGGTCCGAGCGCATGACGAAGGCGTAGGCGTTCTCGAACCCCAGCGAGCCCAGGACGGTGACCCCGTCGCGCGTCTTGAGCTCCGCGGTGAGCACCTTCAGCACTTCGGCGCGGCCGGGATTGTCCTTGCGGTTCAGCACATTGGTCCAGAGCGTTCCTGAATAGTCGACATAGGCGTCGATCTCCCCGGCGGCGAGCGCGCGATAGGCGACCGCCGAGCCCAGGTCCTCCTTGCGGCTGACCTGCGCGCCCGAGGCCTCCAGCCGCGAGGCCATCAGTTCGGCCAGGATGTACTGCTCGGAGAAATTCTTGGCGCCGACCGTATAGGCCTGGGTGCGGTTCAGCCCGGCCGCCAAGGGCGCGACCGCGGCGGCGACGCCGATCAGCAGGCCGGCAGCCCCGATCAGCATCAGGCGCAGGCTGCGTTTGCGGGTCCCCGCCTCGATCAGCCCCAGCAGCTGGTCGGCGACCAGCGCCAGGACCGCCGAGGCCGCGCAGCCGAACAGCACGAAGACCCAGTTCTCGGTCTGCAGGCCGGCGAAGATGTAATTGCCGAGGCTGGTCTGGCCGACCGGCGTCGAAAGCGTGGCGGCCCCGATGGTCCAGACCGCGGCGGTGCGCACCCCGGCCATGATCACGGGCGCGGCCAGAGGCAGCTCGACTTGTAAAAGGCGCTGGCGCGCGGTCATGCCGACCCCGTCGGCCGCCTCCTTGATCGCCGCGTCGACGCCCAGGATGCCCGCGGCCCCGTTCCGCAGGATCGGCAGCATGGAATAGAGCGTCAGCGCTAGCAGGGAAGGCAGGAAGCCGAGGGCCGAGAAGCCCTTGCCGATCACGGCCTGACTGAGCGCCGAAAGCGCCAGCAGCAGTGGAAAGAACAAGGCCAGCAGCGCCAGGCTTGGGATGGTCTGGATCAGGCTTGCGCCCGCCAGCACCGGCCAGCGCAGCCGCGCGCTGCGGCTGGCGGCGATCGCCAGCGGCAGGCTGATGAGCACGCCCAGCAGCAGGGCGCTGAAGCTCAGCAGCACGTGCCAGCCAAGATATTCCGGCAGCAGCGCGAAGGCCTGCGAGAGCCGCGGGCTCATGTCGCCCCGTCCGCGGGCGTGTTCGGCGCGGCCGCCAGCTTGGCGCGCAGTCGCTCGGCCTGGCGGCGCGGCGCCTCCAGCAGGTCACGGACCCCGGCGTCCTTGGCGTGGGCCAGCAGCTCGCCCGGCGTCCCGTCGGCGACGATGGCCCCGTCGCGCATCACCACGATGCGGTCCGCCAGCAGCACAGCCTCCGCCATGTCATGGGTGACCATCACCGTGGTCAGGCCCAGCCGGTCGTGCAGGCCGCGGTAGTCGGTCCCCAGCGCGTCGCGGGTCAACGGATCGAGTGCGCCGAACGGTTCGTCCATCAGCATCAGCTTCGGCTCAGCGGCGAGCGCGCGGGCGACGCCCACCCGCTGGCGCTGGCCGCCGGAGAGCGCGGCGGGCGCGCGCGATCCCACCTCCAGCGGCAGGTCGACGAGGCCCAGGAGGTTCGCCACCCGCCCGTCGATCCGCTTGTTGTCCCAGCCCAAGAGCTTGGGGGTAATGGCGATGTTCTCGGCCACCGACAGGTGAGGAAAAAGGCCGATCTCCTGGAAAACATACCCGATCTTGCGACGCAGGAGGTGCGGCTCGGCGCTGGTCACATCAACGCCCAGCACCCGGACGGCTCCCGCGTCGGGCGTCACCAGCCGATTGATGGTCTTTAAGAGAGTAGTCTTGCCGGAGCCGGAGCCGCCGACCAAGGCGGTGAACACGCCCGCCTCGATGGAAAGGTCGACGCCGGCCAGGGCCGCGTGGCCGCCGTAGCGTTTCTCAACCCCCGAAAGCTCGATGACCGGCCCCGCCATGGCCAAGGCCTAGCACGTAATGTGAAGTTCGAAGAACGCTTGGATCCCCGCCTTCGCGGGGATGAGTCGCTACGCGCTCAAATCGGCATCCGCATGATTTCCTGGTAGGCGCTGATCACCTGGTCGCGGATCGCCATCACCGTCGACAGGCTCTGGCTGGCGTCGGAGACGGCCGTCACCACGTCGATCAACTGGGCCTTGCCCTGCGCCTGCAGGGTCATCTGGTTCTCGGCGGTCTTAGTCGCCTTCATGGTGTCGGCCATGGCCGACTTCAGGATGTCGCCAAAGCCGCCGCCGGCCGAGGCGGCGCCCGGTCCCACGGATGCGGGATCGACGGTCATCGCCTTCTGGACGGCGCCGTAGGCCTTGGCGGCGGCGAGAGCGGTCATCATCGGTCAGCCCTCCCCTATGGCTTCAGGAGGTCGAGCGTGCGCGTCGCCATGGCGCGCGACGTCTCGATGACGTTGAGGTTGGCTTCGTAGGCCCGCTGCGCGTCGCGCATGTCCATCGCCTCGATCAGCGGGTCGACGTTGGGGGTCTTCACATAGCCGGTGGCGTCGGCCGAAGGATTGGACGGGTCGAAGGCCGAGTTGAACGGCGACTTGTCGGGCACCGCGCGGGCCATCTTTACGCCGGTGCCGCCGCCGGGCGTCGCGATCGCCTGGAACACGGGCGCCTGCCGGCGATAGGGATCGCCGCCGGCGGTCTTGGAGGTGGAATTGGCGTTGGCCAGGTTCTCCGCGATGATCCGCATCCGCGCCTGTTGGGCGCGCAGCGCGGAGACCGCGATCGACTGGGTGGCGTTCGGCGTCATCGAATCGTTGGCCATGTCGCGTCCCTATCCTTCGACTCAGCTGCCGGGTTTCTTGATGGCGAGCTTCAGGAAGCCGGTCGCCTGCTGGTAGATGCCGACCGCCGCGTCATATTCCATCCGGGTGTCGGTGAGCTTGACCATCTCGTCCTCGAGCACCACGCCGTTGCCGTCGATCGTCTCTTCCGAGTCCGGGGACTTTGCGGTCTTGACGATGGCGCCGGCCGGGCCGGTCCGAGCGTTCGGGGCCTGAATGTGGCCTGGCTGGGTGACGGCCATGACGCCGGCCGGCGCCACGGCGGCGGGGCTAGTCGCGGCCTGCACGTGGGCCTGGAAGCTGAAGGGCTTGAGATCGCGGGCGGTGTAGCCTGGAGTATCCGCGTTGGCGACGTTTTCGGCGATGATCCGCTGGCGGTCGGAGAGGTACCCCAACCGGTTCTTCAGCATCGAAAGGATGGGAACGTCGGTCATATCCATGGTCGGCATGGTGAAGAAACAGGGTTAACCCCGACTTAAGGGACTCAGCGGTTTCCTGGCGGCTAATTTCCGAAAGCCGCAGAAGCGCATGGTCACCGAATTCGTCAGAGCCGTTTTCGCCCTCGTCCTCACCCTGGGGCTGATCGGCCTGGGCGCGGTGGCGCTGCGCCGCTATGGGCCCGGCGCCTTCTCCCGCTTCGCCCGCCCCAAGGCCGAGCGCCGGCTGGCGGTGATCGAGAGCCTGGTGCTCGACCCGGCGCGGCGCCTGGTCATCGTCGCGGTCGACGGGCGCGAGCAACTCATCCTGCTGGGCGAGGGCCGGCTGGTCTCGGCGATCGATGCGCGCAAAGGGAAGGCCTGATGATCGAGCTCTTCAAGGCCATCAAGACCCTGCCGGCCGAGGACTGGCGGCGCGCCGCGATCCTCGCGGCCCTGACCACCCTGGCCAGCCTCGCCTTCCCCGCCGCGGCCATCGCCCAGGCGGTGAACATCAACCTCGGCACCGGCGGAGGCCTGACCGAACGGGTGGTGCAGCTCATCGGGCTGATGACGGTGCTGTCGCTGGCGCCGTCGATCGTGATCATGACCACCGCTTTCGTGCGGATCGTAGTGGTGCTGTCCCTGCTGCGCACGGCGCTTGGCCTGCAGCAGAGCCCGCCCAACTCGGTGATCATCTCGCTGGCGCTGTTCCTCACCGCCATCGTCATGGGCCCGACCCTCCAGAAGTCCTACGACGACGGCATCAAGCCCTTGATGAACCAGCAGATGGAGCTGCCCGCCGCCTTCGACGCCTCGGCCGCGCCGGTGAAGGCCTTCATGCTGCAGCAGGTCGACCAGGGCGACCTGGCGCTCTTCATCAAGCTGTCGCGGATCCCCAAGCCGGCCAACGCGCTGGCGACGCCGATCCAGGTGGTGACGCCGGCCTTCATGATCTCGGAGCTGAAGCGGGCCTTCGAGATCGGCTTCCTGCTCTTCGTGCCCTTCCTGGTCATCGATCTGGTGGTGGCGAGCGTGCTGATGAGCATGGGGATGATGATGCTGCCCCCGGTGGTCGTCAGCCTGCCGTTCAAGCTGATCTTCTTCGTCCTGGTGGACGGTTGGCGACTGGTGGCCGGAAGCCTCGTGCAGAGCTTCCACACCGTCCCGGGCGCTTAAGCCGCCATGTCCCATGATCCGGGGCCGTGGCGGCAGGACCCGCCGGAGCCGCCGCCGCGTCCGCCGCCCAGCCGCCTGCCCATCATGCTGGCGGTCGCCGTGGCCGTGGGCGTCCTCATCTGGGTCCTGGCCCGCGCCTTTCCGGAAGACCTCCGGACCGGCGACGACTGGGCGTGGGTCGCGCAAGCCGCGCTGGTGGTGCTGATCGTCGGCACGGGCGTCTTCCGGCTGAGCCGCGGCCGGTGGAGCGAGCATCTGCGCCACGCCGCCGTCTGGCTAGCGATCATCGCGGTCCTGGCAGTGGGTTATGCCTATCGCGGCGAACTTCAGGGCGTGGCGCAACGAGTGCAAGGCGCCTTCGGCCCCGGCGAGCCGATCGCCACCGCCGCCCACGAGCTGGTGATCAATCAGGACGATCAGGGCGGCTATATCGTCGTCGGCCAGGTGAACGGTCAGCGCGTGCGCTTCCTGGTCGACACCGGCTCCAGCGACACGGTGCTGGCGCCGGCGGACGCCGGGCGGATCGGCGTCGATCTCGCATCGCTGCATTTCGACCGCACGGCGGAGACCGCCAACGGCCTGGGCTACGGCGCGCCCTTCACCGCCGACAGCCTGACGGTCGGTCCGATCCGGCTCAGCAATCTGCCGATGGTGATCAACCAGGCGCCGATGAGCGCCTCGCTCCTGGGCATGACCTTCCTGAGCCGCCTGGACTCCTTCGAGTTCCGCGGCCGCAAGCTCATCCTCAAATGGAGCGACGCCAAGGCGCCGCCCCTCTGAGCGTTAGACGTCGGGCGTGTCGCCCTTCTGACGGGCCATCCGGCGGCTGGGCAGAATCTTGGCCAGTTCCTCGGCGGTGAGCTTGCCGCGGTGGGTGACGTCAGCCGCGTCGAACTTGGCCTGCAGGTAGGCCAGCGGCCCCTTCAGCTCGTTCTTCTCGATGAAGCCGTCGAGGTTCGAATCCAGCGAACCCATCATCTGCGAGGCGAACAGCTTGGCCTGCAGGTCGTTGCGCACGTGGGTCGTGGTCTCGTCCGCCCAGCGGTAGTTGACCCGGAAGTACATCATCTCGTCCGGGGTCTGCTCGCCCCAGGTGACGTTGCGCTTCGGATCCGGGTTGGCCGGGTTGTGCACCGAGTTGTCGTAGACCCAGGTGGCGACCAGCTTGGTGCCGGCCTTCACGTGGATCGGTGTCACCGGATCGTAGTCGCGCTGCCAGTTGAAGTCGTACTTCGGCAGGCTGAGCAGCATCTGCTCCTTGCCGTCCGGCAGGACCTCCTTCAGCTCCACGTGGTAGCCGCGGTAGTGGGAGTGCGGATAGAGCGTGTAGAGGTAGGCGTCGGCCGGGAAGGTCAGGTAGGCGACCTCCTGGTGACGCGCCTCGCCCGCCGGAATGTAGAGGGCGAAGGTCGAGATCACCGTCGAGCGCTTGATGTACTCCGGCGTGGTCTTCAGCGTGTAGAAGCCGACCTGGGTCTTATCGACCGTCTCCTTGCCCATGGTCGTGTAGTGCATCTGGAAGTGCAGCTTGCCGCCCGCCGGCACCGGCGCGCCGGAGCCATCGGCCATGACCTGCGGCTGGGCGCCCGGGGTGTATGAGCCAACGGAGCCGCCCGGGATCGCCGCGGGCGGCTGGTTCGGGTCGGGGATGTGGTTGGAGACCACGTGGTGCAGCACGCGCCGGTCGCCGGGCTTCATGGCGATCGCCTTCAGCCAGGTGTTCTCCTTGAAGGGATTGTCGACCACCTGGTTCTGGTACTCGACCAGGCCGGAGGCCGGGACCTTGAAGGTGGGCAGGTCGACGATGACGTCGGGCTTGCCGAGTTCCGGCGGCCATTCCGGCGCGGTCTTGCTGGCGTTGGCCAGCAACGGGTCGGGCCCGTCGCCGCGCGGCGCGCCGGCTTCGATCCAGTGGACCAGGGTCTTGGTCTGGTCGGCGGTCAGGCCCTGGTCGTTCTTGAACACGCCGATATGCGGGTCCGCGAAATAGGGCGGCATGCGCCGGGTGCGGATCGTTTCGCGGATCATCGGCGAGAAGCCCTTGATCACCGCATAGCTGTTCATGGCGAAGGGGCCGATGCCGCCGTTCACGTGGCAGGAGACGCACTTCTCCTGCAGGATCGGGGCGACGGTCTTCGAGTAGGAGATGTCGGCGAACTCCGCCGCGTGGGCCTTTTCCGGGAAGGCCACCGGCTTGCCGACCGTGTCGGAGACCCGGGTGACGGCGGGCGCGGCGCCGGCCAGCAAGGCGTCCACCGCCGCGCCGGCGTGGGCGTCCATCGGGCCGCGATAGGCCACGGTCCAGGTCTTGGGATTGATCACGAAGACTTCGCCTTCGCGCTGCACGCCCAGCTGTTCGCCGACCAGCTGCTGCTCGTCGATCAGGATCGGGACGGTCAGCCCCTGCTTGGCGGCCTCGGCGGCGACCGAGTCGCGGCTGTCGGCGAGGTTGGAGTCCAGGGCCCAGACCACGACGCCCTTGTCCTTGTAGGCGGCGTTCAGCTTCTCCAGCGCCGCCGACGCCTCCTTGGAGACCGCCGTGCCGTTCGACCGGGTCATCACCACGATCGCCGGCGAATAGCCGAAGTAATGGAGATGCTGCGCCAGACGCGTCTGGTCGGTCAGCTGGAAGTCGTCGACGTGTTGCGGCGTCGCGTTCGGCGTGTCCGCCGCGAGGCCGACGGGCGCGGCGAAGGCGGCGATGCTCAGGCCCGCAATCGCAGCGGTGGCCAATAGTGCGCGTTTCATGGCGTCAGCTCCCAGCTTTGCGTCGTCCGGATATCACTGTTTCCCTGCACGAATGTTGCAGCGGCGGCGAAGCGGCGAGTCCGCCCAGGCCATCAAGTGCATCCAGATCGACGAAAAAATTTCAATTTGTTGATATTTATAGGGTTTTTAAAATTCGATCGTCGCGCCTCAGCTGGCGAACCGGACGAGGCACAGCGACAATTCTGAGCGCATCTGACTGGAACGTCAAAAGGTCTCTGCCTGCGGTGGCGTCTGCGGGGCGCTTCTGTCCTTGGGGGCCTTTAGGCATTAGGCTCACGTCCATATCGACGGATGAAGAGATAGACTGCCACGGCTACAGCCAATGTGATCGGCACGGCCAACGCGAGCGCCTGATGGCTAGACCACATCCAGCCGCCGCATATGAAAACGGCGATGATCGCCACGCCGGGCGCCATCTGAGGGGTTGGCCAATTCATCCCGCCACCATAGCCGCGACCTGGCTCAGGCGGAATGCTTGTCAACGGCGGCAGATTTCAAACTGAGACACCACCCTGCCTGCCGCTACGGCAAGTCAGGCTAGCCCTTGGCGGTCCCCGTCGCGGCCTGGGCCTGTTTGGCCGGCGCGGGTTTCGCGGGCGCGGCCGGCGCGGCGGCGGCCTTGGTGGGGCCGGTGGGCGCGGGCCGGGTCTTGAAGCGGTCCTTCATCTTGGCGACCCAGCCGGTGAAGGCCTCGTTGTCGGCGCTGACCCGGCCGAAGTCGGCGACGCTCAGACGGTTGGTGGAGACGCCGGTGAGCGCGATGCGCAGGGCCTCCGGATTGTGGGCGGCGTCGAAGAAGCCCTTGTACTGGCCGGAAAGGCGGGTGAGCGCCGCGTCGTCGCCGGCCAGGCTGTAGGCCACCCCGGCGCGTAGTAGCTTGCCCTCGTCATCGGCCGACAGCGCGGTCGGATCCTTCCAGCGGGCCCCGAGCGCCTTCTCGAACTGCGGACCGGCCTTGGCCCAGTCCTTCTGCTTCCAGGTGATCTCGGCGCGGAGGTCCTGGCCCTCCTTGGTGGTGTCCTTCTCGATGATCTCGAGCGCGGTGTCGTACTTGCCGACGCCCATCCAGGCGCGGGACTCCACCAGCCGGCGCTCGGCGTTCAGCGCAGCGGGCAGCACCGTGGTGCGCGAGGAATTGATCGCCTGGATCGCCTGCTCGGGCTTCTTGTCCATCAGGTAGATGACCGCCAGATCGGTGGCGACCTGGGCCTTGGGCACGCCGTCGAGGCGGTTGTCGGCCTGGTACTTCAGAAGCTCGGCGGCCTGGTCCAGCAGGTCCACGTCGACCAGCCGGCGGACCAGCTTGCGAACCATCAGGTCGCCGTCGGCGCCGATCGGCGTCAGCTCCTTGAAGTCATAGAACAGGGCCAGCGCCTGCACCGGCTCCAGCCCGTCGGCGCTGCCGTTGAGGAAGAGCCCGCGGAACGCGGCGTTGAGGTCGGACGACAGCTGCAGCGCCTCGGGCAGGTCCGGCAGGCGGGTGCCGGCCGAGCGCAACGCCTCCAGCGCCTCGCGGTAGCGGCCCTGGCTCAGATAGAGCTGGCCCAGCGCGCGGATGGTCTCCAGCTCGGTGGCGTCGCCGCGCCAGCGGTAGCGCAGGCCGTCGAACACCTGGGCGGCCTGGACGGGCGTGGCCTTGCCCATCTCCAGCTTGATCTGGGTGGCGCGCAGCAGGGCCGGCGAGGACAGCGATTCCCGCGGCGCGCCGGCGATGGCGGTATACATCCGCAGCGCCCGGTCCTTGTGGCCCTGCTGCTCGATGATCCGCGCCTGCACGAGGCGGGTGGCCAGCTCTTCATAGACGTCGGTCTTGTCGGCCAGGGCCAGGTGGATGCGGGCGTCGGCGCTCAGCAGATCGCCCTGCGCCAGGGCCGCCTGGGCGTCGGCCCGGGCGAAGCGGGCGCGCCAGGTCGGCGGGAACATGTTGTAGGCCTCGGCGCCCTTCACGAACTGGGCGCGGGCCTCGGGCCATTGGGCCAATTTGCTGGCGATGTAGGACTTCCAGAGCGCGCTCGAGCGGTCCTCGGCCAGGACCGGCGCAGAGAAGTCCGCGTCCGCCTCCTTGTAGCGGCGAGCCATTACCCGGGCGACGCCGCGCAGGCCGCGGAACTCCGGATTATCCATCAGCTGCGGATTGGCGCGGGCGGTGTCGTTGAGCACGCCGATCGCCTCGAAGGAGAGCTCTGAGCCCACCAGGAAGCGAGCCAGCGCCATGCGCGCGCCCACCGGCGCGGCCTTGTCCTTGTTGGCCGACTCCACGGTGGCGGCGCTCAGCAGGTGCTGATAGCGGTCGAGGAAGCCCTTGGGCCCGGTCCTGCTCCAGTCGGCGTCGATCAGGGCCGGCATGGCGGCCGGCTTGGGCGCGTCCACCGTCAGGCGGGCGTCCTCCTGGGTCGCGAAGCTGGGCGACAGAGCCAGGCCGACCTTGCGGCCGATGCGGACGATGTCGCCGTCGCGGGCGACCTCCAGGTCGTCGATATGGCTCTCGATGGCCAAGCCCTGGATCGAGGGCAGGACCGCCATCTGCACATAGTCGCGGCGGCTGGGCAGGCCCTTGGCGGGGCCAAGCGCGGTGACCACGTCGAGCGTGTCACCAGCCTGCGGGTCGGCCATCTGGACGATCTTGGTGGCGCCGGCCACGGCCGCCTTCAGCGTCGCGGGGCCCTCGGCCTCATCGCGGGAAAGGCGCACGACGCTGGGCGAGCCCTCATCGCCGGGGCCAAGCGCGATGGTCCAGGTGTTGCCGATGGAGGTGGCGAAGACTGGCACGCCATGGGCCGCCTCGATGCGCACGGCCGAATAGTCGCCGCCCTTCATGGAGGAGATCGCGCTGTACTGGACCAGGCCCTTAGGCGAATGACCGACGTCGATCACCGCCGGCGCGTCGAACACCACCCAGATCGCGTCGCCCCGGCGGAACACCGCCGCGCCGGCCGGATTGGCCCAGGTGAAGCCGAACTGAACCTGGGCGTTGTTGACGCTGGCGGCCATGTGGACCACGCCGCCGGCCGGGACCGGGTTGGGGCGCTGAGGCTCGGGGATCGCGGCCTTGGCTGCGGCAAGTTCGGCGGCGGTCGGCGGCGCCTTCTGGAAGACGTTGACGAAGGTCGCCCCGTCAGCGGAACCCACCTTGTAATCGGCGTCGTCGGTCAGGGTGATCGACAGCTGCAGATGGCCGCCGATATGCTTCTTCTCGGCGGTCTTGATCCATTTGGGCGGGGCGGTGTGCAGCCGCGCGATATCCGGGTCGGCGTCCCGCGGGAAGGTGAAGACCAGGACCTGGCCGTCCTTCTTCACCTTGGCGTCGGGGGCCCCGCGGAATTCCACGCGGGAGAAGCCGTCGGACTGGGCGACACGCACATCAATAGACGACGTCGCCGCGCCGGCGGGCGCGACGACGCTGGCGACGGCGATGGCCGCCACACCTGCGCGCAGGGTCTGGCGCAGGTTCATTCGCTATCCGGCTTTCGCCGGAGGCGGCGCGGCGGGTTCGGCGGCGGCGGGCTTGTCCGCCGGTTTGTCGGCGGCGGCCGTGGCGTCGTCGGGCGCCTTCTTGCGCGGGGGAGCCTTCTTGGCGGCGCGGACGGGCTTGGCCTTGGCGGGCGCGGCCTTGGCCGGATCGTCGGCGGCGGCGGTCTTGCTGGCCACCGCGTCGGCCTGGGCCTGGGCGTTCTGGGCCAGGGTCTGGGCGGCGGCGAAGCGGTGGGCCAGGGACTCGGTGAGCTTCTTGGCGTCCTGCGGCGGCATCTGGCCGACGATGGCGGAGAGCGAACGCTCCTTCATCTTCGCCGCGATCGGCAGGCGCACGCCGTCTTCCAGGATCGCCATGCGCGCGGCGGCGTCCTTGGGCTTCATGCCTTCGTAGACCTTCACCAGCCGGTCGACCTCGGCCTGCTCGCGGCCGTCGGCCTGGGTCAGCAGGCCCTGGATGTCGGACTTCAGCGCGGTCAGCACCTTGGCCTTGGCGTCGAGCTTGGCTTCGGCGGCGGCCAGGAGCGCGAGCTGGGTGGACAGGTCGGCTTCGCGCTGGTCGAGCTGGCCGCGGCGAGCGCCCAGGTTCTGCAGCACCTGCAGTTCGGCCGGCGAGAGACCGGCTTCCTTGGCCAGTTCCGCCGCTGTGGGCGCGCAGACGCCCTTGGGCTGGATGGTCGGCGGCGGCAGGCCGGCAGTGGCCGCGGCGTCCGTAGCTGAGCCGGTGGGAGCGACAGCGCCGCCCGGGATGGCGGGCGCGGCCGGAACGGCCGCAGGCGCTGCGGCGGCCGGGTCAGCGGCCTTGGCGTCGGCGGGTTTCTTGGCGGCGGACTTCTTGACCGGCTTGGTCGGGGCGGCGGCGTCCTCGGCCCAGGCGCGGGCGCCGGAGAGCATCCCCGGCAGATCACGCGCGCCGGCCAGGGCGTTGATCGCCAGAACGCCGCCAAGCGCGATGCCGACCAGCGGCAGGATGCGGGGCATGGACTTCACCGGCGGGCTCCACGGACGTCGTCAAGAGTGAGGGGTTCGTCGTCGAAGAGGTCGTCCTCGGCGAGGCGGCGGGCGCGGGCGATCTGGCGCTCGAGCACGGAACGTTCGCTGGCTGTCGCGCGGTCGGGCGTGGCGGCGCGCAGGGGCGGCATCGTCCGCTCCGGACGCATCTCGCGTGCGGCGGCCAGCAGGGCGCCGAGGCGGCGTTCGGCCACCGGATCGTCGGGCGTCGCGGCCGGCGCCGGTGCGGCGCGTTGCGGAACATTGGCGTGTTCGACCAAGCGCTCGAGCTTGATGGCCAGACTGCGGCCTTTGTCGATGCGGTCGGCCAGCAGGTCGACAGCCTCGTCGGTGGCGGCGCGCAGGTCGGCCAGGCCCTGTTCGGCGCGCGCGGCGGCGGCGTTCAGGTCGGTGACAGCAGCGGCGAAGCCGTCATGGCTGTCGCGCAGGGCCTTCAGGCGGCGGTTCAGGCGCCAGCCCATCATCAGCGCGGCCAGCAAAAGCATGGCGAGCAGCGCGTTCATGGCCAGACCGATCAAGCTCATGATGTCCTCGTCACGGCTTGCCGCGCGTGGGGCGACAGAGGCGCCTCCACACGGACGGCGATGTGGGCGTTGCGGCGGCCCATGCGGCCGCGGGTGAGCGGGATGACACCGGCGCGGAGCTCGATCAGGCTGTCGGGCGTGGCGTTGAGCATCAGGGTGTCGCCGACCTTCAGGTCGAGCACCTTCTTGAGGCCCATCTGCTGCTCGTCCAGGACGGCGCGGACCTCCATCTGGGTGGTCCACAGCTCGGTGGCCAAGTGGCCTTCCCAGATGTTGTCGCGGCCGAACTTCTCACCCATGAACTGCTGCAGCAGCATCTTGCGGATGGGTTCGAGCGTCGCATAGGGCAGCAGCAGCTCGATGCGCCCGCCGCGATCTTCCATGTCGATGCGCAGCTTCACCAGGATGGCGGCGTTGGCCGGGCGCGCGATGGCGGCGAAGCGCGGGTTGGTCTCCAGGCGGTCCAGGGTGAAGGTCACCGGCGTCAAGGGCTCGAACGCCTCGCGGGCGTCGGCCAGCACGACCTCGACCATCCGCTGCACCAACACGCGCTCGATGGTGGTGTAGGGCCGGCCTTCGATGCGCATGGCCGCGGTGCCGCGACGGCCGCCCAGCAGCACGTCGACGATCGAATAGATCAGGTTGGAGTCGACCGTCAGCAGGCCGTAGTTGTTCAGCTCCTCGGCGCGGAACACCGACAGGATCGCCGGCAGCGGGATCGAGTTCAGGTAGTCGCCGAAACGGATCGACGAGATGTTGTCGAGGCTGACTTCCACGTTGTCGGAGGTGAAGTTCCGCAAGGAGGTGGTCATCAACCGGACAAGCCGGTCAAAGACGATCTCCAGCATCGGCAGGCGCTCGTAGGAGACCAGGGCCGAGTTGATGATCGCGCGGATTCCGGTCCGCTCGCCGCCCTCTTCCTCGGACAGGTCGAAGCCCAGCAGGCTGTCGATCTCGTCCTGATTGAGGATGCGTTCGGCCTGACTGTCGCCGTCGTCCCAACCGGGCGCGGCTTCAGCCTGGGCGCCGGCGGCGACGCCTGGAATCTCTTCGGTGTTGTCTTCGGGTTCGTCGGCCATGCGTCACTGTGATCGCTGCGCGGCCCTCCTTGGGGAGGACGCGCTAGTTGATCAGCATCTCCTCGATCAGGACGGCGTTGGCCTTGTTGGGGGCGATCACCAGGTTCACCCGGCGCAGGATCTCCATGCGCAGCTGGTAGGAGCCCTGGGACCCGGAAAGATCCTCGGGGCGCAGCTCGCGCAGGAAGGTCTGGAACATGTCCTGGAGCCTGGGCATGTTCGGCTCCAGCTCGTCGACCGTGGCCTGGTCGGGCAGTTCGAGGGTCAGCTTCAGCTTCAGGAAGGTCGGCCGGCCATCAGCCGTCTGCATGTTCACGACGACATCGGGGATCGTGTAGAACAGCACGCCGTCAGGGCCCTCGCGGACCACGGCCGCGTTCTTGTCGTCCTTCTTGCCCTTGTCGTCTTTCTTCTTGGCCGCGGGCTTCTTCTTGCCGTCCTTGCCGGCCGCCGCCTCAGGCTTCGGCTTCATCAGGAAAAAGGCGCCTGCGCCGCCGCCGCCCAGCACCACGAGCGCAGCGGCGCCCGCGATGAGCATGAGCTTCATCGGCAGCTTCTTTTTGGGCTTCGCGCCCTCAGCTTCTTCGCCTTCGGCGGCTTCCCCTTCGGGAGCCTCCTTGACCTTGTCTTCGGCCACGCGCGCGTTCCTTAGAACCTTACACGCTCACTCTTGTGGCCAAGTTGGTTAACGCGCGGTTTTTAACGGACGTTAATGAGTGACAAGCCTGCCCGGCATTTTCCGCCGCCGGGCGCCCGTTAACTTTCTTATTTGTTGATTTTGTTCGGGTTTCAAACTGGCCCGAAGCTTGCAGCTGGTCTGGGCGAAAGTGTCGCGTCCAAAACGCTGCAAGGAATCCATGGACAACGCCCTCTACGTCGGACTGTCGAACCAGATGGTGCTCAAGCGCCAGATGGACATCGTCGCCAACAACATCGCCAACGCCGACACCACCGGCTTCAAGTTCGAATCCCTGATGACCAAGGAGGTCCCGGGCGCGCCCGCCTTCACGCTCGGCGGACCGCGGCCTGTGAAGTTCGTGGGCGCCGACGGCGTGGCCCGCGACTTCGGTCAGGGCACGCTGAAGAACACCGGCGCGGCGCTGGACGTGGGCATCGAGGGCCAGGGCTTCCTGAAGGTCACCACCAAGAACGGCGACCGCTTCACCCGCGACGGCCACCTGCGCACCGACGCCAACGGCCTGATCACCACCCAGGCCGGCGACCCGGTCGCCGATGACGGCGGCGGCACGATCACCATCGACCCGCAGAAGCCCGGTGAGATCACCATCTCGCCTGACGGCATCGTCAGCCAGGGCAAGGAGCAGGTCGGCAAGATCGGCGTCTACAAGTTCGACAGCCTGTCGGCGCTCGAGAAGACCGGCGACAACTACTACCAGAACTCATCGAACCAGACCCCGACGGCCGCCGACACCGCCAAGCTGCGCCAGGGGATGCTGGAAAGCTCCAACGTCAACCCGATCCTGCAGATCACCAAGATGATCCAGGTCAGCCGGGCCTACGAACAAGTCTCCCAGATGATGTCCGCCGAATCCGATCTGTCGCGCAACTCCGTCGCGCGGCTCGGCAAGGCGAATTAGTGAGGATCTGAGCCATGCAAGCTCTACGCACCGCCGCGACCGGGATGGCCGCGCAGCAGATGAACGTCGAGGTCATCTCGAACAACATCGCGAACATGAACACCGTCGGCTACAAGAAGCAGCGGGCCGAGTTCCAGGACCTGCTCTACCAGACGGTCGAGCAGGCGGGCGCCCAGTCGTCCAGTCAGGGCACCATCGTCCCGACGGGCGTGCAGATCGGCGCCGGCGTGAAGACCGGCTCGGTCTACCGGATCGGCACGCAAGGCGCGCTGACCCAGACCGGCAACCAGTACGACCTGGCGATCAACGGCCGCGGCTTCTTCCAGGTGCTGACGCCGAGCGGCGACACCGCCTACACGCGGGCCGGCAACTTCTCGGTCAATGACCAGGGCCAGCTCGTCACCCAGGACGGCTATCTGGTGCAACCGGCGATCTCCATCCCGCAGACCGCCACCGCCGTCACCGTCTCGGCCGCCGGCCAGGTGCAGGTGACCGTGCCCGGCACGCCCGCTCCCACCACGGTGGGCCAGATCGAACTGGCCAGCTTCATGAACGAGGGTGGCCTCTCCGCCCAGGGCGGCAATCTCTACCTGGAAACCGGCGCGTCCGGCCCGCCGGTCACGGGCGTCCCCGGCGTGCAGGGCCTGGGCACCCTGACCCAGGGCTACACGGAAGCCTCCAACGTCGATCCGGTGACCGAGATCACCTCCCTGATCGTCGCCCAGCGCGCTTACGAGATGAACTCCAAGGTCATCTCCACCGCCGACAACATGCTGGGCGTCACCAACCAGATGAAGTCCTAAGGCATGCGCCTCGCTCTCACCCTCTTAGCGGCCCTGGCGTTGGCCGGCCCGGCGCTCGCCGGCCACGCCGTCAGCCTGAAGGCCGACACCGCCAGCGGCGACACGACCGTCACCCTGGGCGACCTCTTCGATGGCGCCGGCCCCGCCGGCCGCGTCGCGGTCGCCGAACGCACCGGCCAGACCGTGGTGCTGGACGCCGCCGCCGTACAGGCCGCGGCCCGCCGCGCCGGCCTCGACTGGGACAATCCCGACGGCCTACGCAAGATCGTGGTGCGCGCCGGCCTTACCGGCGGCTCCGGCGCGGGCCCGACCGGCGCCGCACGCGGTAATGTCGAGGTGCTGACCTACACCCGCAGCCTGAACGCCGGCGAGATCGTGCAGCCGACCGACCTCACCTGGATCAAGGTCGCCGCCGTTCCCGCCGACAGCCCCTCCGACGCCGAGGCCGTGATCGGCCAGGCGGCCAAGCGGCCGTTGCGCGCCGGCGCTGTGGTGCTGGCCCGCGACGTGGGCGCCGCCACCGTCATCAAGCAGGGCGACCTGGTCACCGTCACCTACGAGGCCGACGGCATCCTGCTGTCCCTGGAAGGCAAGGCGATGGGAACCGCCGGCGTCGGCGAGGCCCTGGCCGTGCTCAACACCCAATCCAAGAAGACTGTCCAGACGATGGTGACCGGACCCGGCCAGGCCGTGGTCGGCCCCGCCGCCCAGGACATCAAGACCGCCCGCTCGCTCCGCTACGCCGCCCGTTAAGAGGAAGACCGCTTCATGCGCACCCGTTTCGCCATCGCCGCCGCCCTGCTCGTGCTCGGGCCGCTGGGCGCCTGCTCCACCATCAAGGAGGCCGTGAAGGGCCCCGAGCTCGCCCCGGTGGGCTACCCCGCCGCGCTGGCGCCCCTGGATCAGAAGATCATCGCCCAGGCCAACGCCCCGGCGCCGGCCACCGCCAACTCGCTGTGGCGCACGGGCGCCAGGACCTTCTTCAATGACCAGCGCGCCGGCAAGGTCGGCGACATCCTGACCGTGCTGATCAACATCAACGACTCCGCCAAGACCACCAATGAGACCACGGCCGGCCGGACCTCCACCAACAACCTGGGCATCCCGAACCTGCTGGGCCTGGAGTCGACTCTCGGGAAGATCCTGCCGAGCGGCTTCAATCCGGCCAGCGCGGTCAGCACCAACGCCAAGACCACCAGCGACGGCGTCGGCGCCGTCAACCGCCAGGAGCAGATCAGCCTGACGATCGCTGCGGTCGTCTCGTCCGTGTTGCCCAACGGCAATCTGGTGATCCAGGGCACCCAGGAAGTGAAGATGAACACCGAGGTGCGCCAGCTGACTATCGCCGGCATCGTGCGCCCGGAGGATATCTCCTCCAACAACACCATCCTGCACACCCAGATCGCCGAAGCGCGGATCAACTACGGCGGCCGCGGCGACATCAGCCGCGTCCAGAAGACCCCGGCGCTGCAGTCGATCATGGAGAAGTTCTCGCCGTTCTAAGCGGCGCGAACTCCGCGGATGATGCGCCGTTTCGCCATTCTTGCCCTGGCCGCCGCAGCCGCGCTCAGCGGCTGCGCGCTGCCGGCCGACCGGCCACGGATGACCTGGGGCGTCACCGCGACCCGCGAGGAAGGGGCCAAGCTTGTGCTTGGCGTTGCGGCCACCGACGAGGTGCGCCTGATGATGACCTGCCAACCACGCTCCGGCGCGGTGACGGTCACGATCGTGGGGCGGTCGGGCGACGGCGCCGTGGCCGAAATCCACTCCGGCAAGATCTGGAACCGCTACACAGGCGCCGGTCACGCCGACGACGAATTCCCCGGGGCCATGGACATCGACTTCCACCTCGACGCCGCCGACCCGGTGCTCACCCACATCGCCGACACTGGCGAAATCATGGTCATCCTGACCGGCCGGCGGCTGATCTTGCCGAACGCCTTCGCCCCGGCCCACGATTTCCTGGCGATCTGCCGGCGCTAGGCGGTTTGACAGGCTGGGCTACGGGCCTAGTTTCCCCTTCGCCCATCGCGGGCGGGGGGAACGCGAGATGCGCCGACTGACGGCCGTGATCCTGGCGCTGGGGCTTTCGCTGGCCGCGTCGCCGGCGCCCGCCGAGGCGTTGAAGGTGGTGTCCGAAAACCCGCCCATCCAGCCCGGCTACAACCGCTTCGTGCTGCATTCCGACCGCATCGGCCGCGATTTCGCGGTGACGGTGAACACGCCGTCGGCGACCGTCTTCCTACCCGGCCAGAAGCTACCGGCGATCTATGCGCTCGACAGCGGCTACGGCCTGGCCGGGCCACAGGGGATGTTGCTCGGCAACACCGGGGCGATGGAGCCGGCGATCATCGTCAGCGTCGGGTATCTGCCGGGCCAGACCCTGTTCCGCAACACCGACCTGCTGCACAACAAGCTGACCCAGGACGGCGTGACCATCGGCGGCGGCGGCGCGGCCTTCGAGGCCTTCCTGCTGGAGGACCTCAAGCCATTCGTCGAGGCCAAATTCCCCGCCGACCCGGCGCGCTCGGTGCTGTTCGGCCACTCGTTCGGAGGCCTGTTCGCGGCCAACGTCTTCGCCGACAAACCGGACGCCTTCTACGGCTATGTGATCGGCAGCGCCTCGGTCTGGGCCGATCCGCCGGTCGCCGCGCGCGTCGCCGCCGCCATGGCCCACGCCCATGGCCAGCGGGTCTATCTGAGCGTTGGCGAGAAGGAAGGCTGGATGGTCCCGGGCGGCAGCAGCCAGATGACCGACGGCTTCAGCGGGCTGATGGCGGCGATGACATCGAAACCCGGCGTGATCCTGAAGACCCAGCTCTATGCCGGCGAGACTCACCTCTCCTACTATCCACGCCTGGTCACTGACGGCTTCCCTCATGTGCTGCCGCCGGCCATGGCCCTGGGCGCGAGCCAGACCGTGCTGACGCCCGAGGTGCTTGCGCGCTATCTTGGGGTCTACAGCCTACCGGACGGCCGCAAGGTCACCATCACCCGCCAATCCAGGGGCGATCTGGCCGGGCAGGTCAGCGGAATCCCGCAGGTTCCGCTGCAGCAGAACGGCGCCGACCGGTTCTATGCCCCGACCTCGGACCTCAACGTCACGTTCGACAAGAGTGGCCTGACGATGGTGGGCGTCGACGGCGGGACGGTGCGAGCAACGCGGGACAAGACGCCCTAGGCGCGCCAGCCCTTGGCCACGGCGTTGTCCATGCCTAGCGCGGCCAGGGCCGCGCGGACGATGCCCTCAGCGTCGAGGCCGGCCTGGGCGTACATAACTTCGGGCTTGTCCTGGTCCTGGAAGACGTCGGGCAGCACCAGCGGGCGGACCTTCAGGCCGCGGTCCAGCGCGCCGTGTTCGGCCAGCGTCTGCAGGACAAAGGCGCCGAAGCCGCCGACCGCACCCTCTTCCACCGTGATCAGGGCCTCGTGCTCGCGGGCCAGGCGCAGCACCAGCTCGACGTCCAGGGGCTTGGCGAAACGGGCGTCGGCGACGGTAGCGGAGAGGCCGCGGGCGGCCAGCATGTCGGCGGCCTTCAAGGCTTCACCCAGCCGCGTGCCGAACGACAGGATGGCCAGCGCCGTGCCTTCGCGCACGATGCGGCCCTTGCCGATCTCGTAGGGCTCGGCCAGCGCCGGGATCTCGACGCCCGTGCCCTCGCCGCGCGGATAGCGGAAGGCGGACGGGCGGTCGTCGATCTCGACCGCCGTGGCGACGGCGCGGGCCAGCTCGGCCTCGTCCGCCGGGCCCATCAGCACCATGCCGGGAAGTGCGCCCATGAAGCCGATGTCGAAGGAGCCGGCGTGGGTCGGGCCGTCGGCGCCCACCAGGCCCGCGCGGTCCATGGCGAAACGCACCGGCAGGCGCTGGATCGCCACGTCGTGCACCACCTGATCGTAGCCGCGCTGCAGGAAGGTCGAATAGATCGTCGCGAACGGCTTCATCCCGTCGGCGGCCATGCCTGCAGCGAACGTGACCGCGTGCTGCTCGGCGATGCCCACGTCGAAGGTCCGCTCCGGGAAACGCTGCTGGAAGAGGTCGAGGCCGGTGCCCGACGGCATGGCCGCGGTGATCGCCACGATCTTCGGGTCGATCTCGGCGCGCTTGATCAGCTCCTGGGCGAACACCTTGGTGTAGCTGGGCGCGCTCGCCTGGGCCTTGGCCTGCTGGCCGGTGACCACGTCGAACTTGACCACCGCATGCAGCTTGTCGGCCGAGCTTTCGGCGGGCGCATAGCCCTTGCCCTTCTGGGTCACCACGTGGACCAGCACCGGGCGGTCGGTGATCTCGCGGGCGTTCTTCAGCACGTGGACCAGGGCGTCCATGTCGTGGCCGTCGATGGGGCCCACATAGTAGAAGCCCAGCTCCTCGAAGAGGGTGCCGCCGGTGACCATGCCGCGGGCGAATTCCTCGGCCTTGCGGGCGGCCTCCTGCATCGGCCTGGGCAGCACGCGGGCCACCGTCTTGCCGACCTTACGCAGCGACTGATAGCCGCCGCCGGAGACCAGGCGAGCCATGTAGGCGCTCATCCCACCCACCGGCGGGGCGATCGACATGTCGTTGTCGTTGAGGATGACGGTCAGCTGCTGGGTGGTCTCGCAGGCGTTGTTCATCGCCTCATAGGCCATGCCGGCGCTCATCGACCCGTCGCCGATCACCGCCACGACGCGGTTGTCCGCGCCCTTCCGGTCCCGCGCCGCGGCGAAGCCCAGGGCCGCCGAGATCGAGGTCGCCGCGTGCGCCGCGCCGAACGGGTCGTAGGGGCTTTCCGCCCGCTTGGTGAAGCCCGACAGCCCGCCGCCCTGGCGCAGGGTGCGGATGCGATCGCGCCGGCCGGTGAGGATCTTGTGCGGATAGGCCTGGTGGCCGACGTCCCAGATCAGGATGTCCTTGGGCGTGTCGTAGACGTGATGCAGGGCCACCGTCAGCTCGACGACGCCCAGGCCTGCGCCTAGGTGTCCGCCCGTCTGGGAGACCGCGTCGATGGTCTCCGCGCGCAGCTCATCCGCCAGTTGTCTAAGCTCGGCGATCGACAACCCGCGCGTGTCGGCGGGCGATTTGACGGTGTCGAGCAACGGAGTGGTGGGCATGGGCAAAGCGGACCGCGGGCAGGAACTAGTTCCGGCGCTCTAACACGAAATCGACGCTCGCCCGCAGGAATTCGGCCGCGACGCCAAAGGGCTCCAGATGCGATTTCGTCTGCTCGGTCAGCAGGGTCAGCCGCTCGCGCGCCGCGGCGACGCCAAGCAGGGTGACGAAGTTAGCCTTGCCTTTGGCCGCATCCTTGCCCACCGCCTTGCCGAGTGTGGCCGCGTCCCCCTCGGCGTCCAGCAGGTCGTCGACGATCTGGTAAGCCAGGCCTAGGTCGTGGGCGAAGGCCATCATGGCGTGGCGCTCCGAATCCTTGGCCCGCGCCAGCGCCAGCGGCAACTCGAAGGCGCACGCGATCAGGGCGCCGGTTTTCAACCGTTGCATCCGCGCAACGCCGCCCAGGTCGTCGCGGACCCCCAGAATGTCGATCATCTGGCCGCCGGCCATGCCCCTGGCGCCGGAAGCCTGGGCCAGGCGCATGACCAGCTCGGCGCGGATCGATCCGTCGGCATGGGTGTCGGGGTGCGCCAGGATCTCGAAGGCCGCCGTCTGCAGGGCGTCGCCGGCCAGGATCGCGGTGGCCTCGTCATAGGCCTTGTGCAGGCTGGGCCGGCCGCGGCGCATGTCGTCGTCGTCCATGCTGGGCAGGTCGTCGTGGATCAGGCTGTAGGCGTGGATGCATTCCAGCGCGCAGGCCGCGCGCAGGGCTGAACGCTCGGCGACGTCGAACATCTTGCCGGTCTCGATGGCGAAATAGGCCCTCAGGCGCTTGCCCGGCCCGAGCGCCGAATAGCGCATCGCCTCGGTGAGCTGGGCCTCCGGTCCCTCGGCGCGCGGCAAGAGTTCGTCGAGCGCCACCGTCACCAGGTCGGCGGCCGCAGCTACGCGCTGGGCGAGCGGCGCAACTTGGGGACCGGCGGCCATCAGCTGAACTCGGCGGGCTCGACTCCCGGCGCGCCGCCCGCGCCCACGACAATCTTCTCCACGCGCAGGCGCGCGGCCTCGAGCCGCGTCTCGCAGTGGGCCTTCAAGGCCGCGCCGCGTTCGTACATGGCGATAGAGGCTTCCAGCGGCGCCTGGCCGCTCTCCAGCCGCGCCACGATCTGCTCAAGCTCGGCCAGGGCCTGCTCGAAGCTGAGGGTGGCGATGTCGGCAGGTTCGGACATGGCGTCTTCCTAGAACCGCTCGAAGCGCCGCGTCGACCAGTATTTGTAGCCCTCGCGCACGGTCTGGCGCCATCCGAGGCGCCGCAGCGAGCGCGAGATCATCATATTGAAGAAGCCGTGGGCGAGGACGACGACGCTTTGTCCCTCGCGCGCGAGCGCGTCCAGCTTCAGCGCGGCCTGGTCGGCGCGGGCTTCGGCTTCACGGCGCGACTCCTGGCCCTCATGATGGTTGAAGAACCACCACCAGAACCGCGCGAAGAAGCCCCACAGCCGCGGCGACAGGCGGATCCACGACGGCCAGTTGGGCGGCGGCAGGGGCGCTTCGATCAGCAGGTCGTCGCGCGCGAAATCCCGGCCCTGCCCCACCAACTCGGCGCTCTCGACGGCCCGCGGGCGGGTCGACGAGATCAGCAGGTCGCAGCGGCTGACGAAGCCGCTCAAGGCCGCCGGCGGCGTCTGGCCGGGCAGCAGGCCCATGATTTCGTAGCGGCCCCAGAAGTCGCGGTATTCCTTGGCCGACAGTTTCACCTTGCGCGACAGCGCCGGCTCGCCGTGGCGCGCCAGGGTGATAGCGCCCATCGCGGGCGCGTCGGACTTCGGCGCAACGGAAGGCTCACCGGTCAAGGCGTGGGCCAGTCCATCCGAACGGCTGACGTCCAGCCCCTCACCCGTCGGTCCCTTACCCCCAAGAATGGGCCTACCCCTCGGCAAGGGCCCGCACATGCGCTAGCGCCGACGAGCCCAGAGCCTGCAGGTCGTAACCGCCCTCAAGCGAGGACACAACCCGGCCCTTGGCGTGGCGGTTGGCCACGTCGGCGATGGCGCGCGTCGCCCAGGCGAAGTCCTCGGCCTCAAGCGCCTGGCCCCCGCCGCCCAGCGGATCGCGGACGTGGGCGTCGAAGCCGGCGGAGACGATGATCAGGTCCGGCGCGAAGGCGTCGACCCGCGGCATCAGGCTCTCGAAGGCCTTGCGCCATACCTCCCGAGGCGCGCCCTCCGGCGAGACGGCGTTGGCGATGTTGGGCGCCACCGGCTCGTCCGGATGGCCGGTGCCGGGCCACATAGGCCACTGCTGGATCGAGGCGAGGAACAGGCCGTCGCGCCCGTTGAAGGCGGCCTGCGTGCCGTTGCCGTGATGGACGTCGAAATCGACGACCGCGACCTTGCCGAGGCCCGCCGCCTGGGCGGCGCGGGCGGCCACCGCCACGTTGGAGAAGATGCAGAAGCCCATGGGCAGGCCCGGCTCGGCGTGGTGGCCCGGCGGACGCACGGCGCAGAAAGCCCGCTGGGTCTCGCCGGCCGCGACGTCGCGCACGGCGCTGACCACGGCGCCGGCGGCGCGGCGCGCGGCGGCCAGGCTGCCCGCCGACATGAAGGTGTCCTCGTCCAGCTTCAGCCGCCCCTGCCCCGGCCGCGCCGCGAAGATCGCGTCGAGGTAGGCCTGGCCGTGGACCGCCGCCAAGTCAGCGTCGTCGACGAGCGGCGCGTCGCGGGGCGCGAGACCGAGGTCGCTGTCCGCCAGGGCCGCGGTCACCGCCGCCAGCCGCTCGGGCCGCTCAGGGTGGCGGTCGCCCGGACGGTGGTCGAGCATGTCCAGATGGGTGTAGAGCGCGACAGTCATGCCTCATCCTAGCGTAGATTCCACGGTCGCCGATGCCTGAACCTTCGATCCGTCGCGCCGGTCCCGCTGACGCGCAAGCCCTGTCCGACATCGGCGCGGCCACGTTCGTCGAGACCTTCGGCCACCTCTATCCGCCGAACGATCTCAAGGCCTTCCTGGCCGAGGCCTACAACCTTGAACGCACGGTCGCCGACCTGGCCGATCCCGCGAAGGCCTCGTGGATCGTCGAGGCGGACGGCGAAGTGATCGGCTATGCCCTGGCCGGCCCCTGCGGCCTGCCGCATCCGGAGGTGACGCCAGCCTGCGGCGAGTTGAAGCGCATCTATCTGAAAACGGCCTGGCAGAACGGCGGCCTGGGCGCGCGCCTGTTCGCCGAAACCCTGGCTTGGCTGCAGGCTGACGGCCCCCGCGCGGTCTGGCTCGGCGTCTGGTCGGAGAACCACCGGGCCCAGCGGTTCTATGACCGCCAGGGCTTCGCCAAGGTGGGCGAATACGGCTTCGCCGTCGGCGCTACAGTCGACCGCGAATATATTCTTAGGCGAAATGGGGTGAACTTTGCCACCCTGACCGCGAATTCGGCGTCGAACGAACACAATTTCGCCTGATTCACCTAGAGATCCGGTGAAATATTGCCGGGATTTAACCAATCAGCCCTTGGCGTGAAGCTCTGCTTTTGGGATTCTGTCGCCCAAGCCATTTCGGCGGTCAGGCGCGACGGGGAGCATGCTCAGGATCGGCTATCTGCGGCGCGGGCCCGCTGAGTTCGGGGGTGATCCGACGGCGGAGGCCGCCCGGCTGAGCGCGCTCGGCTGCGAGGTGGTGCGGACCGAAGCGGTGACGGCGCCCGGTCGTCAGGGCGACGCGGTATTGCGTTCGATCCTCGGGACGATCGGCGCAGGCGACGAGCTGGTGGTCACCCGGCTGGACCAGCTGGGCGACGGCGGTCGCGCCATGCTGGAGGTCCTGGAACAGCTGGAGCGACGCGGCGCCAGCCTGCAGGTGCTGGACCCTGCCCTCTCCAGCCGCGGCCCCGGCGGACCGGCCCTGCGCGCGGCGCTGGAGGCGGTGGCGATGCTGGAGCCCCTGACGGCGCGTCCACGGCGCCCCGCGGCGACCCAGGAGATCCGCGACCTGCAACGCGCCGGCGTCGGCCCCGTGGAAATCGCCCGGCGCCTGGGCGTCTCGCGCATGACCGTCTGGCGCAAACTCAAGGCCCCGGAGGGCTGCGCCTAATCTGCCGCGGCGTGGGTCGCGCCGGCGCCGAGCGCCTTCTTGGTCAGCCAAACGCAGGGAATCAGCAGGATCATCATCCCCGCGGCGATGCGGAAGATGTCGTCGGTCGCCAGGAGATAGGCCTGGTTGACCACCTGGTTGGTGACCGCGCCCACCGCCTGCTGCGCCGACAGGCCTACGGACTGCAACTGGCTGACCGCGCCGACGAAGGCCGGATCCTGTGCGCCCATGACCTCGGACAGCCGGTTCTGATGCAGGGTGGCTGTCTGCTCCCAGACGGTGGACACCAGCGAGGCCGCGAAGCTGCCGGCGGTGAGCCGGGCGAAGTTGTAGAGGCCCGACGCCTGCGGCACCTGATGGCCGGGCACCCCGTTCAGCGTCAGGGTCACCATGGAGACGAAGAAGACGCTCATGGCCACGCCCTGGACCAGGCTCGGGATGACCAGGGCGATGAAGTCCACGTCGGTGGTGAACAGCGAGCGCAGGTAGAACGAGAGGGCGAAGGCGGCCAGCGCTACGCTGGCGGTCCAGCGGGCGTCCACCCGATTCATCAACCGCGCGGCGAAGGGCGTCAGGAACACCGCCACCACGCCGGATGGCGCGGCCACCAGGCCGGCCCAGGTGGCGATGTAGCCCATCCGGGTCTGCAGCCAGAGCGGGCTCAGCAGGTTCGCCCCGAAGAACAGCGCGAAGCCGATGCAGGTCACCACGGTGGCGATCAGGAAGTTGCGCGACTTCATCAGCGACAGGTCGACGATCGGATACTGCTCGTTCAGTTCCCAGATCACCCAGGCGATGAAGCCGATGATGGCGATGATCACCTCCACGACGATCGCCGGCGAGTTGAACCAGTCGGCGTCCTTGCCGGTATCGAGCATGACCTGAAGCGCGCCGACCCAGGTCAGCAGCAGGAAGAAGCCGGTGCGATCGATGGGCACGACACGCGTCGGGGTCTCGCGGCTGATCATGTTGCGCCAGCAGATCACGGTGCAGACGATCCCCACCGGCACATTGATCAGGAAGATCCACGGCCAGGAGATATTGTCCGAGATATAGCCCCCGAGGATCGGCCCGCAGATCGGCGCCACCAGGGTGGTCATCGACCAGATGGCGAGTGCGGTCCCCCGCTGGGTCGCTGGGAAGATCATGATCAGCAAGGCCTGAGAGCCGGGTATCATCGGTCCGGAGACCGCGCCCTGCAGCACCCGGAAGATGATCAGCGACGGCAGGTTCCAGGATACGCCGCAGAGGAAGGAGGCGATGGTGAACAGCACCACCGAACTGACAAAGGTCTTCACCACCCCATAGCGCATCATCAGCCAGCCGGTGAGCGGCACTGAGACTCCGTTGGCCACGGCGAACGAGGTGATCACCCAGGTGCCCTGGCTGGTCGAGACGCCGAGATTGCCTGAGATGGTCGGGATCGAGACGTTGGCGATGGTCGTATCCAGCACCTGCATGAAGGTGCCGAGCGCCAGGGCGATGGAGGTGATCGCCAGCAGCGAGCCGGTCATCGCCGCCGGCAGGACCGGGCCGCCGACGGGCGCCGCGGCGGCCGCCCCCCCGGCTTTCTGGGCGGATTGTGCGTCGTCGGCCATGGCCGTCGTCTCCGTGAGCCTTGAGGCCTAATTCGCGCCGGAGATGTCGACGGCGGCCTTCATAGAGAGGCCGACCCGCAAGGGGTGCTGCGCCAGCTCCTTCGGGTCGAGATCGATGCGGACCGGCAGACGCTGCACCACCTTGATCCAGTTGCCCGAGGCGTTCTGGGCCGGGATCAGCGAGAAGGCCGAACCGGTGCCGCCGGAGAGACCGCGCACCCGGCCGTGGAACTTCACGCCGGAGCCATAGAGGTCGGAGGTCAAGGTCACCGGCTGGCCGGGCCGCACCTTCTTCAGCTGAACTTCCTTGAAGTTGGCGTCGACATAGGCCTCGCTCGCCGGAACCACGGCCATCAGCGGCGCGCCGATCGCGACCTGCTGACCGACCTCCACCTGCTTCTTGGAGACGATTCCGCCGATGGGCGCCTTCAGCACCGTGCGGTCGAGCGTCAGCTGGGCGGCGTCGAGGCGCGCGCGGGCGGCGGCGACCTCCGGGTTCTGTTCGAGGCTGACGCCGGCGATCAAAACGTGGTTGGCCTCGCGGTTGCCGGCGGCGGCGGCGCGGCTGGCCTGGGCCTGGGAGAGCGCGGCCTGGGCTTCGGCGTATCTGTTCTTGGCGTTGGTCAGCTCATCGCCGGAGACGGCGCCAGAGGCCGACAGCGCCTGGCGGCGGTCGAGGTCGGTCTTGGCCCGGTCGAGGTCGGAGCGGGCGCGGGCGATGTCGGCGTCGCGGGCGCTGAGCTGGCCGGCTAGCGCGGCGTCGTTGGCGTCGTAGCCCTGCACCTTGCGCTCCGCCTGACCCAGCGCCGCCTGCGCCTGAGCGACGGCGATCTTTGCGTCGGCGTCGTCGAGGACGATCAACGGCTGGCCGGCCTTCACCGCGTCGGTCTCACGCACCAGCACCTTGGCGACCGGTCCCGCGATCAGCGGCGTCACCTGGGCGACGTCGGCCCCGACATAGGCGTTGTCTGTCGCCACCGTCTTGCCGGAGAAGATCAGGGCGTAGAGGCCGTAGAGCGCGACGCCCACGACCACCACGACGGCGAGCCAGATCAGCTGCGTGCGGCGGCGCGCCTTGGCTGCGTTGACCTGGACGCCGATGCCCAGAGCGCCGGTGGCGGGGGCCTTGTCGAGAGTGGCGGTGTTGGACATCGGGGTGGTCCTTGAAGACGCGTGGCGGGTCGTTGCGGGTTGGTTGGATCAAGCGGCCGCGTGGTAGCCACCGCCGAGGGCGCGGACGAGTTCCACGTCCAGCGTCAGCGCGCGGGCGTCGAGGTCGGCCACGGTGCGCCGGCGGCGTAGCACGCCCTGCTCGGCGAGCAGGACCGTGGGATAGGTGGCGAGGCCGCCCTTGTAGCGCAGGGTGGCGATGCGGAAGGCGTCCTCGCTGGCGGCCAGCGACGCGCGGCTGTCGGCGAGCTGCGACTGCAGGGCGCGGCTGGAGGCCACCACATCGGCCACCTGGCGGAAGGCCTCGGTGACGGCGGCGTCGTAGCTCGCCACCGCCGCGTCGCGATCGGCCTCGGCGCCGCGCAGGCCGGCCTTCAGGCGTCCGCCCTCGAAGATCGGCAGGCTGATCGCCGGGCCGATCGAGCCGATGTCGGAGCCGGAGGCGAACACCTTGTCCAGATGCAACGCCTGGGCGCCGATGAAGCCGGCGAGGTTCACGTCAGGATAAAAGGCGGCGCGGGCCCCCTTGATGCGTGACACGGCCGCCTCGGCGCGCCAGCGCGCGGCGGTGACATCGGGGCGGCGGCCCACCAGGTTCGCGGCCAGCTCGGCTGGCACGCCCAGGGGCTTCAGGGCCGCCGGACTCGGGCGGGCCAAGCTAAGGCCGCGGTCAGGACCGGCGCCGGCGAGCGCGGCCAGGCTATTTCGGGTCAGGGCGATCTGCTCGTCGATCGCCGCCAGATCGGCCTTCGACTGCAGTGGGTCGGCCTCGGCCTGGCGCTGCTCGGCCAGGGTGTCGAGGCCGTTGATGACGCGGTCGGCCACCAGCTTCGAGGTCTCACTCTGCACGTCGAGGGCGCGGACCGCCACGTCGCGCTCGGCGTAGAGCCGCGCCAGATCGGCGTAGGCGGCGGCGACATTGGTCGACAGCACCAGCCGCGCCTCGGCGGCGTCGGCCTCGGCGGCTCTGGTGTCAGAAACCGCCGCAGCCACCGCCGCGCGGTTCTTGCCCCAGAAGTCGAGCTCCCAGTTGAAGTCGAGCGCCAGGCGGCCATACCAGTTGTAGCCCTGGGGCACGAACTGCGCGGGAATGCCGAGGTTGTAGCTCTGCTTCTGCTGCTCGATGGAGGCGTCGCCGGTGACGTTCGGCAAGCTGGCGGCGTGCTGAGCGGCGGCGATCGATTGCGCCTTGCGCACGCGGGCCTCGGCGTTCGCCAGCGTCGGGGATCCGGCCAAAGCCTCGGCCATCAGGCCGTTCAGCTGCGTGTCGCCATAGGCCATCCACCAGCCATCGCCCGGCCAGTCGCGGGTGGGCCCGGCCAGGGCCAGGGCCTGGGTTGCCGCGTAGCTGGCCGGCGCCTTGGCCACCTTCGCGGGCGCGGACGGCGGCAACGTGGCGCAGGCGCTCAGCGCGCTGGCGGCGAGGAGCAGAGCGGGGAGTGTGCGGTGACGGGTCATTCTGCCGACTCTTGTCATACCGTACGGTACGGTCATATATTGTGAGCGACGATATAGCGAGCGCCACGGTGGCGCGTCAAGACTGACCATACCGTACGGTTGGAAAAAAGATGCAACTAGCGAAAACCAAGCTGGACCGCGATCAGCGCCGTGAGCTGATCCTAGATGTGGCGCAGGGTGTCTTCTTGGAAGAGGGCTTCGCCAACGCGTCGATGTCAGTCATCGCCGCCCGGCTCGGCGGATCGAAGGGCACGCTCTACAACTACTTCAAAAGTAAAGACGAACTGTTCAACGCCTATGTCGAACGGCGGTGCCTTTGGCAGGACGAAATCTTCGCCGCCCCGCTCGCCGACGAGACGCCGGAGACCACATTGCGGCGGATCGCACGCGCCTACCTGACCCGCATGCTGACCGACTTCAACCTGAAGAATTTCCGCCTGATCGCCGCCGAAGCCGAGCGGTCGCCCGAGATCGGCCGCATCTTCTATGACGCCGGCCCGCGCAAGGGCGCCGAGCGGGTGGCCGAACTTCTGGAAGGCATGGCCAGGGATGGCCACCTCGACCTCGACGATCCGCTGGACGCCGCCTACGCCTTCCTCGGCCTGACGCAGAACCGCTACTTCAAGGCCCGGCTCTGCAACGCCATTCCCGAGCTCACCGAAAAGCAGATCGAGGCCGAGGCAGCGCTAGGCACGCGCACCTTCCTGCGGGCCTTCGGCAAGCGCTGACTACCAGCCCTCGCGCCGTCGCCGCTCCTGGATGAAGGCCACGAAGGCCCTGAGCGCCGAGGGCGGATAGCGGCGGCTGGGGTAGTAGAGCAGCGGCCCCGAGAACGGCTCGGACCAGTCGTCCAGTACGCTCACCAACTGGCCGGACGCCAGATACGGCGCCACCACGCCATCGAAGAACGCGTAGAAGCCCGCGCCGTCCAGGACCGCGCGCAGCAACAACGCCGGGCTTGAGGTGATCAGCGGCCCCTGCACCGCCACCTTCACCACCTCTCCGTTCCGCTCGAACTCCCAGGGCGGCTGCGCCCCGCTGGGAAAGCGCACCCGCAGGCAGGGCCGGTCGAGGAGTTCATTGGGATGCTGCGGCGCGCCATAGCGGGCGACCACCTCGGGCGTCGCCGCCACCGTGTAGCGCTGCGGCGGGCCCAGCGGCACGGCGATCATGTCCTGCGCCAGGCTCTCCTCCCAGCGGACCCCGGCGTCGAAGCCCTTGGCCACGATGTCCACTAGGCCGGTCTCGGAGATGATCTCCAGACGCACGGCCGGATAGGCGGCTAGGAAGTCGGCGACCATCGGCGCCAGCACCAGGTCGACGGCCGGCTCCGGCGCATTGATCCGCAAGGGTCCGGAAGGTTCGTCCTGGGCTGACCGCGCCTCGTCGACCGCAGCGGCGATCTGACCCAACGCCGGCTGCAGGGTCTTCAGAAGGGCGGCGCCCGCCTCCGTCAGCGCCACGCTGCGGGTCGTGCGGTTCAGGAGCCGGACGCCCAGCGAGGTCTCCAGGTCCCGAAGCGATTGGCTGAGCGTTGACGGCGAGACGCCCCGCTCGATCGCCGCGCGCCTGAAATTGCCGTGCCGGGCGATGGCCGAGAAGCTATCCAGGGCGACGAGGTCGATGCGATCCATTGTTCGGCATCCCGCACAGTCCGTGCAGCATTATACGGCTTATTCGCGCGGCGGGTCAGGGCTAATTGGCGGGCTACACCGGCGATCCGGCCGGACAGGAGGTCCCAGATGGAAATGCGCAAACTCGGTAAGACTGGCCCGGAGGTCTCGGCGATCGGCCTGGGCGCCATGGGAATGTCGGGGATGTACGGCCCCGCCGACCGGGCGGAGAGCCTGGCCACCATCGGCGCAGCCCTCGACGCAGGGATCAACCTGATCGACACCGGCGACTTCTACGGCATGGGCCACAACGAGATGCTGCTCGGGGAGGCCCTGAAGGGCGTCAGCCGGGACAGCTATCTGCTCAGCGTGAAATTCGGCGCCCAGCGCGGCCCGGACGGCGCCTTCCTGGGCTTCGACGGCCGCCCTGCGGCGGTGAAGACCGCCCTCGCCTACAGCCTGCAACGCCTCGGCGCGGACTATATCGACATCTACCGCCCTGCCCGGCTCGACCCCAATGTGCCCATCGAGGATAGCGTCGGCGCCATCGCCGAGTTGGTGAAGGCCGGCTACGTGCGCCACATCGGCCTCTCCGAAGTGGGCGCGGCCACCATCCGCAAGGCCGCCGCCGTGCATCCGATCGTCGACCTGCAGATCGAATACGCCCTGATCTCGCGCGGCCTCGAAGACGAGATCCTGGGCGTCACCCGCGAGCTGGGGATCGCGATCACCGCCTATGGCGTGCTGTCGCGCGGCCTGATCAGCGGCCACGCCACCAGCAACACCTCCGCGCCCGGCGACTTCCGCGCCCACAGCCCGCGCTTCGAGGGCGAGAACCTGCAAAAGAACCTGGCCCTGGCGGAGGTGCTCCGCGCCGAGGCCGCCAAGCTCGGCCTGACCCCCGCCCAGGCCGCCATCGCCTGGGCGCTGGCCAAGGGCGACGACATCGTGCCCCTGGTCGGCGCGCGCCGCCGCGACCGCCTGGCGGAGGCCCTAGGCGCCCTGGATCGTCCCCTGACGCCCGACGAGGTCGCGACACTTGAGCGCGCCGTTCCCAAGGACGCCGCGGCGGGAACCCGCTACCCCGAGGCGCAGATGGCTATGCTGGACAGCGAGCGGCGCTCCTCCGTCCCTTAGCGGGGAGGGACAGATCGCGAAGCAATCCGGGTGGGGTAGTCGCGTTCAAATGCTGACTCAGCACGCCGGCCCACACTTCCCCGCCCGTCTCCCCTGGATCAAGTCCGGGGTCGCCACCCTCCCCAGGACGGGGAGGGAACTGGACATCGCGCATCCGACGCCGCATCCTCGGCGTTCAAACAGACGTTCGTCGCGCAGGGTCTCGCCGCATGTTCATGCGTTTCTTCACAGAGCTTCGCCAGGCCAAGGTGCCGGTGACGCTGAAGGAATACCTGATGCTCATGGAGGGCCTGGACAAGCAGGTCATCGACCGCTCGGTGGACGATTTCTACTACCTGTCGCGCGCGGCTCTCGTGAAAGACGAGAAGAATATCGACAAGTTCGACCAGGTCTTCGCCCACGTGTTCAAGGGCCTGGAGCGGATGGGCGACGACGTCGCCGTCGACATCCCCGCCGAGTGGCTGAAGAAGCTCTCCGACCAGTTCCTCACCGAGGAGGAGAAGGCACAGATCGAGGCCATGGGCGGCTTCGAGGCGCTGATGGAGGCGCTCGCCAAGCGCGCCAAAGAACAGGCCGAAAGCGACGAGAAGGAAGGCCAGGGGCGCGGCCAGGGCGGCAACAACTCGCCCTTCGGCGCCAACGGCTATCACCCCGAGGGCGTGCGGATCGGCCAGGACAAGGGCCGCCACGGCAAGGCGATCAAGGTCTGGGACAAGCGCGAGTACAAGAACCTCGACGACCAGGTCGAGCTCGGCACCCGCAACATCAAGGTGGCGCTGCGCCGCCTGCGCAAGTTCGCCCGCCAGGGATCGCCGGACGAACTGGATATCGGCGGTTCGATCAAGGAGACCGCCAACAAGGGCTATCTCGACCTGGTCATGCAGCCCGAGCGCCGCAACACGCTCAAGGTGCTGCTGTTCTTCGACATCGGCGGCTCGATGGATAGCCACATCAAGGTCTGCGAGGAGCTATTCAGCGCGGCGCGCACCGAGTTCAAGAACATGGAGTTCTACTACTTCCACAACTGCCTCTACGAGACGGTGTGGAAGGACAACCGGCGCCGCCATGCCGAGAAGCTCGACACCTGGGAAATTCTCAACAAGTTCCCGCGCGACTGCAAGGTGATCTTCGTCGGCGACGCGACCATGAGCCCCTATGAGATCACCTATCCGGGCGGCTCGGTGGAGCACTGGAACGAAGAGCCGGGCGCGGTATGGATCGACCGCGCGGCCAAGACCTGGGACAGCGTGGTGTGGATCAACCCCACCCCGGCGCGCCACTGGGACCACACCCCCTCGATCGGGGTGATGCGCGAACTCCTGCACGAGCGCATGTTCCCCCT
>NZ_DATAPY010000035.1:0-6362 GCF_036264965.1 Phenylobacterium sp.
GGCGACCAGCTCCTTGCCGGTGCCGCTCTCGCCGGTGATCAGCACAGTCAGGTCCGCACCCACCAGGCGGGCGATGGTGCGGTAGACCTCCTGCATGGGCCCCGAGCGGCCGATCAGCGGCAGGCGGTCGTCGCGCACGGCGCGGTCCTGGGCGCGGGCGGCCTCCGGGTCGGCGGGCCGCGACAGGGCGCGCCGCGCGGCCGAGGTCATGTCGTCCAGGTCGAAGGGCTTGGGGATGTAGTCGAAGGCCCCGACCTCGGCGGCGTTGACTGCAGTGATCAGGTTGTTCTGCGCGCTCATCACGATGACCGGCAGCTTCGGGCGCTCCTTGCGGATACGCGGCAGCACGTCGAACACGTTCTCGTCGGGCATCACCACGTCGGTGATCACCAGGTCGCCCTCGCCTTCCGAGACCCACTTCAACAGGGTGGCGGCGTTGCCGGTGGCGCGGACCTGATAGCCGAGGCGGGTGAAGGCTTGGCTGAGCACCAGGCGGATCGAAGCGTCGTCGTCAGCGATCAGGATCTTCTTGCTCGCGGCGTTCATGCCGGGTGGTCCTCTTCGGAAGCGATGGGCAACAGGACCCGGAACACCGTCCGGCCGGGCTCGGATTCGAAGTCGAGAAGGCCGCCGTGCGCGGCGACCAGCTTGGAGACCAGGGCCAGGCCCAAGCCCACGCCGTTGGCCTTGGAGGTCACGAAGGGCTGGAACAGATGCTCACGCAGGTGGTCGGGGACGCCGGGGCCGTTGTCCACGATGCGCACCTCGAGCGGCGCGCCGCGCAGGGCCTGGCCCTTGGCGGCGCGTACGCGGACGCCGTGGCGATAGGCCGTGGTGATGCTGATCGCGCCGCGGCCGTCGCCGCGCGAATGGGCGGCCTCGGCGGCGTTCTTCACCAGGTTCAGGAATATCTGGATCAGCTGGTCCTCGTCGCCCTCCACCGGCGGCAGCGAGGGGTCGTACTGCTCGCGCATGCTCAGGCCGTCGGCGACGCCGTTGGCGGCGAGCGCGCGGACCCGGTCCAGCACCTCGTGGATGTTGATCGGGGTCAGGGACGGCAAGGCGTCGTCGGAGAAGGCCTCCATCCGGTCGACCAGCCGGCGCACGCGGTCGGTCTCGTCGACGATCAGCTGGGCCAGCGGCGCATCCTCGGTCTTGGCGCCTGACTTCAGGAGCTGGGCCGCGCCGCGGATGCCTGCCAGGGGGTTCTTGATCTCGTGCGCCAGCATGCGGCCCAGGCCCACGATGGAGCGCAGGCCTCCGGCGGCTTCCGCCGCGCCCCGCTCGACGCCCAGGCCGGCTTTGACGCTGAGGGTGAGCAGCACCGAGCCGTCGCCCAGCGGCGCGGCGGCGCCATCCGCCTCGAAGGGCGGCAGGCCGAAGAGGCTGATCTGCACGCCCCGCTCGCGGACCTTGGCGTCTTCGTGCAGGGCGCGGTTCAGCAGGGACACCAGGGCCGAGCCCGGCGGCAGGGCGGCGCTGAAGCGGCCGCGGGCCAGCAGTCCCAGACCCTGGCCGAACAGCGCCTCGGCCGCTTCGTTGACGGCCACCAGCGCGCCGGTGGCGTCCACCACCATGGCCGGATCGGGGCTGAGCTCGAAGGCCGCGGCCTTCAGGGCCAGGACGTCGACGCCCAGGGATTGCGGAAGCGTGCGCCAGGTCATGCGGCGAGCCTCCGCTCAGGCTGGCCCCAGAGTTCGGTGAGCGCGCGCTCCACCTCGCCGGCGTCCTCCAGCCGGCAGAGGCGGCTGCGGGCGACGCGGCGGTCTTCGGCGGCGGCTGGCCACGGCGCCTGATCGACGTAGGCCGCCAGATGCTTGCGGAAGACCCGCAGGCCGAGACGCTCGCTGTAGAAGCTCAGCGCATCGCGGAAGTGATCGAGGGCGATGGCCAGCCGGGCCTCGGCGCCGGGCTCGGCAAAGGCCCGGCCGTCGAGTTCGGCCTCGATCTGGGCGGCGATCCAGGGGCGGCCATAGACCCCGCGGCCGACCATCACCCCGTCGGCGCCCGAGGCGGCCAGGGCGGCGCGGGCCGTGGCGCCATCGACGATATCGCCGTTGACGATCACCGGGATCGAGACCGCGTCCTTCACCGGGCGGACGGCGGCCCAGTCGGCGGCGCCCTTGTAGAATTGGCAGCGGGTGCGGCCGTGGACCGTCACCGCGGCGACGCCGAGGGCCTCGGCGCGGGCGGCGAGGTCCGGCGCGTTCTTGGACGCGTCATCCCAGCCTAAGCGCATCTTCACGGTCACCGGCACATCCACGGCGCCGATGGCGGCGGCGATCAGGCGCTCCGCTAGCTCCGGCTCGCGCATCAACGCCGAGCCGCACTGGGCGCCGGTCACTTCTCGGGCCGGGCAACCGAAGTTCAGGTCGATGATCTGCGCGCCCGCGGCCTGCGCCATCCGCGCGCCCTGCGCGATATGATGCGGATCGCGGCCGACCAGCTGAACGACCATGAGCGGCAGGCCCTCGCCCACCGCGGCGCGGCGCACGACATCGGGCCGGCCCTTGGAGAGCTCGGCGCAGGCGACCATTTCGGTGGCCACATAGGGCGCGCCCAGCCGGCTCGCGGCGCGGCGGAACGGCAGGTCCGAGATCCCGGTCATCGGCGCGATCCAGACGCGACCGCCGACCTCGACCGTATCGAGTTTGAGCGAACTGCTCATTATTTAATCATCCCCACAGCCAGCTTTTTAGGCACTTTGTGCGCTGCGGTAAACCCCATCTGAAAGCAGGGCGAACTGGACAAGCGCGAGCGTGTCCCTAAACACGCACCCGATGAGCTTCCTCAGTGTAGTGGTGGCGGCGGGCGAAGGCCTGCGCGCGGGGCCCGGCGAGCCCAAGGCCTGGCGCCTGCTGGCGGGTCGGCCCGTGGTCCGTTGGTCGGTGGAGGCCCTGCTGAGCGCTGGCGCGCGCGAAGTCGCGGTCGTGGTGGCGCAGGACCGCCGTTCCGCGGTCGAGGACGCCCTTTATGGACTGAGCGGCTGGACGGCCGTGTCCGGAGGCGCGACGCGGGCGCTTTCCGTCCGGGCGGGCCTTGCGGCGCTCAGCGGGCCGGACGACACGGCGGTGCTGATCCACGACGCGGCGCGGCCGTTCGTGACGGGGACCCACGTGGCGGCTCTGCTGGCGACCCTTGAGGGTTGCGACGGCGCGGTCCCTGCCCTGCCCGTGCCGGACACCCTGAAACGCGGCGATGGCGCCGTCTCCGAAACGGTCAGCCGCGACGGGCTTTGGCGCGCCCAAACCCCGCAGGCCTTCCGCCTCGGCCGGCTGCGAGCGGCCTATGCGGCGTGGCCTGGCGCAAGCGAACCCACCGACGATGCGCAGGTGGTTGAGGCCGCGGGGGGCCGCATCGCCCTGGCGCCGGGCGATCCCATGCTGATGAAACTGACCTATCCGGAGGACTTCGCCATGGCCGAGCAGCTGGCGGGCGGGCGGCGGATCGTGCGCACCGGCTTCGGCGTCGACGCCCATCGGTTCGGCCCCGGCTCAGAAGTGTGGCTGGGCGGCGTGCGGATCAGCCACGACCAGGGTCTGATCGGCCACTCCGACGCCGACGCGGGCCTGCATGCGCTGACCGACGCCCTGCTGGGCGCCATCGCCGACGGCGACATCGGCCAGCACTTCCCGCCGTCCGATCCCAAGTGGAAGGGCGTGTCCTCAGACCGGTTTCTGACCCATGCCGTGGGGCTGGCGCAGGCGAAGGGCGGCCAGGTGATCAGCGCCGACCTGACCCTGATCTGCGAGCGGCCGAAGATCGGGCCGCACCGCGACGACATGCGCGCCCGCATCGCCGAACTGCTGGGCCTCCCGATTGGCCGGGTCAGCGTCAAAGCGACCACGACCGAGGGCATGGGCTTCACCGGCCGCGAGGAAGGCCTGATGGCCCAGGCCGTGGTCTGCGTCGAGACCCCGGCTTAGATTCTTTGCTGGTCGCTCTTCCTGATCGGCTGACTTGATTCAAGTCAGCCGGGAAACGCTCTAGCCCTCGCTGTTGGGGTCCAGCTTCTGCAGGAAGCGCCGCCACAGCGCCCCGAACAGGTTGGTGTAGTCGTCGGTCCAGGGCCGCACGCCGTTGGCGCTGGCCATCTTCCAGCGGGGGTCATGGACGAAGGGCTCCAGCGCCGCGCGCGACTTGCCGATGATCACCGCGTCCTCGGGCGAGGGCCAGCCGCCGCGATCCGTGTCGGGTCCCGGCCGGTAGTGCTGGATCAGGGCCACACCGCCGGCCGCCTTGGCCACCGCCATCGCCGGGCCGTTCAGGTCGAGGTTGCGATTGGACAGGTGCAGGATCAGCACCCCGTCGGGCTTCAGGTGGGTCAGGTAGCCCTGCACCGCCTGCACGGTCAGCAGATGGGTGGGCACGGAGTCCGACGAGAAGGCGTCGATCAGCAGGATGTCGAAGATCCCGGTCGGCTGCTGGGCCAGCGTCAGGCGCGCGTCGCCCAGCACATAGTCGACCGGCCCCCGGGCGCAGCGGGTGGTATAGGCGAAATGGTTGGGATCGCTGGAGATCTTGATCACCAACGGGTCGATCTCGAAGAAGGTCAGCCGGTCGGCCCCGCGCACATAGGCCGCCACCGAGCCCGTGCCGAGACCCACCGCGCCGATCCGCAGGGCCGGCTTGCCCTGCCGCTCGGTCAGGAACACCTGCCCGATCGGCGCGGAGTTGGCGTAGTAGACCAGCGGGTTGCAGCGCCAGCGCGGGGTCAGGGCCTCTGCGCCGTGCAGGGTGGTGCCGTGCGACAGCATGCGCGTGGGCCCGCCCAGCGCCGGCACCTGCGTCTCCCCTTGCCGAAGCACGCCGAAGAAGCTGCGCCAGGTGTGATCGGTGCTGGTGTGGTCGGCCGCGCCCTCGGCGCCGAGCCAAAGGATCAGGATGATGGCGAAGAACGGCAACGCGCGGCGGCTCACGAAGTAGGCGGCGAAGATGGCGAAGACCAGGCAGGCCTTAACCCCCATGTCGAAGAGATCGGCCTGGGTGAAGCCCGCGAAGACCGGCCGCGCGAAGACATGCGGCGCGACGAAGGTGTCGAGGATCGGCATCGCCACACCGGCGCCGACCCCCATGATCAGCATGGCGGCGGTGAAGACGCCGATCTTCCAGTCGCCCCAGGGCCGCAGCAGGCTCGCCCCCACCAGCACCAGCGGATATTCCCAGACGTTGTCGAAGATCACTGGCGCGAGGAAGGCGTTGAAGGACCCTCCGATCACACCGCCCAGCGACATCCAGAAATAGAATTCGGTCAGCCGCTCCGGCGGCGGCCGGCGCGCCACCAGCGTCTGGTGGCACATCAGGGCGGTGAAGAAGAACGCGCCCAGGTTCACCGGCAGCAGCAGGGCGAACGGGCTCGCGTGGAACGGCAACAGAGCCACGCAGATCGCCACCAAGGCCGCCTGCAGCAGCAGGGTCAGGTCGCTGCGGATCGCGGGCTTGGCCTGGAAGGCGATGATGAAGGTGATCAGGTAGAGCGCCAGCGGCAGGACCCAGAGGAAGGGCGCCGAGGCCACGTCGGTCGTGATGTAGGTCGTCACCCCCAGCATCAGGCTGGACGGGATCGCCGCCAGGGCGACCCAGATCAGCCGCTCGCGCCAGGCGATCGGCGGCGCCTCCACGGCGGCCGGCCGGATCGGACCTCGAGCCTCGCCGGCGCGGATCACCGTGATGGCCAGGCCGGCCATGAGCAGGACAAAGGCCAGGTAGCCGCCGCTCCAGCCCAGGCGCTGGGCGTGCAGGGTCAACGCCGGCTCGACGATCAGCGGATAGGCCAGCAGCGCCAGCAGGCTGCCGAGGTTGCTGGCCGCATAGAGCACGTAGGGCTCGCTCCCCTCGCGGTCTCCGAAGGTGCGGGCATGCCAAGCCTGGACGAGCGGCGCGGTGGCCGACAGCACCGCGAACGGGGCGCCGATGGAGACGGTCAGCACGCCCAGCAGCCAGAGCGTCGGATGGTTCGAGGACGGCGGCCCGATCAGCTCGTTGATCCTGAGCGGCAGGGCGATCGCCGCCAGCAGCAGGGCCGCGCCGTGGACCAGCGCCTGGGCCTTCAGCGAGCGCAGCCGCTGCAGGGCGTGGGCGTAGCCGTAGCCGGCCACGAGGGCGACCTGGAAGAAGGCCAGGCTGGTGTTCCACACCGACGGGCTGCCGCCCAGCCTGGGCAGCACCAGCTTGGCGACCATCGGCTCGACCAGGAACACCAGGGCGGCGCTGGCGAACACCGTCACGGCGAACAGGCCGGCCGGCGGCAGGGCTCGGCGCGGGGTGTCGAGAGTTACCGTGGTCATCGAAGGGCGGCCCCAGAAGGCGGGAACAGGAGGCGGAATTCAGACTGCTCGAATCGCCTTGAACCCCCAGCCTAT
>NZ_DATAPY010000036.1:0-19036 GCF_036264965.1 Phenylobacterium sp.
TGCTTGCCGCGAAGACGGTTGGCGATGAAGGTCGCGAGGCGGCCGACCACGGCGTTCTCGGCGTCGATCACGATCCACTTCTTCTCGACCTCGGCGGGCTTCAGCGAAGCCGTGGTCTTCATCATGGGAAACTCATCCGGACTTTGGCGGGACAAGGGGCCCCGACGTGAGCGGGCGCATATGCCGACTAAGCCGGAGCCTGTCAACTGCCGGAGGTCTGAATATCCTCATGGCGTTGAAAAGGCGACGTTTTCTTGATACGGTAATATATTACCGCTTTTCGTCCTTGTCCTTTTCCTCGTCCGCCAGATAGGCCGCGGCCAGGGTCTTCATCTCCTGGGCCTTGGGCATCAGCGTCGGGTAGAACTGGACGAAGGTGGTGTCCACCGCCCCGTGCTGTTCGTGGCAGACGTTGCACTGCGAGGTCTGCGGAAGGGCTGCGGCCGGCGCGTCGCCGTTCATCGGGAAGAAGGCCCAGCCGCTCTTGAAGCGGGCGGTGTCCTTCACATGCGCCTCGAGGCCCATGGTGTCGCCCTGGAAGAGGCCCTTCTTGTTGATCGAGCCTCGCCCCTGCCCCATCCGGCCCTCCAGCACGAAGATGGTCTTGTCCGGCCAGGTCCCGGTCTTCTGGTAGACCTCATAGGCCTCGCGGTTGACGAAGACATTGTCGAACATGTGGTGGTCGGCCATGCCCGGAGCCTCGGTGTAGGCCATGTCCATGCCGCTCGAGAGGTAGATCCAGGTGCGGTAGTCCTTCGGCGGCACGAGTTTGCCGTCCGGCGTATAGGCGACTGTCGGCGCTGCGGGCGCCGCCTGGGACGCAGCCGTCGCGGTCAGGCCGCCGACCAGGGCCACGGCCAGCGCGGCCGCGACGATCCGAACTCGAGATTGCATTCCAGCCCCCAGGCTTGCTCAAACATCGCCCAACTTGTGCGCCACGTCGCCCCATGGCGGCAATGACGAGCTTCCCGCGATTTCGGACGCGCCGAACTTCGCCCCTAGATCCTGCGCACCCGCCAGGCGAAGGCTACGGCCAGGCAAAGCGTCAGCGCCGCGGTCAGCTGGTGGGCGACGCCGAGGCCGATCGGCACACGGGCCATCAGGGTCGCGATTCCCAGGGCCGCCTGGACGAGCACCAGGCCGGCCACGCCCAGGGCCAGGCTTCGGGAAGTCGCCGCCAGATAGGATGACCGCCAGGCGCTCGCGCCCATCAGCACCGCGACGATCGTCAGCAGATAGGCGACCAGGCGGTGATGCAACTGCACCGCGCCTCGGCTGTGGGCCAGCGTCGCCCAGAGGCCTGGGCCGGCGTAATCGTTGGGTAGCAGGTGGCCGGCGAACAGCGGCCAGTCGTTGTAGACCAGCCCCGCCTGGTTCCCCGCCACCAGGGCTCCCAGCAGGATCTGCAGATAGATCAGGCCCACGACCCACAACGCCCGGCCGCCCCAGGGGCTGGGCAAGGTCTGGCGCGCCTGGCCCGCCCAGGCGTCCAGCGCCGTCCAGACCAGCGCGCCCAACAGGGCGAAGGCGATGCCCAGGTGCAGCATCAGCCGTTCCGGGGCGACGTAGACCCGGGTCTCCAGCCCGCTCGCCACCATCCACCAGCCGACGATGGGTTCCAGGGCCAGCAGCAGGGTCACCGCGCCCATCTGCGCCCAGAGCCGCCGAGGGATCTCGCGGCGCACGGCGAACCAGATCAGCGGCAGAAGGAACACCGTACCCATCACCCGCGCCAGCAGCCGATGCGACCACTCCCAGAAGTAGATGAAGCGGAACTGAGCGAGCGTCATGTCCGGGTTGACGAACCGGAACTGCGGGATCGCCCGATAACGGGCGAACTCGGCCTGCCAGGCGGCGTCGCCGAGCGGCGGAAGGACGCCGGAGATCGGCTTCCATTGGGTGATCGACAGGCCTGAGCCGGTCAGGCGGGTCGCGCCGCCCACCACCACCATGGCGACCACCAGGGCCGCTGTGATCAGCAGCCAGATCGCCACGGCGCGGGAGCGGTCGGAACGCAGGAATGAGGTCATCGCCCGCGGCCTAACCCGGAAACCGGGTCCAGTCCACGCTTCCGCCTGAGGGCTGGCGCGGCTAAGCAGGCGCGATGTCACCCCGCCTGCGCAAATTGATCGGCCTCTTCGCGATCCTGGGCTTCCTGCTGCTCTACATGGGCGGCATGGCCAAGTTGGCGGGCTATGTCCCGGCCCACGGCCCGTGGCAGTTCTGCTTCTTCGCCCTGGCCGGGATCTGCTGGGGGATTCCGGTCCTGCCGCTCATCTCCTGGATGAACCGACCCGGCTAGACCTTTTCGGGATTGCGGCGACGATCATCGCCCGCCTATAAGGCGCGCTCGCCGCGAGGCGTCGGAGCGTAGCGCAGCCTGGTAGCGCACTTGACTGGGGGTCAAGGGGTCGCAGGTTCAAATCCTGTCGCTCCGACCATTCGGCGATCAATCCCCAAACCCTATGATCGTCATGGCCGGCCTCGTGCCGGCCATCCATAGACTCCGGGCGGGCCGGATGAAGCCGTGCCGCCGGGCCTCTTCGTTAGAGACCTGTGCGTATGGATGGCCGGCACGAGGCCGGCCATGACGAGCTTTTTGAATCAGGGGTTGAGCAGATCGTCGAGCCGCTGCTTGGCGGTCTCAAGTTCGCGCAGGGCGTCGTAGAGGCTGTCCTTGCCAGCGGCTGGCGGCGCCGCGCCGCGCGGTTCGTCATTGGGCGGCGGGCCCTCGCCGCCGGCGCTGACCAGGCGGCGCAGGCCTTCCTCGCGGTGCAGGCGCTGGACGCCCTTGATGGTGTAGCCCTCGTCGTGGAGGAGATGGCGCACGCCGCGCAGGACCGCGATGTCCGACGGGCGATAGAACCGCCGACCGCCGGCGCGCTTCATAGGGCGGATAAAGGCGAACTTGGTTTCCCAGAAGCGCAGCACATGCTGCGGCACACTGAGCTCGTCCGCCGCTTCGGAGATGGTCCGAAAGGCTTCCGGCCCCTTGGCCACGGTCTAGAGCGTCCTCACCGCGCGAGGGCGCGGTCGACCCGCGCCTTCATGACTTGCGAGGCGCGGAAGCCGATCACCCGGCGCGGCTCGATGGCGGCGGGTTCACCGGTCTTCGGATTGCGTCCCATACGGGCGCGCTTGGCCCGCACCTGGAAGACGCCGAAGCCGGAAAGCTTGACCTGTTGGCCCTTCTCCAGGGCGACCGCCATCAGTTCGAGGACGCGCTCGACCAGCTCGCCGCAGTCCTGGCGGGTCAGGCCGACCTCCTCATGGACCGCCTCGCAGAGGTCCGCCCGCGTTACCGTCGCACCCTTCATGCTCGCCAAATCCCCCAAAGCATCAGCGTCACCGTGCCTTGATTGTCCCAATCCGTCAAAGACTTCAAGCGCCTGTTTGCGGGGTTTGCTGAGGATTACAGTCGAAGAACACAGGCGCCCCAGGTCAGGCCGCCGCCCATTGCCTCCAGAAGCAGCAGCTGGCCGGGCTTGATCCGCCCGTCGCGGACGCCCTGGTGGAGGGCCAGGGGAATCGAGGCGGCGGAGGTGTTGGCGTGCTGGTCCAAGGTGGTGATCACCTTGTCCTCGTCGATGCCGACCCGCTTGGCGACGCCTTGCAGGATGCGCAGGTTGGCCTGGTGCGGCACGAACCAGTCGACGCTGGCCACCTCGACCCCGGCGTCGGCGGCGGCGGCGGTGATCGCCTCGGAGATGTTCACGACCGCGTGCCGGAACACCTGGTTGCCCTGCATGCGCAGCTTGCCCACCTGGCCGTTGGTGGACGGGCCGCCGTCGACATAGAGCAGCTCCTGCTTGGTCCCGTCGGCGCGCAGAGCGAAGCCCAGCAAGCCGCGGTCGGCGGTGGTCCCCTCGCCCGCCTGCGGCTCCAGCACGACGGCGCCGGCTCCGTCGCCGAACAGCACGCAGGTGCCGCGGTCGGTCCAGTCCATCAGCCGGGTCATGGTCTCGGCCCCGATCACCAGGGCGACCTTCGAGCGGTTGCGGGCCACAAAGCCGTCGGCGACCGACAGCGCGTAGACAAAGCCGGAGCAGACCGCCTGCACGTCGAAGGCCACGCCGACCGGACAGCCCAGCTTGCGCTGCACGATAGTGGCCACGGCGGGGAAGGTCAGGTCGGCGGTGGTGGTCGCCACGATGATCAGGTCGACCTCGTCCGGCGTGCGACCGGCGGCGGCCAGGGCCTTCTTGGCGGCTTCCACCGCCAGGTCGGACACCGGCTGATCGTCGCGGGCCTGGTGGCGCTGGCGGATGCCGGTGCGCTCGACGATCCACTCGTCGGAGGTGTCGACGAATTTGGCCAGGTCGTCGTTGGTCACAATCCGCTCGGGCAGGTAACCGCCGACACCGGTCACCACGCTACGCAGCACGCTCGTCACTCGGTGGCTCCTTGGGCGGTGGCGGCCGCATCGGCGGTCGCCTGCGCGGGCTCGGCCAGCGCATCGGGGAGCCGTCTCATATTCCGTTCGATCTCGGCGGAAAAGTCGCTACGGGCCAGATCAACCGCAAGCTGTATGGCCATGGCGAAGTCGCGTGCGCTCGCCCCGCCATGCGCCTTCAGCACGATGCCGTTCAGCCCCAGCAACGGCGCAGCCGGCGTCGGGCTCATCCGCTCGCGGAACCGCTGCAGCGCCGGCCGGGCCAGGATAGCGCCCACCGTTGAGAAGAAGCCCGAGGTCAGCGAACTGCGCAGCTCCGCGGTGATGAACCGCGCCGCGCCCTCCATGGCCTTCAACGCTACATTGCCAGTGAAGCCGTCAGTAACCACCACGTCCACCGCGCCGCGGGTGATGTCGTCGCCCTCGACGAAGCCGCGGTAATCCAGGTCGAGCTTGCCCTCGCGCAGGATCCGGTTGGCTTCGCGCACCTCCTCGTGGCCCTTCATCTCCTCGGCGCCGACGTTCAGTAGGCCAACGGTGGGCTTGGGCGCCCCGTGGGCCGCGCGGTGATAAGCCTCGCCCATGATGGCGAACTCGACCAGCCGCTCGGCGTCGCAGTCGATATTGGCGCCCACGTCGAGAAAGGTGGTCACGCCGCGCGGGGTGGGGATGCTGGTGACCAGGGCCGGGCGCTCCAGCTCACCGCTCATCCGCAGGATCAGCTTGGAGATCGCCATCAGGGCCCCGGTGTTGCCGGACGAGAGCGCCGCCACCGCCTGGCCCTCGCGGATCGCCTCGACGGCGTTCCACATGGACGTGCCCTTGCCGCGGCGCAGCGCCTGGGCGGGCTTCTCGTCCATGGCGATCACCCGCTCGGCGGGGACGATATCGACGCGGCGCGCCACGTTGGGATACCGCGCCAGGCCGTGGCCGATGGCGGCCGTATCACCGTGCAGCAGAAAGCGGACGTCCTGGGGCAGCGAGGCGGTTGCGCGAATGACGGCCGGCACGACGACGCTCGGGCCGTGGTCTCCGCCCATGGCGTCGATGGAAATCACCAGGGGCTGGGTCAAGACGGCGCTTTGGTCCTTCGACGGGTCCCGCCGGATTCGCCCGGACGATAGCGTCCAGGCTCGGCAATGCAAACAAGGCCTTAAGCGCCTAGCGCTCGTCGCCCTTCAACTTCTTGAGCACGGCGAAGGGCGATTCCGGCTCCGGAGCCGGCTGAAATTCGAATTCCTCGCCCGGCTGGCGCGCGAATGGGTCGATTTCCAGCGCCAAGTGCTCGATGACATAGGCGGCCAGATCGATGGTGTCGCCCTCCAGGATGTCCGGCGGATCGGGCGCCTCGGGATCGTAGTCGATCTCGCCGCCTTCCGGCGCCTGGGCGTTGGGGCTGCCGCCCGGCACGGCGCGGACCTCGATCTCGCCGGACAACGGGTGCCGGAAGTCCTCCAGCGACACCGCGCTGGTCTGTTCGACCACGGCGTCGAAGCGGCCGGTGATCTCGACGCCGTCCATCCAGGGCTTCAGGGTCAGGTTGGCGCTCAGCGACGGCAGGCTGACCAGACCGAGCGTCCTGGCGATCCCCGCACGCGCCGCCTCGTCGGGCTCCAGGCGCATGACCATCGGCCCGCGGGCGATCTCATGCAGCCGCATCACTTGGGTCCAGGCCGGAGTCATAAGGGCTGCCACGTCACCTGACCCGCCAGCAGAGGCTCCAGGTCCTGCGCCGCCAAGGCCGCGCGCTGCCCCAGGACATAGGCCGCCAGCCGAGGGGTCTGGGCGGCGTCTGCGTCGGCATAGACCGTGCGGGCCAGCAGGGCATCGAGTTGGGTCTGGTCGGGCAAGGCCGCGAAGGCCACCTCATAGGACTTGCCGCGGCCATAGAAGGCCTCGCCCAGCTTGCGCATCTTGCGGCCGACCGACAGGTCGCCGACACCCATCTCCCGCAGAGCGCTGTCGAGGCCCTTCACATAGGTGTCGAACAGAACCTGGCTGACGTCGGCCGCCAGGTCGCCCTGCCCGCGCAGGCGGTCGAGCAGCAGGACCACATGCAGACTGTAGAGCTCGAATCGGCCCTCCACCGTGTCCGGCGCGGCGAGGTCGGCGTAGAGCCCAGGCGCCCTCGCCTGCTCGACCGCACGCGCATAGAGCGCGCGGCCGGCCGCCACCGCGGGGCGGGGTCGCAACAACCGGTCCAACAACATCACGCCTCGATTTCGCCCGATGACTTACATAAAGCCGCATTGAACTAAGGGGCGAGCGACGATAGGTCAAAGCCCCAGGCCAACGCCCTTCAGCGCAGATCGGCGCAGAGAACAGGTTCCAGAGCTTCAGATGATGTCCCGAACCGCCTTCGCCGCGCTCGCCGCCGGCTTGTTGATCCCCGCCGCCGCGGCCAGCCTGTCAGCCTGCGCGCCGGTGACCAGCTACTCCGGCTTCCAGGCCATCGAGTCCGATCCCAAGGACGTGAAGATCGGCACCGACACCAAGTCGACCGTGCGCGGCCGATTGGGCTCGCCCTCGGCGACCGGCGCCTTCGACACCAACACCTGGTTCTACATGAACCAGCTGAAGTCCCGGGTGGCTTTCAAGCGGCCGGAAGTGGTGGCGCGCAATGTGACCGCGATCACCTTCAACAAGGACTCCGAGCTGGTCGAGAGCGTCAACAGCTATACCCTGAAGGATGGCAAGGTGGTTGCCTTCAACGGCCGCGAAACCCCAACCCGCGGCCGCGAGCTGACCATCCTCGAACAGATCCTCGGCAACGTCGGCCGCGGCGGGCTCCTGCCCAACAGCGATGACAACACCCCCGGCAACCGTCCGGGCGATCGGCGGAATTAGTCCTCCGCTCATCCCCGCGAAGGCGGGGACCCAAACTGAGATAGCGACCGCTCACGCCGCCACGCCAAATATCCCACGCGCCCCATGGATCCCCGCCTTCGCGGGGACGAGCGGGCCTTAATTGCAAAACGCCCCGGAGATCGCTCTCCGGGGCGTCTTCGTTTTCAGCCTTGGGCTGTGATCAGTGGATCACGCCATGGGCCAGGACCGCCAGCAGCAGCAGGGCCACGATGTTGGTGATCTTGATCATCGGGTTCACGGCGGGACCCGAGGTGTCCTTGTAGGGGTCGCCGACGGTGTCGCCGGTCACGGCCGCCTTGTGGGCTTCCGAACCCTTGCCGCCGTAGTGACCTTCTTCGATCAGCTTCTTGGCGTTGTCCCAGGCTCCGCCGCCCGAGGTCATCGAGATGGCCACGAACAGGCCGGTCACGATCACGCCCATCAGCATGGCGCCGAGCGAGGCGAAGGCGTCGACCTTGCCGGCGATCGCCTTGATGACGAAGAACAGCACGATCGGCGAGAGCACCGGCAGCAGCGAGGGAACGATCATTTCCTTGATCGCCGCTTGCGTCAGGATGGCCACGGCGCGGCCGTACTCCGGCTTCACCTCGCCCGTCATGATCCCGGGGTTCTCGCGGAACTGACGGCGGACTTCCGCCACCACCGCTTCCGCCGCCCGACCCACCGCGGTCATCGACATGCCGCCGAACAGGAACGGCAGCAGGCCGCCAAACAGCAGGCCCACCACGACGTAGGGGTTGGATAGGTCGAAGGCGACCGTGCCCAAGTTGTCGAAGAAACTGCCCGGCGTCGCATTGGCCGAGAAGAACTTCAGGTCCTCGGTATAGGCCGCGAACAGCACCAGGGCGCCGAGGCCGGCCGAACCGATGGCGTAGCCCTTGGTCACCGCCTTGGTGGTGTTGCCGACCGCGTCGAGGGCGTCGGTGGTGACCCGCACTTCCGGAGGCAAGCCGGCCATTTCGGCGATGCCGCCGGCGTTATCGGTCACCGGACCGAAGGCGTCCAACGCCACGATGAAGCCGGCCAGCGACAGCATAGAGGTGGTGGCGATGGCGATGCCGAACAGGCCCGCCAGGTTGTAGGTGACGATGATGCCGACGATGATCACCAGCGCCGGCATGGCGGTGGACTCCAGCGACATGGCCAGGCCCTGGATCACATTGGTGCCATGGCCGGAGACGCTGGCCTTGGCCACCGACTTCACCGGGCGGAAGCCGGTGCCGGTGTAGTACTCGGTGATCACCACGATGAACGCGGTCACCACCAGGCCGGCGATGCCGCAGCCGAACAGGCTGTTGGCGTCGAAGGTCTTGGTTCCGACGGTCAGCGGGGCGACGACGAGGCTGTGCATCACCCACCAGAGCGCGCCGACCGACAGCACGCCGGTGACGATCAGGCCCTGGTAGAGCGCGCCCATGATGTTGTTGGACTTGCCCAGGCGCACGGCGAAGGTGCCGATGATCGAGGTGACGATGCAGACGCCGCAGATGGCCAGCGGCACCAGCATCATGTTGTTCACAGCATCCGTGCCGCGGAAGAAGATCGCCGCCAGCACCATGGTGGCGACGGTGGTCACCGCATAGGTCTCGAACAGGTCGGCGGCCATGCCGGCGCAGTCGCCGACGTTGTCACCCACGTTGTCGGCGATGGTCGCGGCGTTGCGGGGGTCATCCTCGGGGATGCCGGCCTCGACCTTGCCCACCATGTCGCCGCCGACGTCGGCGCCCTTGGTGAAGATGCCGCCGCCCAGACGGGCGAAGATGGAGATCAGGGATGCGCCGAAGCCAAGCGCCACCAGGCTGTCGACCACATCGCGGCTGGTGTTCTCATGGCCGAGCGGGCCGGTCAGCACGGTGTAATAGCCGGCGACGCCGATCAGGGCGAAGCCCGCCACCAGCATGCCGGTGATCGCGCCCGAGCGGAACGCCAGCGAGAGGCCCTTGGCCAGACCTTCCGACGCCGCCTGGGCGGTGCGGACGTTGGCCCTGACCGAGACCAGCATGCCCACGAAACCGGCGGCGCCCGAGAGCACCGCGCCGATCAGGAAGCCGATGGCTTCCAGCGGACCGAGCAGGAAGAACAGGACGATCAAGATGACAACGCCCACCATGGCGATTGTCGTGTACTGCTTGTTCAGATAGGCCTGCGCACCCTCCTGGATGGCGGCGGCGATCTCCTGCATCTTCGCGTTGCCGGGCGAGGCCCGCATCAGTGAGGCGGTCTGCACGGCGCCGTACAGCACCGCCAGCAGGCCAGCTGCTATCACCAGCATCAAAATCGAACTCATGTTGTGCGCACCCCTTTACGATCGCGCGGAGGGGGATCGATAACCGCGTCGGTGACGCGGCCCCGGCTCGCTCCCAGCCCCTGTTTCCCCAAGATAAGAGGCGCGCTCCCTTGGCGGCCCCCTGATAAGAGGCGGGAAAGTGCCAAAGTTGGCCTCCCGGCGCAACAGCGCCGAGGGAACACGGTTCAGGGATGGTCTGAAGCCGCCGGCCGGGGCGGCATCACCCGCTTCTGCGGGGTCTGGGAGGTGATGCTCACCGAGGCGACGACGCCAGGGCCGGTGATGGCGGCGGCGTCGCGGGTCATGGCCGCGATCAGCATCGCTTCGTCGATCTTCGACCAGTCGTTGGCCAGGACGAAGGGCGTGCGGTGTCCGTCGCGGACCAGGGCGTCGCGGAACGCCGGCTCCTTTTCGCGGGCCTTGATGATGTCAGCCCCGCTCTTCAGGTTCACGCGGACGTAGACGAACACATAGTTGACCAGCCGCTGATCGACGACGATCGGCATGGCGACCGGCTGCAGGTCGACATACTGGCCGACCTCCTTGGTCTTGTCGGGCTTTTCGCCCGCGTGGGCGGCTCCGGCGAGGGCCAGAAGGGACAAGGCGAGCAGGAGCAGGCGCTTGGACATGGCCCGCAGACTACCGCGGCGTCCGTTTCCGCAAGGTTGAAGCGCCGCATGACCTCAGGGCAGCCAGGGTGTAGCCTCAAAAGAAAACGCCAGGGAGGCGTTGCGCCATGGACCTGAGCCGCCGCCAGGCCGCCGCCGGCCTGATCGCCCTGCCCGCCGCCGCGCCGCTGTCCAGAGCGTTCGCCCAGACCGTCGCGCCCGCAAACCCGTCGCCCAACTTGGCCGAGCCGCCGACCGAGATCGGCGCAGGCCACGACGCCTATGAGCACATGCTCGCGCCGGTGACCGTCAACGGCCAGGGCCCGTTCCAATTCCTGATGGACACCGGGGCGAACACCTCCTGCGTCTCGCGCGACCTGGCGGACCGGCTGATGCTCGCCGCGACCGACCCTGCGCGCATTCACACCGTCGTGGGCGTGCACGAGCGCCCCCAGGTGATCATCGACCGCCTGCAGGTGGGCGAGCGCAGCCGCAAGGCCGTGCGCGCGGCGACACTACCCCTGAACAAGGGGCTCGATGGCGTGCTGGGCGTCGATTGGCTGGACGGCCAGCGCCTGGTCCTGGCCTTCAAGGACCGCAACATCTCCATCGCCCGATCCGTGCGCGACATCGCCGCCGACGGCTCCGTGATCGTTCCGGCGCGACGCCGCATGGGCCAATTGACCATCGTCGACGCCGACCTGGGCGGGCGGCCGATCAGCGCCATGATCGACTCCGGCTCTCAGATGAGCATGGCCAACACGCCGCTGCGCGCCCTGGTCGCCGCCCAAAACCGCCGCAGCGGCGCCAGCGACACCTATCACCAGATCGGCATGGAGACGCTGGCGGGCGAGCCCTTCTTCGGCGAGATGCTCTATCTGCCGTTCCTGCGGCTCGGCGGGCTCCAGCTGGGCAATGTGCCCGTCGTCCACGCCAACGTGCATGTATTCGACCTGTGGGGCCTCAAGGACAAGCCGGCCATCGTGCTGGGTATGGATCTCTTGAGCCAATTCGAACGGGTGTCGCTGGACTTCGGCCGCTCCCAGGTCCGCTTCGATCTGGCGGCCGGGCAATTCACGCCGTCGAGCCCGCTGGTCCGCCCAGCCTAGGTCGGGCGTCGTCCCTGGGGCTTCGGGCCGCGAGGCTTGCCGGCAAACGGCTTGCCGCCGTTGGGTTTGCCGCCCTTCGGAGGCGGCCCGCCGCGCAGCGGGCCCGACCCGGGCCCCGGTCGCGGGCCGCGCGGACGATCGGCCGCCGGCGGGGCCGCGGCAGGCTCGATGCGGATATCGCCCTCGGCCGCGCCCTTCACCGCCTGACGGAAGCGCGCCTCCGTCTCGGCGACGATCTCGAACTTGGTCTCGCGGTCAAAGATGCGGATCTGGCCGATGTCCTTCTTGGTGACGTGGCCCAGGCGGCAGATCAGCGGGATCAGCCATTTGGGATCGGCGTTGTTCTGCCGGCCGATCGGCATCCGGAACCACTCGGCGCCGACCGTATCGGCCCGGTGCGAGGGCCGCGGCCCGGCGGGACTTTCCTGCATCGGATCGTAGGCCGTTCCGCCGCGCGGCCGAGCTGACGGGATGGTCTGGCCGGTCTCGCGGGCGTCATCGAACATGTCCTCCGGCTCCGGCAGGCGCTGGCGCTGGTAGCGGATCAGGGCGACGGCGACCGCCTCGGGCGAGAGGTCCGCCAGCAGTCGGCCGGCCAGCGTCAGCTCTTCTTCGGACCCCGGGGTCTTGAGGATCGGATCGTCCAGCAGGCGCTGCTGGTCCTTGGCGCGGATCTCGTCGGCCAGCGGCGGGCCGGACCAGCCGGCGTCGATGCTGGCCGAGTCCAACAGCCGTTCGGTAAAGCGCCGCTTGTTGTAGGGCACCACCAGGACCGAGACTCCCTTCTTGCCGGCCCGGCCCGTGCGGCCGCTCCGGTGCAGGAGGCCCGCCTTGTTCACCGGCAGCTCGGCGTGGATCACTAGGCCCAGGTCCGGCAAGTCCAGGCCGCGGGCGGCGACGTCGGTGGCGACGCAAGCGCGCGCATGACCGTCGCGCAGGGCCTGCAAGGCGTCCGAACGCTCCTTCTGGGTCATCTCGCCGGAGAGGGCGACGGCGGAGAAGCCGCGTTCCCGCAGCGCGCTGTGCAGATGGCGCACCTTTTCGCGGGTGTTGCAGAACACCAGGGCGCCCGGGCTCTCGAAATAGCGCAGCAGGTTGACCACCGCGTGCTCGACCTCGTTGGGCGCCACGCGGACCGCGCGGTACTCGATGTCACCGTGCGCCTCGTCGCGCCGCAGGGTGTCGATGCGCACCGCGTCGCGCTGATAACGCCGCGCCAGAGTGGCGATCTCCTTAGCGATGGTCGCCGAGAACAACAGGGTCCGGCGCTCGACCGGCGTGGAGTCGAGGATCTCTTCCAGGTCCTCGCGGAAGCCGAGGTCGAGCATCTCGTCAGCTTCGTCGAGCACCACGACCTTCAGCGCCGACAGATCCAGCGCGCCGCGCTCGATATGGTCCCGCAGGCGGCCGGGCGTGCCGACGACGATATGGGTTCCGGCCTGCAGGGCGCGGCGCTCGGCCCGCGGGTCCATGCCGCCAACGCAGGTGGTCACTCGCGCGCCGGCCTCGGCGTAGAGCCATTCCAGCTCGCGGCTGACCTGCAGGGCCAGCTCGCGGGTCGGGGCGATCACCAGGGCCAGAGGCGCCTCGGCGCGGCCGAACCGCAGCTCCTCGCCCAGCAAGCCGCGCGCCAGGGCCAAACCGAAGGCGACGGTCTTACCGGAGCCCGTCTGGGCGGAGACCAACAGGTCGCGACTGTCCGGCTCGGACAGGACAGCGGCCTGAACCGGCGTCGGCTCCTGATAGCCCTGCTTCTCGAGGGCGCGTTCGAGCGCGGGGTGGGTGGTCGGAAACGGCATACAAGGTCCTTGGACCGTCGGCGAAACGCGGCGGACGCGCCAAAAGCCGCAACGCGCCTGCGAAAGCAAGTGCTGCGTCAGATTGCGGGCTGCCGGGCGTCCCTCAAGGCGGCGTCCTCGGCCCGGATACGGAGCCACAGCATAGCGGCGTTCAGGAGCGAGAACACCAGCGCATAGGCGTTGAGGCCGAAGACCAGCGGCAGGACCGCGATCTCGCCCGCCACCACCAGGTAGTTGGGATGCGGCAGGAACCGATAGGGACCCTTACGCACCAGGCGCTCGCCCGGAACCACGATAATCCGCGTCGTCCAGCGCCGTCCGATCGACGCCAACGCCCAGATCCGCAGGATCTCAAGCGCCAGATAGGCGGCGAGCCAGGGCAAGTTCGCGGGCCGATCCCAGGCCAGCACCCACAACCCGATCAGCCAGGCTGCGTGCAGGCTGACCATCAGCGGATAGTGCTCGGCTCCCCGCTCGACCCCGCCCTCGGCCAACAGCCGCGCGGTGTTGCGGCGGGCGACAACCAGTTCGCCCAGCCGTTGCAGCGTGACCAGAGCCAGGATGACGAGCGACAGGATCATGCCGCCTCCAGGGTCACCGTGCTGGCGGTGAAGCCCGGCCCCATAGCGGTAAGCAGCGAGCGCTTCGGCAGACCGGCTCGGCGCGCGCGGTCGAGGATGAATAGGACGGTGGGCGAGGACATGTTGCCGTGGTCGGCCAACACCTCGCGCTCATGGTCCAGGGCGCCCTGCCCCAGGCCGAGCGCACCCTCCAGAGCCTCGATCACCTTCATGCCGCCCGGATGGCAGATGAAGCGGTCGATATCCTCAAGCCCCAGACCCTGGCGGGCCAGCATGGCCTCGACGACCGGCCGGATTTCCCGGCGCACGAAGGGCGGCAGCGCTTGGTCGAGCACCACGGCCAGGCCGCCCTCGCCCACCCGCCAGCCCATCACGCCCAGTGTATCGGGCCAGGTGTGCTCGGCGCAGCCAGTGACCGTGGCGAAGCCCTCCGCGCCGGCCTCGCTGGACACGACGCAGGCCGCCGCGCCGTCGCCGAAGATCGCCGTGGAGATGATGTCGGTCTTGGAGAGCTCCTCCAGCCGGAAGGCCAATGAGCAGAGCTCGACGCAAACCAATAGCACCTTGGCGCCCGGCTGCGCCTTGGCCAGCCGATAGGCCAAGGCCAGACCCGTCGCGCCGCCGGCGCAGCCGACGCCAAACAGCGGAACCCGCGCGGCGTCGGACCGGAAGCCCATGCGGGTCATGGCCTTGGCCTCAAGGCTGGGTGTTGAGACACCAGTGGTCGAGACCGTGACGATGGCGTCTACGTCCGCACCGGTCAGGCCCGCTTCCGCCAGCGCCGTCGCAGCGGCCCGGCAGAAGAGATCCAGGGCGACCTCATCATAGACCGCCGCCCGGTCGGCCCAGCCGTGCGGCTGCAGGTACCAATCCACAGGCCGCGCGATCTGGCGATGGCGCACGCCGGCATGGTCGTAGACCGGCCCCATCTTCACAAATTCGGGGAAGCGGGAGATGAAGATCCGGTGGGCGACCTCGAAGACATCATCCTGAGCGAGGTCGTGCGGCGGCGTGGCGGTCGCGAGCGAAAGCAGCTTCACGGAGGCGGTCATCATCGGTCCCTGGCGGCGCAGTCCCCGGACCGCAATACCTCGCCACGGCGGAGGTTCCTTTTACAGGTGTCTCCAACCGCGTTCGGTGACCGCGACCGGACGGCCGTCTACGCGCGCCTCGACGCCGGACCCGAAGACCATCTCGCCGATGGGCGTGAAGCCCTCCGGCGGTGAATCCGGAAAGGCGGCGACCACCTCGTAATCGTCGCCGCCGGTGGCCAGGCGGACCAAGGCCGCAGCGCGGTCGGGCTGTCCGTCGAGCCAGGCCGCGGCGGCCGGCGACAGCGGCATCTCGTCGAGGTCGAGGCTCAGCCCCAGCCCGCTGGCCTCGGCGATATGTCCGGCGTCGGCGATCAGGCCGTCTGAGACGTCGGCGGCGGCGTGGGCCTGCGCGCGAAGCACCTCGCACAAGTCCAGCCGGGGCGTGGGCAGCCGCAGGCGGCCCGCGAGCCAGCCGTCCGGATCGGCGATCTCGCCCTTCACCGCGGCCAGCCCCAACACGCCATCTCCGATCGTGCCGCTGACTGCGAGGACGTCACCGACCTGGGCTCTGGCGCGGCGCACCATGCCGCCTTCCGGGACCCAACCGAGGGCCGTCAGGCTGACGGTGAACGGCCCGGGCGTGGAAACCGTGTCGCCGCCCAGGAGCGCGACATCGTAGGCCGCCAGGTCCTCGCCCAGGCCGCGCGCGAACGTCTCACGTTCGACCGGGCCGAAGTTCGGCGGCCAGGCCACCGCCAGGAAACAGCCGAACGGCTCGGCCGCCTTGGCCGCCAGGTCGGAGAGATTCACCCGCAGGAGCTTGCGCGCGATCAGGTCGGGCGCCTCGCCAACCGGGAAATGCACGCCCTCGACCATGGCGTCCTTGGTGATCACCAGATCGAAGCCGGGTCGCTGCGGCACCACCGCGGCGTCATCCTTGAGGTCAAAGGCTCCCGGCGCGCCGCCGGTCAGCGGGCGGAACAGCCGCGCGATCTCGGAGAATTCGTCGGTCTCGGGGTGCTTAGCGCCGGGCATCTTGGGCGACCGCGTCCAGCGCCCCGTTCACGAACCCCGGCTCCGGCCCCTCGAAGAACGACTTCGCCAGCTCGACATATTCGTCGATCACCACCTCGGTGGGCACGTCCGCGCGATGGATCAGCTCGAAGGCGCCGGCGCGCAGGATGGCGCGGGCCGTGGCGTCGAGCCGGTCCAGCCGCCAGCCGGTGGCCAGCTTCCTGGCGACCGCGGCGTCCACCGCCTTCTGGTGCTCGACGACGCCGCGCACCAGCTCGGCGAAGAAGGCTTCGTCGGCCGCGGCCAGGGGCATGTCGCCCCCCTCGGCGTCGCGGTCGAACCGGTGGTCGGCGAACTCGCGGATCACCGCCTCAGCGCCGACGCTGGAGACCTCCATCTGGTAAAGCGCCTGGACCGCGGCCAGCCGGGCGACCGACCGTGCCTGTTTCGGGGGAGCGGTCATCTAGAGACCGATCAGCAGCTGCTGGCGCAGCGAGACCATGGTCAGCGCCGCGCGCGCGGCGCCGCCGCCCTTGTCGCCCTCGCTGGCGCGGGCCCGCGCCCAGGCCTGGGTCTCATCCTCGACGGTCAGGATGCCGTTGCCGATGCAGAGCTGCTTGACCGAGAGATCCATCAACCCGCGGGCGGACTCGTTGGCGACAATCTCGAAGTGATAGGTCTCGCCGCGGATCACCGTGCCCAGAGCCACATAGCCGTCGTAGCGGCCGCCCTCTTCCGCCAGCGCGATCGCCGCCGGAATCTCCAGCGCGCCCGGCACCGTCACGACCTCATAGGCCGCGCCGAAGGCCTCGAGCGCATCGGTCGCGCCCTTCAGCAGCTCGTCAGCCAGGTCGGAATAGAAACGCGCCTCGACGATCAGGATGCGGACTTGGTCTTCACTCATCGGGGGTCCTTCGGCGTGTGCGGCGCAGCCTTAGGCCGTTTCGCGGAAGCGCGCGAGATAGCGCGCCAGCATGTCGATCTCCAGATTCACCCGCGAGCCCGGCTTCAGCTCGCCCAAGGTGGTCACATCCCAGGTGTGCGGGATGAGGTTCACGCCGAAGACGTCGTCCTCCACCTCGTTGACGGTGAGCGACACGCCCTCGACGGTGATCGAGCCCTTCGGCGCGATGAACCGGTGCAGCGGCCGGGGGCTGCGGATCCGCACCCGGTGCGAGCCGCCCTCGCTCCGCACCGACAAGACTTCGCCGACGCCGTCCACATGGCCGGAGACAATGTGGCCGCCGAGTTCGTCGCCGACCCGCGCGGCGCGCTCCAGGTTGATGCGGCGGCCTTCCTCCCAGGCGTCGAGCGTCGTCAGGCCCAGCGTCTCGCCGGACACCTCCACCGCGAACCAATCGTCGCCCTTTTCCACCACCGTCAGGCAGCAGCCGGCGTGGCTGATCGAGGCGCCGATATCGACGGTGGCGAGATCGAAGGCCGTCTCGATCTCGAAGCGGCGGTCGCGGTTGGTTTCCCGCACGCTCTTCACACGCCCGACGTCGGTGACGATCCCGGTGAACATTCAGACCCTCGCGTAGCGTTCCCAGAGGTCGAGGCCGACCTCCCGGACTTCGACACGCCGGAAATGGGGCGCCTCGGCCAAGCTCGCAACCGCCAGGGCGCCTAGGCCCGGCCGCCCCTCGCCGCCGATCAGGATCGGGGCGCGGAACCACTCCAGCGCATCCACCAGCCCGCAGCGGACGAAACTCGCCGCCACCTGGCCGCCGCCCTCGACGAACAGGCGCGACAGGCCTTCGCCGGCCAGGGCCTCGACGACGGTCTTCAGCTCGGGCCGGTCCTCGCCCAGACCACGGACGGTGAGGACCTTCACACCGGCCGCGACCAGCGCCGGATCGGGCTCGGTGGTGGCCACGACGTAGGTCGGGACCTCGCGAGCGGTCCTGACGAACTTACAGGTCGGCGAAAGCCGCTGGCGGCTATCCAGAACCACCCGCGCCGGCTGCGGCCCGTCATAGCCCGGCAGGCGGACGGTCAGCTCGGGATCGTCGGCCAGAACCGTCTCGATTCCGACCAGCACCGCGTCGTGTTCAGCGCGCAACCAGTGCACCGCCTCGCGGGAATCCTCGCCCGTAATCCAGCGGCTCTCGCCGGCGGCCGTGGCGATGCGGCCATCCAGCGAAGTCGCGAGCTTGAGGGTGACCGGCACGGCCGCTAGGCCTCGTCTTCGGCCGCCTCGGCCAAGCCTTCCTCGCCGAGGAACTTGGCGAAGTCCTGGGTCTCGCGGAAGTCGCGATAGACCGAGGCGTAGCGGACGTAGGCCACGTCATCGAGCGCCTTCAGCTGGGTCATGACCAGTTCGCCCACCGCCGACGACGGCAGCTCGGTTTCGCCCATGCTTTCCAGCTGGCGCACGATCGAGGAGATCATCCGCTCCACCCGATCCGGATCGATCGGCCGCTTGCGGATCGCGACGGCGATGGAGCGGGCGAGCTTGTCGCGCTCGAACGGCGTGCGCCGGCCTGATCGCTTCAGGATGGTCAGTTCCCGCAGTTGCACACGCTCGAAGGTCGTGAAGCGGCCGCCGCACTCCGGGCAGAGCCGACGACGGCGGATCGCCGCGCCATCCTCGGATGGACGACTGTCCTTCACCTGGCTTTCGAGGTGACCGCAGAACGGACAGCGCATGATCTGGCCCCCTTCGGCCGATTAACCCCTATCCGTTGTAGATAGGGAAGCGCTGCGTCAACTGAAGAACTTCGCCGCGGACCTTCTGCTCGACGGCCGAATTGTCGCCGCCGGCCTTCAGGCCGTCCAGGACTTCGCCGATCCAGGTCCCCACCTGGCGGAACTCCGCCGGGCCGAAACCGCGGGTCGTGCAGGCGGGCGAGCCCACTCGCAGGCCGGACGTCTGCATGGCCGGCAGCGGGTCGCCGGGGATCGCGTTCTTGTTGGTTGTAATCCCAGCGCGTTCGAGCGCGATCTCGGCGTCGGCGCCGCTGACGGCCTTGGGCGTCAGGTCGACCAGCATCAGGTGGCTGTCGGTGCCGTTGGAGACGATCTTGAAGCCGGCGGACTGCAGGCTGTCAGCCAGGGCGCGGGCGTTCTCGACGACGTTTGCGGCATAGACCTTGAACTCCGGCCGCAGGGCCTCGCCGAAGGCCACGGCCTTGGCGGCGATCACATGCATCAGCGGCCCGCCCTGCAGGCCGGGGAAGACGGCGGAATCGATCTTCTTCGCCCACTTCTTGGAGTTGGTCATGATCATGCCGCCGCGCGGGCCGCGCAGGGTCTTGTGCGTCGTCGTGGTGACGATGTGGGCGTGCGGGAATGGGTTCGGATAAACCCCGCCGGCCACCAGGCCCGCATAGTGGGCGATGTC
>NZ_DATAPY010000037.1:0-40247 GCF_036264965.1 Phenylobacterium sp.
CGCATTGCCTCAGCTGATTTGCTACCGGCTACAGTTGTTGCCTCATTTGAAATGCTACCCGCCAGCCCAGCAGGGCATCGGGGGCGAGGATGGCGAGGCAGGTCAGTATGGCGACCAGGTCGGAGTTGATCGGCGCGATTGTGGAGCGCTACCGGGCTGGTCGCCGCGCCGAGAAACGTCAGATCCTCGACGAGTTCGTCGCGGTGACGGGTTATCACCGCAAGCATGCCATCCGTGTGCTGAGCCTGAGAAGCGCGCGCCCGGTCGTCGCCACCCGATCTCGTGCGATCTACGGCCAGCAGATCCGCGATGCGCTGATTTCGCTCTGGGAGGCCTCGGACCGGGTCTGCTCCAAGCGCCTGCGGGTGATGATACCCGTGCTCCTGCCCGCGCTCGAACGGCATGGCCGGTTGCAGATCGGCCAAGATCAACGTGATCAGTTGCTCAAGGTCAGCCCCGCGACCATGGATCGGCTGCTCTGCGAGGTGCGCATCGTGGCTCGTGGAGGCCAGCGACGCCGCGCAGGCCTCAGCTCGGCGGTCCGGCGGTCCGTGCCGGTGCGGACTTTCGCCGACTGGGGCGACCCAAGTCCGGGATTTGTCGAGGTCGATTTCGTCGCCCATTCCGGGACCTCGAGCTCCGGCGGCTTCATTCAAACTCTGGTGCTGACTGATATCGCCACCGGATGGACGGAGTGCATTCCGGTCTTGTTGCGCGATAGCAGCTTGGTGATCGACGCAATCGCCAAGGCTCAGACGTTGTTTCCATTCGCCTTGCGGGGCGTCGACTTCGACAACGACAGCGCCTTCATGAACGAGCTGGTGGTCGATTGGTGCAGAGCCCAAGGGCTGGAGGTGACTCGATCAAGGGCCTACCGCAAGAATGACCAGGCGTGGGTGGAGCAAAAGAACGGCGCAATCGTTCGCCGGCTTGTGGGCTATGGCCGGTTCGAGGGCCTCGACTCCGTTGCCGCGCTGACCCGGCTTTACGCAGCCTCAAGGCTGCATACCAACCTGTTGCAGCCGTCGTTCAAGCTCAAACAGAAGACCCGGGTGGGCGCGCGAGTCATCAAGCGCTACCACGCGCCGATACCGCCCGCTGATCGCGTCCTGGCGCACAGTGATGTCGTTGAAATCGACAAGACAAAACTTCGCGGAGTGCGTGCCGTGGCGGATCCAGTTTTGCTGCTGGCCGAGATGCGCACTGCGCAGGAAGAGCTAGGACGACGTGTGGACCGTCGAGGCCTTACAAAGGAACAGGCTGATCCCATCGTTGTTGACCTGCAGAGATTTGCGGTGGGTCTCAAGACCGCCTGGCGGACGGGTGAGCAACGCACCACGCATCGCCGTCAATACCGCCGGCGCAAGCCCGTCCCGGTCAGGCCCGGCATGTTGGCTCCATTTGAAGATCAGATTCGAGCTTGGCTACAGGCCGCCCCAGCAATGCCGGCGATCGAGGTTCTACGGCGGCTGACGTTGCTCGAGCCATCGACCTTCACCCCGAAGCACCTTCGCACCGTCCAACGGGCCGTGAAGGTCTGGCGGACGACCATGGCCAGGCGCCTGATCCTGGAAGGGGCCTGGGTGATAGGCGCTGGATGACCACCGCTACGCCGCTCGCTCGCTACGGCGCCATGGGGAGGCGCGCGTCGCGAGCGGCTCCGCTGCCGCCCAGCCCGCCGGAGAACGACCCAGATCACCCAGCTTACCCGCGCTAAGACGTCACGGTTTGTTCGGTAACATCTGCGGGTGAGGCAATACGGGGGGTCAGATCCGGATGTCGCTTGATAGTCAGCCTCTTACGGATCTAGTGGGCTTGCCCGGCGAGTGAAGCCGAAGAACCCGCGATCCACCCCTTAGCTTGCAGCGCACTCAAGGCGATCTCGATCTGCCGGGGGGTAAACTGACGCTTGCGGTCGTTCCAGGCATAGACTTTGGCGCGAACCTCGTCCGGTGTGGCCGCTCCCTCACGCGTCGCGACCCAATGGACGGTGGCCAGCAACTCCAGGCCGAAGGGAGTCTCGAAGCCTTCGACCAGCTTGCCGACGCGGTCGAACCGGGTGCGGGTCCCGTCATCGGAAGCAAGGAACGCCTCCGCATCCTTCACGGCGCCAGGAACCAGTTCGAGCAGCTTGTCGGGCGCGTCGCCGCCGTCGTGGTAACCCGACAGCATGTGACCTTCGACCTTCGTGAGGACGTGCCGAAGGTTGTCGGCGTAGGGCCCATAGTGGTGCTTGATGTAGTTCAGGCGCAGCGGCTGCCCTGCCTCCTGCATGAAGTACATGAGCTTCTGCAGCTCAATCAGCGTCACGAACGGATCGAGCAGCCCGCCCAGGTAGCGATGGACCAATACGACGAGGGCGGCCCGGCCGGCGGTCATCGAGGGAACGTCCCGCGACTTCGTCGCGACGGGTGCCTGCGTCGGCTCAAAGATGATGACGCGCACGTCGTTGATCCCCCGCAGGGCGTCCACGATCCGCGGCTTCACGTCCAACCAGGCCAGGCCGCCCAGGCCACTACCGAGCGGCGGGATCGCGATTGAACGAATGCCCCGCTCCCGAATCTCGGCGACCAGGGCCTGGAGGCCGGATTCGATGTCTTCCATCCGGCTTTTGCCCTTCCAATGCCGCTTGGTTGGGAAGTTGATGATGTACTTGGGGTTGGTGAGGCTCCGGGTCTCGAAGACGAACATCTTCCCCGGCCGAACCGCTTCGCGCGCGCAGGCAGCAGCGTAGGCCTCGAAGTTTTCCGGAAACTGGTTTTTGAACTGAAGGGCGATGCCTCGGCCCATGATGCCGACGCAGTTCACGGTGTTCACGAGCGCCTCGGCGTCCGCCTGTAGGATGTTGCCGGTGGTGAGTTCGATCATTGCGCGCCCCTAGTAGTACCAGTCGCGACGGATTTCGATGATGGGCCGATGCGCGGCATCGCCCATGGCGGCGGACACGGGTTGGACAAAGGCGTTCGAATACACGCCGATGCGTTCAATGAGGGTCCAAGGGAAGGAGTGCTCGAGCAGGAACTCTGCCTGCTTGCCCTCCTTGATGGCACGCTCCGACCATTGCCGGGCCTGGACCGAGTCCCATTTGATTTCGTTCAGCTGCGCCAAATCGGAACGATCCTCGAAGTAGTAGGCGCCGGCGTTCGAGAGGGTGAACGCCCACCGGCGACCCTGTTGTTCCGCCCACTCCACCGCGTCGTGCAGGTCCGCTTCGAGGTGGACGATGGGCTCCTGTCCGCCTTTGAACGTCAGCTCTTCGTTTCGCCGGTGTATCAGGAACAGCATCACCGATCTAGAACAAAAGTAGAACGGAGTGCACTGGCCGACGTACAGGTCAGGGTGACAGCTGAGTCGGAGCTCATTCAGCCGCCGCTGCTTGATCCGGTTCATGCCGATGGTGGTACCGACCGGCGCGCGTTGCAGCAGAGCGGCATCACAGAGCAGGTGGCGGTCGGCGACGATTGAGGCCAGCTTGTCCCAATGGACGATGTGGTAGATTTTCGGACGGGCAGGAACAGGCACGATCAAGCTCTCGCCCTAACAGCGACCAAGCGCGAGTACTGGGGGTAGTATGCCGCGATGCCGATTCTCCCCAATCCGCCTTGCTGAGGGCGACTCAACCGAGGCTATTGGGACGCAATCCTGAGACGACGCCTAGAGGCATGCCACTATATTCTAAGGTGCGGCCACAGGGCCTCGCGGATCGGTCACTGCCGCGTCCGTCGCAAGTGGGCGGCCAATGCTTCACACCGAGGGGGTCACAGGTTCAATCCCTGTCGCATCCACCATCGCCTCTCCGAAAATAGAATTTCAGTCCGTTGGGCCCAGCAGCCGCAGACAGGCGTCCGGCAGCTCGTCGTAGTGGTCGATCACGACATCGGCGCCGAGTTCGGCGGCCGGCGTCTCGGTGTAGCCGAAGCTGACCAGGATCAGCGGAACCTTGGCGGCCCGCGCTGCGCCGGCGTCGGTCCCGGCGTCGCCGACCAGGATCGCGCGCGCCGGATCGCCGCCGACCTCGGCGATGGCGGTGAGCAGGTGGCGCGGGTCGGGCTTGATGGCCGGGGCGCGGTCGGCGCCGATCACGGCCTCGAACAGGCGGCTCATGTCCAGCGCATCGAGCAGGGTGGTGGAGAGCCCGGTCAGCTTGTTGGTGCAGACCACCAGCTTGGCGCCGGACGCCTTCAGGGTCTCCAGGGCGGCGATGCAGCCGGGGAACGGCCGGCTCTCGTCGGCGATGTGCGCCTCATAGTGGGCGAGGAAGCGGTTGAGCAGCGGCTGCACCTGGCCGGGCTCCAGGGCGGCGTCGGCCGCCTGGAAGCCGCGCTCGATCAGCCAGCGTGCGCCGCGGCCGATGAACGGCCGCGCGTCATCCATGGCGAGCGGCGCTACGCCCTCGGCCGTGAGCAGCCAGTTGAGCGTGCCGACCAGGTCGTGGGCGGTGTCGACCAGGGTGCCGTCCAGGTCGAAGGCGATGACGGCGCCCGCCAAAGAAGAGGCAGGCGCCGCCCCAGGCTCAGCCCCCATTGACGATGGCGGTCGCCTTGTCGAGTTCGCCGGCATAGGCGTTCAGCGCCTGGCTGGTGATCCCGACGTACTTCTGGGCGTCGTCGAACCGGCGCTCCTCGATGGCCTCGCGCACGCCCGGCAGGGTCTTGGCGCCATAGCCGGTGAAGCGGCCGGGGGCGTAGACCATGTTCATGTACCAGCCGCGGCCTGGCAGGCCTTCCGGACGCAGCATCGTCTGATCCAGCGGCCGGACCACCGCGTCCAGCTTGACGCGTTGGGCCTTGTTCAGGCTCTCGCCCTTGGTCGCGAGCGCCGAGTCGAAGGCCGCCGCGCTGGCCTTCAGCTTGGCGACGGCGCTCTCCAGGGCTGCGAAGTCCGTGGTCGGCGAGGCTTTCAGCGGCGCCGGGTTGGCGTGCGGCTTGGTCGGGTCGGCGGCCAGCGCGAAGGCGTTGCCGCTCAGGAGGCGCGCCTGGGTGCGGCCCGCGTCGCGGGTGGTGTCGGCGAGCTTCTTCACCTCGTCGAGGTAGGTCGCCACCGTGTCGGCGAAGTCGCCGTAACGCTGCACCGGCAGGTCGGCGTCGGCCAGGCGCATCACCGCCCGGCCGACCGTCTTGGCCAGCGTCGCGTCATAGGCGAAGCCCGGGTCCACGAAGGTCGAGTGGTGCTGATAGTCGTCGTAGAGCGAGTGATAGACTCCGCCGCTTTCGCCCTCGCCGCCGTAGCCGAAGTCGATGGACGGCACGCCCAGGTGCTGCAGGAAGGCCGAGTAGTCGGAGCCGGAGCCCAGGGCGCCCAGGGGGATATCCTTCGTGGGATCGTTGGCCGCCGCCTTCATCTGCGGCGACTGGCCCTCGCCGCGGCCGCCGCCGCCGCCGCTTTCGGACATGCCCACCGCCAGCCGGGCGCGGGCGCGGTCGCGGACCGAGACGCCAGTCTCCGGGTCCTTCACGTCGGCGCTCACCTGGTTGACGAAGTGCTGGAAGGCGTGGCTGCCCTCGGCGCGGAAGAAGCCGCGGCCATTGCCGTCGGTGTTGATGTAGACGACGCCCTTGGCCTTCAGCTCCTCGGCGTGGGTTTCAGCCCATTCGGTGGACCCCAGCAGCCCGGGCTCCTCACCGTCCCAGCTCGTGTAGACGATGGTCCGCTTCGGCTTCCAGCCGCCCTTCATCAGCACGCCGAAGGCTTTGGCCTCGGCCAGCAGGGCGATCTGGCCGCTCAGCGGGTCGGATGCGCCCATCACCCAGCCGTCGTGGTGGTTGCCGCGCACGATCCAGTCGTTGGGGGCCTCCGAGCCCTTGAGCGTGCCGACCACGTCGTAGAGCGTCTTCAGCGACCAGTCGGACTTCACCGCCAGGTGGGCCTTGCCGGCCGTCTCGCCGCCGCCGACATGGTAGGTGATCGGCAGCGAGCCGCGGAAGTTGGCCGGCGCCACCGGGCCGTCCAGTGACTGCAACAGCACCTGCTCATCGCCGTAGGAGATCGGCAGGCAGGGGATCTTCAGGATGACCTGGGCGTCCTTGCGGTCGAGCCGCTTGGCGTCCTTGGTGGCCCCGACGCCCGGGGTCAGCGGATCGCCCGGATAGATCGGCATGTCGGCGACCGAGCCGCGCTGGAAGCCGTGCGCCGGCCGCGCCGCACCCTTCGGATAGACGTCGTCGGTGGCGTAGCCGTCGTCCTTGGGGTCGGAATAGATCAGCGCGCCCGCCGCGCCGTGCATCTGGGCCAGCAGGGGCTTCAGGCCGCGCCAGCCGCCGCCGTAGCGGGTGATGACGATCTTGCCCTTCACCGAGATCCCCATGCGCTCCAGCGCCAGGTAGTCCTCGGGCATGCCGTAGTTGGCGTAGACCAGCGGCGCGGTCACATCGCCGTCGCCCTGGAAGGCCACGTAGGCGGGAAGCGCGTCCTTGGTGTAGGTCGGCTGATCGCCGGGGATCGGCGGCTCCTGCAGTGTGGCCTTGAAGCCCGCGCCGGGGCCGGCCACCAATTCCAGGGCCTCGCTGATCGGCGTCGGATAGAGCACCTCGAAGGTCTCGATCTTCACATCCCAGCCCCACGACTTCAGCTGGGCGGCTTCCCATTCAGCATTGGCCTTGTCGTGCGCCGAGCCCACGTGGTTCGGCTCGGCGGCCATCAGCTTCAGCCAGGTCCCCATTTCGGCCGGATCGATCAGGCTGTCGAACTTGGCTTCCAGCGCTTTCTGATCCATCGGCGCGGGCGGCGCGGCCCAGGCGGTGGTGACGGCGCCGATCGCGCACGCAGACAGAAGGGCGGATAGACCGTGACGACGCTTCATGAAAATGCACTCCCCGAGAAGGCCGGGAAGCTAGCCGCTTCTCGCCCCCGGCGCCAAGGCTTGGTAAGCCAGCGGCGAAGATTGCTGACTCGGCCCGGAGACCCTGCCCGATGACCGCGCGCGCCGCCGTAATCCTTGCCGCCGGGCAAGGCACACGGATGAAGTCCGCCTTGCCCAAGGTGCTGCACAAGGTCGGCGGCCGCGGGCTGCTGGAACGGGTGATCGACACCGTCGAGGCGACCGGCTGCGAGAAGATCGTGGTGGTGGTCGGCGCCGGGCCCTCGGCGGTGCGCGACCTGGTGGTCCGCCGCCTGGGCGAGGGCGCCGTGGCCGTGCAGGACCCGCCGCTTGGCACCGGGCATGCGGTGATGGCCGCCCGTGAGGCCCTGGCCGGGTTCGACGGCGATGTCTTGGTCACCAACGGCGACTGCCCGCTGTTGACGCCGCCGGACCTTGAGCCGCTGTTCGAGCTACGGGGCGCCGGCGCCGACCTCGCCCTGCTGGGCTTCGAGCCTGTCGACGCCTTGCTCTACGGGCGGATGATGATGAGCGCCGCGGGCGATGTCAGCCGCATCGTCGAGCCGAAGGATGCCAGCCCCGCGGAGCTGGCGGTCCGGACCTGCTATGCGGGCATGCTATGCGCGGACAAGGCGCGCCTCTTCGGCTGGCTCGACCGCACCACCAACGACAACGCCAAGGGCGAGTACTACCTGACCCAGATCGTCGCCCTGGCCGCCGACGACCGGGCGCACGTCAAGGCCGCCATCGTCCCGGAAAGCGCAGTGATGGGCTGCGACACGCCCATGCAGCTCGCCCAGGCCGAGCGGATCTTCCAGGACCGCCGCCGCGCCCAGGCGCTGGCGGACGGCGTGGCCATGCTGGCGCCGGAGACGGTGCACTTCTCCTACGACACCGAGATCGAGCCCGGCGCGACCGTGGAGCAGTTCGTGGTCTTCGCGCCCGGCGTCCGCGTCGAGACCCGCGCGGTGATCCGCGCCTTCAGCCACCTGGAAGGCGCGGTGGTGAAAGAGGGCGCCTTGATCGGCCCCTATGCGCGCCTGCGGCCGGGCGCGGACATCGGCGAGGACGCCCACATCGGCAATTTCGTCGAGGTGAAGAAGGTCGCGGTCGGCAAGGGCGCCAAGGCCAACCACCTGAGCTATCTCGGCGACGGCACGGTCGGCGCGGGCGCGAACATCGGCGCCGGGACCATCTTCTGCAACTACGATGGCTTCGACAAACACGAGACCCACGTCGGCGAGGGCGCCTTCATCGGCTCCAACACCGCCCTGGTGGCGCCGGTGAGCGTGGGGCCGGGCGCCTACACCGGCTCCGGCTCGGTGATCACCAAGGACGTGGCGGCCGACGCGCTGGCGGTCGAGCGGGGCCAGCAGGTCGAGCGCGAGGGCTGGGCCGCCAAGTTCCGCGCCCGCAAGCTGGCCGCGCGCGCCGCGAAGCAGCGCAAATCATGAGTTCCGCCGACGATCAGAAGCGCGCGGTGGGCGAGGCGGCGGCGGCGCTCGTCGAGGACGGCATGGTCGTAGGGCTTGGGACCGGCACGACGGCAGTGTGGTTCGTAAAGGCGCTGGCGGCGCGGGGCCTCAATCTCACCTGCGTGGCGACCTCGCAGGCGACGGCGGACCTGGCGACGAGCCTCGGCCTGACCGTCGGCGAACTCGGCGAGACCCGGACTATCGACCTCACCGTCGACGGCGCCGACGAGATCGGGCCCGGCCTGTCGCTGATCAAGGGCGCCGGCGCGGCGCTGCTGCGCGAGAAGCTGGTGTGGGAGGCCTCGCGGCGCTCCATCGTCATCGCTGACGCCGCCAAGGTCGTGCCGATGCTGGGCGGCAAGTTTCCCTTGCCGATCGAGGTGGTGGCCTTCGGGTACAAGACGACCCACGCGCGCATCTGCGACGTGCTCGGCGAATTCGACATCGGCCTCGCGCCGCGCTTGCGGATGAAGGAGGGCGCCCCGGTGAAAACCGACAGCGGCAACCTCATCTATGACGCAGCTTGCGGGCGGATCGAGGAGCCGGCGCTGCTGGCGGCCGCGCTGAAAAGCATCACCGGGGTCGTGGAGCACGGCCTCTTTCTCGACTTGGCCGACCTGGCGTTGATCGGCGGCGATACGGGCGTCACCACGCTCGAGCCCTAGAAGATTGAAGGAGGCCAGACTTGGCCAAGTACGACTACGACCTCTTCGTGATCGGCGCGGGTTCGGCCGGGGTGCGCGCGGCGCGCCTGGCGGCCATGTCCGGCGCCAGGGTGGCGGTGGCCGAGGAGCACCGCGTCGGCGGCACCTGCGTGATCCGCGGCTGCGTGCCCAAGAAGTTCATGGTCTACGCCTCGGAATTCTCCCACCATTTCAAGACGGCCAAGACCTATGGCTGGACGATCGAGGGCGCCAGGTTCGACTGGCCGAGCTTCCTTGAGGAGAAGGACAAGGAGATCGCCCGGCTTTCCGGCATCTACGTCCGCAATCTGCAAAACGCCGGCGCCGAGCTGGCCCACGGCAAGGCCCGCCTCACCGACGCCCACACCGTCGAGATCGACAAGGTCGGGACCAAGACCGCCGACAAGATCCTGATCGCCACCGGCGGGCGGCCCTGGGCGCCCAAGGACCTGCCGGGCGCGGAGTTCGCCATCTCGTCCAACGAGGCCTTCCAGCTGCCGGAGCTTCCGAAGCGGATCGTCATCGCCGGCGGCGGCTATATCGCCGTGGAGTTCGCCGGCATCTTCAACGGGATGGGCGTCGAGGTGACCCTGGTCCACCGCGGCCCCAATGTCCTGCGCGGCTTCGACGACGACGTGCGCAGCCACCTCACCGAGGAGATGGAGAAGCGCGGGATCACCGTCATCCTGGCGGCCCAGCACATCGCCATCGAAAAGACCGCCGGCGGCTTCACCAGCCGACTCTCCAACGGCCATGAGGTCGAGAGCGACGTGGTGATGTTCTGCCTGGGCCGCGAACCCTATGTCGAGGGCCTGGGCCTGGAGACGGCGGGCGTGAAGCTGACCGACGAGGGCGCGGTGGCCGTCGATGCCTATTCGAAGACCAACGTCGACAACATCTGGGCGGTGGGCGACGTCACCGACCGCATCAACCTGACGCCGGTGGCGATCCGCGAGGGCCAGGCCTTCGCCGAGACCGAGTTCTACGCCCGCCCGACCACGTTCGACCACGAGACCGTCGCCTCGGCGGTGTTCTCCCAGCCGCCGATCGGCTCGGTGGGCCTGAGCGAAGCCGATGCGCGCAAGCTGTTCGGCAAGGTCGACATCTACCTGGCCCGGCTGAAGCCGATGAAATACGCCTTCGGCGGCGACGAGCGTTCGCTGTTGAAGCTGGTCGTCGACGGCGCCACCGAAAAGGTGGTCGGCTGCCACGTGGTCGGGCCCGACGCGCCGGAGATGATTCAGATGGCCGCCATCGCCATCAAGCTGGGGGTCACCAAGCCCCAGTGGGACGCCACCTGCGCCGTCCATCCGACGCTCGCCGAGGAACTGGTCACCATGCGCGAGAAGTACGTGCCGCTCGGCCTGGGGCAGGTGGCGTGAGCCGAGGCCTGACCGCAACCGCGTCCCGCGACCTCCTCAGCGTCTGGTGCGGCTGGGTGCTGATCGGCGCGGCGGTGCTGGTGGCGCCGATCGGCTGGCTGTGGCCGCTGGGGTTCTCGGGCCTGCTGGCCCTGGTTGGCCTGCTCTGCCTGCCGGCCGTGCGGATCAGCGACCAGGACCGGCCCGCCGCGATGATCCTGTTCGCGGGCCTGATCTGGGCGGCGGTGTCGACCACCTGGAGCCCGTATCACCCGAGCAAACCCGGCAATAACACCATCCTCAAGCTCGCCTTCGAGCTGCCGCTCTACTGGAGCGCGATTTCGGCCGCCCGGCGGGCCGACCCGGCCCTGCGCACCCGGGCCCTGCAGGTCCTGGCCTTCGGCTGCGCCCTGTTCGGCCTCGTGCTGATCGAGGAAACCATCACCCGCGGCGCGGCCTACAAATATCTGCACGTCTTCTACGAGCCGATCCGCGGCGACCTGGCGGAGTCCAACGACGGCCACTCCACCCAGGTCCTGGGCCTGATCTGGCCGCTCGCGGCGCTGGGCGCGCCCAGCCGCCTGATGCCCTGGCTGGCGCTGGTGATGGCGGCTGGCGTCGGGGCCGCAGCCATGGCCTTCGGCTACGACGCCCCGGTGCTGGGCCTGATCCTGGCGCCGGTGGTCTTCCTGATGGTCTGGCGCTGGCCGACGCTCACGCCGCGGCTGCTGGCCGTCGTGGCGGCGGTGCTGTTCCTGTCCATGCCCGCGGTCATCTGGGCGGTGCGCCACTTCACCGACTACGAGGCGCTGCGCCACGCCCTGCCCATGACCGACGCCATGCGCCTGGGCTACTGGAGCCACGCCATCGACTGGATCAAGCTGCGGCCCCTCCAGGGCTGGGGCCTGGAGGCCAGCCGCATGTTCGGCCCCGGCATCGTGCTGCACCCGCACAACAATCCCTTGCAGGTCTGGCTGGAGCTCGGCGCGATCGGCGCGATCACCGCCGCGGCCTTCTGGGGCGTGGTGCTCAGCCGTCTGGCGCGGCCGTGGTCCAACATGACGGCGGCGGCGTCGGCGGCCTGCTGCTCGGTCTATCTGCTGTTCGGCGTCAACTTCGGCGTCTGGCAGGAGTGGTGGCTGGCCCTGGGCGCCCTGGTCGCCCTGCTCACCGTGGCCAACGCGCAACGGCCGGTGCGGTAGGTCTTTCCAACGGCCCGTCCGGCAAACATCGACCTCGCCCCCCATCTTGGAGTAGAACGCCCGGCTTCCCTGCTGAGCCGCGGGGCTGCGGAGTTGGAGCTATGACGGAACACTGGACGCCGGCCGCCTGGAGATCGAAGGCCGCCAAGCATATGCCGCAGGACTATCCCGACCTCGCCGCGCTGGCGAAGGCCGAGCAGACCCTGCGCGCCATGCCGCCGCTGGTTTTTGCAGGTGAGGCCCGCCGCCTGAAAGGCCTGCTCGCCGACGTCTCCGAAGGCCGCGCCTTCCTGCTGCAGGGCGGCGACTGCGCCGAGAGCTTCAAGGAATTCCACGCCGACAACATCCGCGACACCTTCCGCCTGATCCTGCAGATGGCCGTCGTCCTGACCTTCGCCGGCGGAAAACCCGTCGTGAAGGTGGGCCGCATGGCCGGCTAGTTCGCCAAGCCCCGCTCGGCGCCCACCGAGACCATCGGCGACGTGACCCTGCCGTCCTACCGCGGCGACATCATCAATGGCATGGAGTTCACCCCTGAGGCCCGCACGCCGGACCCGCAGCGGATGATCCAGGCCTACAGCCAGTCGGCCTCGACGCTGAACCTGTTGCGCGCCTTCGCCGGCGGCGGTTACGCCGACCTGCACAACATCCACAAGTGGACCCTGGGCTTCGTCGCCGACAGCCCGCAGGGCGCGCGCTACCGCGAGTTCGCCGACAAGATCAGCGAGACGCTGACCTTCATGGAAGCGGTCGGCGTCACGCCGGAGAGCCACCCCAGCCTGCACCAGGTGGAGTTCTTCACCAGCCACGAGGCCCTTCTGCTCAACCTCGAAGAGGCGATGACCCGCGTCGATTCCACCTCCGGCCAATGGTACGACACCTCCGCCCACCTGGTGTGGATCGGCGAGCGCACCCGCGACCTCGACGGCGCGCACGTCGAGTTCTTCAAGGGCATCCGCAATCCGATCGGCGTGAAGTGCGGCCCGACGATGGAGCCGGACGACCTGCTGCGCCTGGCCGATGCGCTCAGCCCCGCCAACGAGCCCGGCCGCCTGACGCTCTACGGCCGCTTTGGCCACGACAAGATCGCAAAGCGCCTGCCGGCCCTGCTGCGCGCCACCAAGGCCGCCGGCAAGTCGGTGGTCTGGGCCATCGACCCGATGCACGGCAACACGCTGACCGCCAACAACGGCTACAAGACCCGGCCCTTCGACCGCATCCTCTCGGAAGTGAAATCCTTCGTGGAGATCTGCAAGGCCGAAGGCGTCCACCCCGGCGGCGTCCACCTGGAGATGACCGGCCAGAATGTCACCGAATGCACCGGCGGCGCCCGCGAAGTCACCGAAGGCGACCTCGCCGACCGCTATCATACCCACTGCGACCCCCGCCTCAACGGCGAGCAGGCCCTGGAACTGGCCTTCCTGGTGGCGGAGAAGCTGAAGGACGAACGGCTGGACGAGGCGCAGCGCGCGGCGGCGGGCGGCTAGCGGCGCATCCTTCTCCCCTTGCGGGAGAAGGTGGCCTGCGAAGCAGGTCGGATGTGGGGTCGAAAACCCTATCCGATCCATGCGTGGGATCGCGCCGAGAGCGGAGCAAAACCCCGCATCCGTCGCCCTTCGGACGACACCTTCTCCCACAAGGGGAGAAGGATCACGGAGTGGGACCCATGATCGGCTATACGCGGCGAACCCTGCTCCTGACCCTCCTGGCCACCATCGCCGCTCCGGCAGCGCGAGGCCAAGCCCCCACCGTCGTTACCCTCTTCGGAGACTCCATCGCCGCCGGCTACGGTCTGGCCCCACCCGACGGGCTCGCGAGCCAGCTCCAGGCCGCGCTCGCCGCCCTCGGGATCGACGCCGCGGTGCGTAACGCCGGCGTGCCGGGCGACACCTCGCCCCATGGCCTGGCCCGCCTCAACGGATCGGTGCGCAAGGACACCACCCTCTGCATCGTCGAGTTCGGCGGCAACGACCGCCGTCTGGGCTACCCCGAGACCCTGACCCGCGACAGCCTGGACGTCATCGTCAAACAGCTGAAGGATCGCGGCGTCACCGTCATCCTGGCCGGCATGGGCGCGGGCGAGCGCGGCGAGCTCTACCGCCAGATCGCCGAGGCCAACCACGTGGCTCTCTACCCGGACCTCTTCGCCGGCGTCGGCCCCGACCTGCGCCAGCCGGACGGCGTGCACCCGAACCCCGCCGGTGCGAAGGTCATCGCCCGGGGCCTGGCTGAGGTGGTCGCCGAGGCGCTACGGGCGTGGAAGGGCCGGTAGGCGTCTCGCCGGCCGCGGCCTCAGTGGCTGTGCGCCTCGTCGTGCACGTAGGGCGTGCCGTCCGACCATTTGCCCGCGCCCACCATGAAGATGGTCTCCGGTTCGGGCCCCCGAGCGTGGTCGGTGTCCAGTATGACCGGCGAGCCCGGCAGGTTCGCCCCCCAGTTCGCCGCGTCCGCCGTCGGGACATGGAACATCAGATGCGGCATCCAGTGCCCGCCCGCATCCCCCAGATACTGCTGGCGCGACATCATGTAGGACATCGCGCCAGTCTCCGGCGCCGCCAGTTCCTTCTTGGCGACCGCGGTCTTCAGCGCCGCCAGCATGCCCTCCTTGGACTGGCCGGCGAGCGCCAGCGCCGTGCGCTTGGCGGTGCGCGGCATCAGCGACCGCGCGGCCGGCGGATTGTAGCAGACCGGGCCCCGCAGCTTCGGGTTCCAGAAGTCCGTCGAGTCGAACGGCGACATCCATCCGCGCTCCACCAGGCAGACGAAGCCGTTCTTGCCCCTGGCCGCGGTTTCGTAGCCGCCGCGCCCCAGCACCATGATCGTGGCGTCGTTCGAGATCGCCGGCGGGGCCGCGCTGCGGGCCAGCGCGACCTCGGCGTCGCGGTCCATCAGATACGGGGCGAGCGGCCCCATGGTCGGGTACGCCGCCGCCGCCGCGAGACCCGCCGTCCCCACGGCTGCGGCGCCCAGCGCCAGGCCAAGCCGCTCCATCGCCCGTTTCCAGTTCGCCGTCATCGCGTCCTCCCGACCCAGGTTCGCCCGCCCGGAGATTTCCGGTCCATTGGTCCCAGGACGAACAGGGGTACGCCAAGCCGACAGCGGCGATGAAAATAATTTCGAGCGCCCGCCGGCGAACCGCAAACCGACCCGATGAGGGCTGGCCTGTGAAGCGGGCGGCCGAGGCGCTGCGGGCGCCGGGAGGCGCTACACCCCCGCCAGGTGCTCGGTCGCATTGACGCCCAGCACCTGGGTGTGGGCGCCGGCGGCGTTGATCTCCGTGATGCCGCAGGGCGACATCACCAGGCGCCGGTAGGCCGAGAGCGGCTGGTCGAGCGCCTGCATCAGGACGGCGCGGCCGACGCTGTCGTGGGTGACCAGCACCAGCACGCGGCCGTCGCCCACGCCCTCGGCCACCGCCAACCGCAGCGCGTCGCCGGCGCGCAGCACCAGATCCTGCAGCGACTCCCCGCCCGGGAAGCGCACGCTGGCCGGCGCGGAATACCAGCGGTCGTAGAGGTCCGGATCGGCGGCCCGCGCCGCCTCGTAGGTCAGCCAGGTCCAGTCGCCGTAGTCGAGGTCGTTGAGCGCCTCGACCACGCGCGCCGGCGCGCCGGTCGCCTCGGCGATCGCCCGCCCGGTCGCCACGCACCGCTGCACGGGGCTGGTCCACACGGCCGCCACCTTTGCGCTCGCCGCGATGCGCGCCGCCGTCGCCGCCGCCTGCCGCTGGCCGAGCTCGGTCAGCGGCAGCTCGCGCCGCCCGCGGAACCGCGGCGGCTCGATCCCCTCCACATGCCCGTGCCGAACCATCAGGATGCGCGTCATGATCAGGCTCCCATCGCTGCCCCGTTGGTAGCCCGAGCCCCGCCCGCTTGTCGCGCGCCGACCGGAAATTAGGGATACGTACGACTTCGGGCGGTCGCCGGGACACGGCCCGAGCGCAGGTCGTCTGCGTCTTTAAATTCCGGCTAGAAGCCGCAGATGGTTCTCGCCAATCCGCAGGAAGACCGGCCGTCACAAACGCGACGCGCAACCGAGGATTCACCCCAATCCCGTACCTTGCCGGTGCACGGCACACGGAGCGACACGATGCGCGGCCAACCCGGAGCGATGATTTGCGCGCTGATGCTGATCGCACTGGCCGCCGCGGGAGCGGGCAAAGCCGCCCAGCCGAGCCGCCCGACGGCAGCCGTCGCGACCGCCGAGAGCTACATCGAGGACCGGCTGAAGGACCCGATTTCGGCCCGATACCGGCACATGCAAACTGGCCCCATCTATGCGTCGGATGGACATGGCGCGCGGAACGTTTGCGGCGTCGTCTACGCGAAGAACGGGCGCGGCGTGTATGACGGCGGCGCGCGCTTCGTCGTTGGACTTAAGGACGGACATCCGGTCGGTGTGATCACCGACCTGGACGACAATCGCGAAGGGACTGCGATCTTCCTCCAGTTCGGCGAGCGCATCTGCGGAACGCCCTTCGCGACGCTCCAATCTGAACTTGAGAAGAAGAACGCTCAGGAACTTGCCGCTGACGCCGCTGCCACCGCGGGATTTGGGGCGTGCGGCGAAGCCATGCGTTCCGCGCTGGCCGGCGCGAAAGGAAACTCGACAGCGACGAAGGCGGCCATCGACGGGAACCTTCAGTGCATGCACGACGTGACGGCGGAACATCGCGCGGCGTATTCACGAACTTTGGGGTTTCCCTGGCAGGGACCGTTCGGTGTTCACTGAGCCCCGTGAATGACCACCCCTGATGGGATTGGCCTTGGCGCCATTGGTGGCGTCCGCGTCCCGCGCCGTAGCCTCAAGCCGCCGCTTGACCCTCCGGCTCGACCGATAGCCGCATCCCGACTGTCTTCAGGACCGCCAGCAGCGTCTTGAGCGTCGGGTTGCCCTTCGGCGAAAGTGCGCGATAGAGGGACTCACGGCTGATACCCGCCTCGCTGGCGACCAGGGCCAGTCCGCCATAGGCCTCGGCGACGGTCCGCAGCGCCAGCAGGCAGGCGCCCCGGTCCTCGGGATTGTCGAGCGCCGCCATCGCGGCCTTCAGATATTCGACCGCCAGCCCGCGGTCGGCCCGAAGCTCGGCGACCTCCCGGTCGTGGTGAGACACAACACCGCGTAGCTTTGTCATCGCTGCTCTCGCTTCCATTCCGCCCAATAGGCCTTCGCCCGCCTGATGTCCGCCGCCTGGCTTGTCTTGTCGCCGCCGCAGAGCAGGATGACCAACGATGCTCCATGACGTCCGAAATAGACGCGGTATCCCGCGCCGACATGCACCCTCAGTTCGGTCACGCCCTCACCGACGGGTTCGCAATCCCCGAGGTTTCCCGCCTCAACCCGCCGCAGGCGGATACGGATGCGGGCCTCGGCGGCCTTGTCGCGCAAGCCGGCGAGCCATTGGGTGAACGGTTCGGCGCCGTCTTCCCGTTGATACCGCAAGAGCTCCATCATTTGTACCTTATAAGCTACATCGGCGCAAGGATTCCGGGCGGCGTTCCTCTCGTCCGCCGCTTTGCACGCTGAATATTTGACATTTCAAATATCCAATGTTCTTGTTTTGTTCGATGAGCGAGACGCCCTCCATCACCGCCGCGCCCAACGATCCTTCGCAGGATGCGCCCGAGGCATGCCTGGGCGGGGAGGCCAATCGCTCCGCACAGCGCCTCGCTATGCTCCGCGAGCTTGCCGAGATCGGCATGCGGCTGGCGCGGGGCGTCGAGCGGCAGGCTGAGGAGCCGGAGGCGGCGCCCGGCGATGTCGGGCTGGTGTTCTCGCGGATCGCGCGGGCGGTGCGCCAGACGCTGGCGCTGGAGGCGCGGCTGGAAGAGGAATTCCAGGTCCGCGCCAAGCAGGAGCAGGGCGACCGCGACTATCGCCGCGCCCGCGAAGCCCGCGCGCCGATCGACCGGCGCTCGCGCCTGGTGCGCCGCGCGGTCGCCAGCGCCATCGAGGCCGACACCGACGACATAGAGTCGGCCGAGCAACTGCTCGAATGCCTCGACGAGCGGCTCGGTGACCGCGAGGCCGACGACGACTTCATGGGCCGTCCGATCGGCGAACTGGTCGCGCTGATCTGCAAGAACCTGGGCGTCCGCGCGGACCTCAGCCTCTGGGAAGACGAGGCCTGGGCGATGGAGGAAGCCGCCGCCCGGGCGCGGCCGCCATCGGACGGCCAGCCGGCCCCCGAGCTGGCCCCCGAAACGGCCTACGACGCCCTATCGCCCGTCCGCCTCGCGTCGGCCGGCGCGCCGAGCTGGCTCTCGGGCTGAGCCGCGGGATTGCGCTCATCGCCCCGACGGCGGGGAGGGCGTCCCCTCGAGGATGGCCTGCAGGGCGGCCGCGAGCTGGGCGCGGCGATAGGGCTTGGCCAGGAACGCGGCTTGGGCGCCGATCCGTCCTTCGCGCAGGATCGCGTCGTCGTTATAGCCGGAGGTGAACAACACCGGCAGGGCGGGGCGGAGCAGGCGCGCCTGGTCGGCGAGCTGGCGGCCGTTCAGGCCGCCCGGCATCACCACGTCGGTCATCAGCAGTGCGAACGTCTCCTCGCCGGCGAGCGCGTCGAGCGCGGCGCGGCCGTCGGCCGCCGCGGTGACGCGGTGGCCGAGCGCATTCAGTTGCCGGGCCACCTGGTCGCGCACCAGGCGGTCGTCCTCCACCAGCAGGATATGGCTGGACGCGGCGCCAGCCGCCGGCTCGGCCGCGTCCGGCGTCGTCGCCGCCTCGGGCGGCTCGGCCTCCGGAAGGTAGAGCCGCACCGTGGTGCCGGCGCCCTCGATGGACGAGATCGTGAAGTGGCCCCCCGATTGCCGCACGAAGCCGTAGACCATGCTGAGGCCAAGTCCGCTGCCGCGCCCGACCGCCTTGGTGGTGAAGAAGGGCTCGACGGCGCGGCGAATGGTCTCCGGCGACATGCCGGCGCCGGTGTCGCGCACGGAAAGCATCACATAGGGGCCGGGCCTCAGGCCGAAATGCGGCGCGGCGTCCTCGGTGAAGGAGACCAGGCCGCTCTCCAGGTTGACCGTGCCGCCGCCGGGCATGGCGTCGCGGGCGTTGATGCAGAGGTTCAGCATGGCCGACTCCAGCTGCGCCGGGTCGGCGAGGCAGAAGAGCGGCCCGCGGGCGTGGGTCACGCAAAGTTCCAGGTCCTCGCCCAGGGTGCGCCGCACCAGCCGCGCCAGGGCGTCGAGCATCTGTCCGGCGTCCAAGGCGCGGGGGCGCAACGGCTGCTGGCGCGCGACGGTGAGCAGCCGGTTGACCAGCTCGGCGCCGCGCTCGGCGGCGTGCAGCGTGAGCTCGGCCTCGCTGCGCAGCGGGTGTCCGCCCGGCAGCCCGTCCATGATCGCCTCGGCGCCGGCGGTGATCACGGTCAGCAGGTTGTTGAAATCGTGCGCGACACCCGCCGTCAGGCGGCCCACCGCCTCCAGCTTGTCCTTCCGCTGCAGCGCCTCATGCGCCAGGCGCTCGTCGTGGACGTCGGTGAGATTGCCCACCCACTCGGTCACCAGCCCGGCGGAGTCGCGAAGCGGGACGCCGCGAGCCACGCACCAGCGATGTTCGCCCCCCTCGGTGCGCGCCCGGAACTCGGCCCGCCAGGGTGTTACGGCGGCCAGCGCCTGGCTCCATTCCTGCTGGGCGCGCGCCCGGTCGTCGGGGTGGATCCATTCCAGCCAGGCGTCCCCGTCGTAGTGCGGCGGAAACGCCCACCCCGGACCCTCGACGTGCGTCCCTTCGGGCGTCCAGCGCCAGACGAGGGAGGAGGTCTCCTTCACCAGGCTGCGGTAGGCCTGTTCGCTGCGGGCCAGCGCCTCGGGCGCTGGCTCGTCGAACAGCCGCGGCGCCTCTTCCGGCGGGGCGGTGCGGGGAGCGTTCGGCGCCGGCTCGCTCATCTCCTGTCTGCCAGGTCCGCGGCGAAGAGGTCGATCGGTTGCAGGCGCACCGCGCCCCTGGCGCGCAGGGCGTCGGCGACCAGGCCCGGGCCGTTCACGTGAGTAAACCCGGCCGACCAGGCGGCGAGCACCAGCGCGCGGGAGGCGAGGCCATAGGCCACGCAGGCCTTCGACATCTGGGCGGCGTTACGCACGAAGGTGGCGAGCTTGGCCTGGGCCTGGCGGTCGGCCGGGTCGAGATCCGAGCAGTCCAGGGTCGCGCCGTTCAAGCCACAGCCGCGCCACGCCGCCAGGTCGGCCGCCGCGCTGGGCGCGCGGGCCAGGACGGCGCGGGCGAAGGGCGCGATCGAGGCGACGATCTCGGCCATGCGGCTTTGCGGCAGGCCATCGGAAAGTTCGACGATCTCCAGGATCAGCAGCTTGCGCATCTCGGGCGACAGGTCGCGCAGGGCGTGCAGCACGCGGTAGCGCGTGAGGCTGTAGGTCAAGGCCCGGACCGGCAGGGTGAGGTGCAGCGCCACCTTCACCTCAAGCTGCTCCAGCAGGTCCACGGCGGCGGCGATCATCTGCAGGGCGATGTCGCCGGCGATGCTGGAGGAGAGCTCCGCCGGCAGGGCCGCCACGCCGTCGGGTTCGGTGGTTTCCAGGCTGACCGTGGGCCGCAGCAGATAGGAGGCGACCGCGCGGGCGGGAACGTTCCAGACCGGCTCGGCGACGACGGCGACCTCGACGGCCAGTCCCCCCTCGACGACCAGCCGCAAGGTGCGCGACCGCGAAAGCGTCAGGGCGTCGCAGGGCGGCGACAGGGATTGCGCCGCGGCCGCCGCCCCCTCGGGGGCGGCGATGTCCAGCTGGTCGGGGCTGATCAGCTGTCCCGGCGCCACGGCGCGGACCCCGAGTTCGCCGTTGATGTAGGCGTTCACCTGGAACAGCCGCAGGTCCTGGTGCGACGCCGCCCCCAGGAAGAATTCGAGGGTCTCCCGCAACAGGTTGGCGCTGAACCCGAGCGCCGCCGTGCGCGACGCGCCGGGCTGGATGGTGAGGAATTCCCAATCGTTCAGCGGGACGATGACGTCGCCCGGCTGCGAGAGGCGGCTGAACGCCCGCTCCACGAAGGTGACCACCTGCTCGCGCTTGCGGGGCCAGCGGTCCTCGGAGCGTTCGCGGATGGCCTCCACGCTGATGATGTTGACCGTCCCGCTGGCGATCGCGGGCCCGACCTGATTGAGCATCTCGCGGAGCGAGGCCGAGATCAGGCGCTCCATGGCTCAGGCCGGCGCCGGCGCGGAGCCCAGGTCCGCGATCATCTCGCCGCCCTCCTCCGCCAGGTGGATAATGGTGTCGAGCTCGGCGCGCACCGCCGGCTCCAGCGTTGCGTCCTGGGCGAGCTCGGCGGCGCCGAGGATCTTGCCGAAGAGATTGTTGAGCGCGTGGCGCAGGACCATCGGGTCCGACGCCTCGGTGGCGTTCACGCGGCGCTCGCCGCGATGGGGTCCCGCAGGATGCCGTCGGCCAGAGCCACCAGCTGCGCCAGGCGGAAGGGCTTGGCCAGCGTCGCGTCGGCCCCCACGTGGCGGGCCAGGGTCAGGAACTCGTGCGGCCCGACCCGGTATCCGCCGGAGACGGCGATTATCTTCAGGTCCCGCGAGGCCCTGCGGAGCGCCACGATGGTCTCCACGCCTTCGCGCGTCGGCATGATGATGTCGGTGACCACCAGGTCGGGCGTCTCCGCAGTGAAGCGCGCCAGGCCCACCTGGCCGTCGGGCGCCGAGCGAACCTGGTATCCGGCCAGGAAGAAGGCCGCCGACATCTGCCGCAGCAGTTCGATGTCGTCGTCGATCAGCAGAACCCGCTTCTGTGCCACGTCGCCCCCGTCACCTTGGTCTTGGTTTATGAGGGTTCAATCACTAGGTGCGTAAGAAATCCGTAAAAATTTTGCCGCAATGGAGAAATAGTGAAGATAAATCTGTGGCATTAGGCGTGTCACATAACGTGTTACCCGGAAGTTCAGATCACACCGACGTGAGATTGTACAGCTTCCGGTAGTCCTTCTGGGCATCGATAGCGTGACGCGGCGCGCACCGGGCGCCCGCCGCGTCACGCTGACGCACCATGGCCCTTGTTCGCAGCGACTTAAGGCGCGCCCGCCAACAGTCCAGGCTCCGCGTTTTCGGGTTCGAAGGGCATTGGCGCGATGCGAGCGAAATCAACGCGTCCCAAGGAAAGGGCGGCCGACGCGAACGTCGATGGCGAGGTCACGCCCTACCAGCTGACCCTGGCCGCGCTCACCTACTCCTGGCGCCGCCAGGCCGTGTTCAACATGGCCATCGGCGTGGCTTTCGCCCTGGTCGGCGGGCCGCTACTGGGCCTGGGCTGGACGTTGGCCCTCTGCGCCTTGGACTGGGTGCTTCAGCAGGTCTATCCGCGCCTGGCGGCGGGCGCCGCCCGGGTCCAGTCCGATCGTGGAATGACGTGGCTATGCTGGCTGGTCTTCGCCAAGGGCTTCCTGTGGTATGCCGTCCCGGCAGGGTTCACCGTCCTCAACCACAGCGTCGCCGGCCTGGCCTATGTGGCTGTCCAGGCGGTCGGCCTCACGGCCCTGGCTGTGTCCACCGCCCGCCATTCGCGGCGTGTGTTCCTGACTATGGTTGCGGTGCCCGTGGCCGCCCTGCCGCTTTGCGTCGTCGCGACGCTGGGCGTGGGCCAAGGCGCCGGCGTGCTCTGCGAGACCCTGGTCCTGGCCTTCGCACTTTGGCTGATTGGCTCGGGCACCAGCCGGGTCGTGGCGGAATGGAACGAGTCACAGACGCAGCGCCTGCGGGCCATGGCCGAGATGCGGGCCGCGCTGCACCGCTCGGAGATCGCCGAGGCGAGGCTTTTGGAGGCGCTGGGCCGCGCGGAGGCCGCGAACCGCGTGAAGAGCGAATTCCTCGCCACCATGAGTCATGAGATCCGCACGCCGCTGAACAGCGTGCTCGGCATGGCCCAGGCCATGCACCGGGGCGAGCTTTCGGACCCCCAGAGGGGCCACCTGCGGATGATCAGCACGGCCGGCGAGGCGCTCCTGAGCCTGCTCAACGACCTCCTCGACCTCTCCAAGGCCGACGCCGGCAAGATCGAACTGGAAGACGGCGTCATCGATACCGAGGCGCTGGCTGCCGGCATCGAGGCCTTCACGCCGCTCCTGCAGGACAAGGACGTGGTCCTCTCCGTGACCGTGGCGCCCGAAGCGGTGGGCAGCTGGTCCGGGGACCCCACTCGGGTTCGCCAGGTGCTGCACAACCTGATCTCCAACGCCGTGAAGTTCACCGATCGCGGGACCATCTCGGTCGCCATCGCCTACGATGGCGCGGCCCTGGTCCTCGCCGTCGAGGATAGCGGGATGGGCATCCCGGCCTCCCGGCTCGACCAGGTCTTCGAGCCCTTCGTGCAGGCCGACGCCTCCACCACCCGCCGGTACGGCGGATCGGGCCTTGGCCTCACCATCTGCCGCGACCTCGTCGCCCTGATGGGCGGGAAGATCGAACTCGCCAGCACAGAGGGCGTGGGCAGCCGGTTCACCGTGACCCTGCCGGCGCGGGCCGTCGCGAGACCGGCCCCGGTCGCCGAGGCGCAAGCCCCGATCGCCGCCGTCGACGGCCTGCGGGTGCTCGCGGCGGAGGACAATCCGATGAACCAGGTCGTTCTGCGGACCCTGCTTGAGGCCGCCGATATCTTCCCGGTCGTGGTCTCGAACGGCGAAGAGGCGGTTGCGGCGTGGAGGTCCGGCGCCTGGGACGTCGTGCTGATGGACATCCAGATGCCGGTGATGGACGGCGTCGCGGCGACCCAGGCGATCCGGCAGGCCGAGCGCGAAGCCGGCGCGGCGCGGACCCCGATCATCGCCCTGACCGCCAACGCCATGGACCACCACCGATCAGAATACCTGGGGGCAGGAATGGACGCCCTGGTCGCCAAGCCGATCAACCTTGCGGTGCTGCTGAACACCATCCAGGCCCTGCTCGCCACGGCTGCCGATGAGGTCCCGCCGTCCGAGATCCTGGGGCCCGGCCGCCGGCTCGCCCACGCCGCGCGCTGACCGACGGCGCCTTGCCGATCATCGCCGAACGCGGTGATGCGAATGTGCCTTCCGCGTCACGCGCGCCGCCGCGACGCGGCGCCCCAACAACCTCGGCTTGCTATTTTTGACGCCGGCGCCAGTCTCCGCGCCTCTTTGAAAACTAGGTGTTCCGCCCATGGACCGTCCCGCGGCCCACGACCCTGTCCCGTGTGACTTTGCAAAAGTCATATGGGGCGAACAGGGTCGTCACTTTCACTGGAGAACCCTTCTTGCCTGATCGTGAGACACGATCGGGAAGGGTTCTCGCGTCCTCCGTGACGGGAGGGCGCGTCCTTCCCGTCCGCACCGAACTGGCCGAGCTCCTGAAGCTCTCGGGGCCGGTGGTGATCTCGCGCCTGGGCATCATGGCCATGGGGCTGTCGGACGCCATCGTTGTGGGCCGCTATTCGGCGACCCAGCTCGGCTACCATGCGCTCGGCTGGGCTCCGTCCAGCGTGGTGGTGACCATGGCCATCGGCCTGCTCTCCGGCGTGCAGGTGATGACCGCGCGCGCGATCGGCGAGGGGCGGCGGCATGACACCGGGGCGGTGCTGCGCCGGGGGCTCGGCTACAGCCTGTGGATTGGGCTGATCTCGATGGTCGTCCTCGCGCTGGTGGGGCCGGTCTTCCTGCACGCGATCGGCCTGGAGAAGAGCCTCGCCGACGGGGCCAGCCGGGTGCTGATGGTCTTCTGCCTGTCGCTGCCGGGCTATGCGCTGAGCGTCAGCGCCAGCTTCTGGATGGAGGGCCTGTCGCGGCCCGGGCCCGGCGCCTGGGCCATGTGGCTCGCCAATGGGATCAACCTGGCGCTGGACCTGATCCTGGTGCCGGGCCACTTCGGCCTGCCGGCGCTGGGCGCCATCGGCGGGGCCTGCGCCACCACGGGCGCGCGGACCTTCCTGGCGGTCTTCATGCTGGGCTACATCGCTCTGATGCCCGAGGCGCGTGCGCTAGGCGTGTTCGACAAGCCGGAGAAGGACCGCGCCGCCGAGGCCGAGCAACGCCGGATCGGCTTCGGGGCCGGCGCGTCGAACTTCTTCGAGGTGGCGGCCTTCGCCAGCATGAACATCATCGCTGGCTGGATCGGCGGGCTGGCGGTGGCGGCCTGGGCCATCGTGCTGAACGTGGCCGCCATCGTCTTCATGGTGCCGCTGGGTCTGTCGACCGGCGCGGCGGTGCGGGTCGGACGAGCCTATGGCGCGCGCGAGCCGCGGGGCGTGATTCGGGCGGGCCTGGTGGCGTTCGGAGTGACGGGGCTGTTCGGCGCCCTGGTGGGCCTGGTGATCTGGCCCAACGCCGCCCTGATCTCCAGCGCCTATACGGAGAACCCGGTGACCCTGGCCATGGCGGTCCCGGCTCTGATCCTGTCGTGCCTGATGTATCTGCCGGATTCACTGCAGGTGGTCGTGGCCCAGGCGCTCCGGGCCCGCGGCGACGTCTGGCTGCCCACCGGCACGCACCTGACCAGCTACATCGTGATCATGATGCCGCTCGCCTGGTGGCTGGCGATCCCCCGGCACATGGGGATCATGGGCCTGGTCTGGTCGGTGGTGATCGCGAGCTTCGTCTCCGGCGGGCTGCTGCTCGGCCGCTTCTGGATGCTGAGCCGGCGGGGCTGAGCCCTAAACGCCGGCGCCCAGGATCCAGCCCTCTTCGCGCTCCGCGTCGAGCACAGTGTCGGCGGCGGTCCCCTTGGGCGGGCCGAAGATCTCGCCCAGCTTGTTGGTGGCGTCGAGGCGCGCGAAGTGTTCGGCCAGGGTGCGGACCTGCATCAGGTCCTTGACCTCGCCCGCCGCGCCCTGCGGCGTGACCATCGAGGGATAGACCTCGGCGAACACCACATCGACGCCGGCCAGATCGGCCTCGGTCATGGCCTTGAAGCCGGTCTCGAAGGGCCAGACCCTGGCGGCGTCGCCGCGGGCGTCCTTCAGCCGCCGGACCAGCGGAATTCCCATGATCGCCTGACCGCCGACCGAGCCGTTGTAATAGGTCTTCCAGATCGAGGCCGCGCCCTTGGCCACGAGCTCGGCGTGGCGGAACTCCGGCAGGTCGTCCGGCCCGTGCGGCCGGAGCTTCGTGGCGGTCAGCGTCGTCTGCACGTCCTTCGGCGGCGCCCCCCAGAAGGGGAAGGCTTCGCCGGTCAGCAGGCGATTGATCTGCGCCGCCACATTGAAGCGGTTGTTGACGTTGGTGGGCTTGTCGACGACGCGCTTGCCGAGCTCATCCCACGCCCCGCGCCAGGGCTCGCCCCTCAGCTTCAGGGTGGCCGCAAACCCGCGGGGGAAGCCCAGCGGGAAGTCGAAGCCCACGAGCACGCGCTCCGACCGCTTCTTCAGATCGGCCAGGATCAGGTTCAGGCGCTTCTCAGCCTCGGCGCGAGTCGCCTCGTTGAAGCTCTCGAACGATAGGCGGAAGCGCACATCGTGCTTCAAGACGCCGATCCACACGGAATCCGCCCCGGTCGTCGGCTTCGACGCCGCGCTCCAGTCAACAATCACATAGGCGCTGAAAAGGCGCGGCACAGGGCAGGCTCCGGACTCGGTGGACGAGCGGTTCTAGCCCTTCACCTGCGACGGGCCAATGGCGTCAGGCCAGCTTCACCAGCATCTTGCCGAGGTTGTCGCCCTTGAAGAGGCCGATGAAGGCGTCCGGCGCCTTTTCGATCCCCTCAAAGATCGTCTCCTTCCAGCTGACCTTGCCCTCAGCGACCCATTGGGAGAGGTCGGCGATGTACTGCGGCATCAGCCCGAAATGGTGCGAGACGATGAAGCCTTCCATGCGGATGTTGCGGCCGATCAGCTGGGCGAGGTTCGAGGGGCCCGGCTCCGGCTTGGTGGCGTTGTAAATCGAGATCATCCCGCAGATGGCGAAGCGGGCGAACAGCTTGGCGTTGTTCAGCGCTGCCTCCAGATGCGCGCCGCCGACGTTGTCGAAATAGACGTCGATGCCGCCGGGCGCGGCGGCCGCCAGGGCCGTGTTCAGGTCCTTCTCGGCCTTGTAGTCGATGACGTGGTCGACCCCGATGGACTTCAGGTACGCCACCTTGTCGGCGCCGCCGGCCGAGCCGATCACCGTGTGGCCCTTGGCCTTGGCGATCTGGCAGACCATGGCGCCGACCGCGCCCGCCGCGCCGGAGACGAAGACCACGTCGCCGTCCTTCAGGGCCGCGATCTTCAGCAGGCCGGCATAGGCGGTCAGGCCCGGCATGCCCGCTGCGCCCAGGAAGGCCTGGACGGGAAGCTTCCCCGGATTGAGCTTCTGCACGGCGCTCGCCGGCGCATTGAAGCCCTCGCGCCAACCGAAGCCGGACTGCACCAGGTCGCCCGCCTTGAAGGCCGGGTCGTTGGAGGCCACGACCTGGCCGATGGCGCCGCCATCCATCGCCTTGCCAAGCTGGAAGGGCGGGGCGTAGCTCTTCACGTCGTTCATGCGACCGCGCATGTAGGGGTCGACCGTCATCCAGAGGTTCTGCACCTGGATCTCGCCGGCGGCGGGCGCGGCCAGTTCGACGGTCGCCAGTTCGAAGTTGTCATAGGTCGGCAGGCCGGACGGGCGGCTCTTCAGGCGGATCTCGCGGACTTTGGTCATGGCGTTCAGCTCCCTCGGACCCTGCCGGCCCGTTCAAACAACTGTTTAGCTCGCCTCGCCGGGTGGCGTCGAGAGCCATGACCTGATAGGCGGCGGGCCCAATTCGGAGCTTTCCATGGCTGAGTCCCCCAATGCCTGAATCGTTAAGGGGCGGCGTGATCGGCGCAGGCGTGTTCGGCGGCTATCACGCCAATCAGTACGCCCGGCTGCCGGGGGTCGTGCTGTCGGGCGTCTATGACGTGCATCCGGATCGGGCGGCGCGCGTCGCCATGCCGCTCGGCGGGCGCGGCTTCGCCGACCTGGCCGAGTTCCTGGACGCCGTGGATGTAGTCACCGTGGCCTCGCCCGCCACCTTCCACGCCGAGCATGCGCTCGCGGCGCTGGCGGCCGGCAAATCCGTCTATGTCGAGAAGCCGATCGCCACGAGCGTCGCCGACGGCGAGAGGGTCCGCGCCGTGGCCGCCGCCAAAGGGCTGATCGTCGCCTGCGGCCACCAGGAGCGGGTGCAGTCGCGGGCCATGGGCCTGCTGGACATCCCGGAGCAGCCTCTGCGGCTGGAGGCCCTGCGTCACGGCCCGCCGTCGGACCGCAGCCGCGACGTCTCGGCGATCCTCGACCTGATGATCCATGACATCGATCTGGCGCTGGCCATCTCCGCCGCCGATCCGGTGACCGCGGAAGGCGAGGGGCGCCTGAGCGACGACGGCGTCTGGGACATCGCCCGCGCTGAGGTCAGCTTCGAGGATGGCTTCACCGCCCTGTTCGACGTCTCGCGCCAGGCGGCGGCGCGCAACCGCGCCATGAAGATCGTCTATCCCTCCGGCGAGGTGGAGATCGACTTCGTGGCCCGCACGCTACGCAACACGACGCCCTTCGCGCTCAACGCCAATTACGCCGACACGCCGGCGGGCCGCGATCCGCTGGGCGCCAGTGTCGAGGGCTTCCTGATGGCGGTGCGCGGCGAGGCGCCCCGGCCGATCGTCAACGCCGAGGAGGCGATCCGGGCGCTCGATCTCGCACTGGCGATCGAGCAGGCGTTGGCGGAGTAGCCTCTTAGGCGATAGCGTTTCATCAGAAGCCTGGGAGACACCCGATGAGCAGCGCCTACGACTATGAGTTCAAGACCATCGACGGCGCGCCGCTGCCGCTGACGACCTTCAAGGACAAGGTGGTGCTGGTGGTGAACACCGCCTCGGCCTGCGGCCTGACCCCACAGTACGACGGGCTGGAGAAGCTCTACTCCGACTACAAGGATAAGGGGCTGGTGGTGCTGGGCGTGCCCTGTAACCAGTTCGCCGGCCAGGAGCCGGGGACCGAGGCCGAGATCAAGGCCTTCTGCGAGACCCGCTTCAACATCGACTTCCCGCTGACCGCCAAGGCCGACGTGAAGGGCGAGGGCGCGCATCCGTTCTACAAGTGGGCGGAAGCCGAGCTGGGCGAGCCGGCGGCGCCGGTGTGGAACTTCCATAAGATTCTGATCGGCAAGCACGGCGAGGCGATCCAGGCCTTCGGGCCGCGCACGGAACCGGAAGCGCCGGAAGTCATCGCGGCGATCGAGAAGGCGCTTTAGGCCGGACCGGCGCGCGCGGCTCATTGGCGCCTCGTTCCTGGGTGATGGAGGGCCGGGGTTCCGTTGGCGCCGCCAAGGGCGCGGAGTGGTGTGATGTTCAAATCCCTTGCCTGCGCGGCGGCGGTCCTCGCGGCGTCGCTGTTGTCGTCTTCCGCGCGCGCCCAGCTGCAGGACGAGAATGTCCTGGTGCTGATTCCTCATGGGTTCAAGGCGGGCTGGCAGGGCGCCAACGGGCCCATGACCACTGTGGAGTATGTCCCGACCGAGGAGAGTGTCGACGACTGGTCCCAGATGATCACCCAGCAGATTTTTCACGGGCGGACGAACGAGCCGCCGGACAGCTTGCCGACGTTCATGGGCACAGGCTGGAGGGCCGGCTGTCCGGGCGGCGCGGGGCGGAAGCTGAGCCAGGCCGACGAGAACGGATATCCGTCGGCGATTTGGGTTTTCACCTGCCCGCGAAATCCCCAGACCGGCAAGCCTGAGACCGCGTGGATCAAGGTGATCAGCGGCGCCGACAGTCTCTACAGCGTGCAGTACGCGGTCCGGCGCGAAGCCACTGATGAGACGACGCGGGCGGCCCTGACCTACCTCCAGCGCGTCACGGCCTGCGACACGCGCCGGGCGGATCGTCCTTGCCCGAAGGCCCCCAAGCTCTAGCCGGCCGCCGCCCGTGTTCCGCGCTTGCCGCGCACCGCCAGATCGACGGCAAGCAGACGGTTCTCGCCCTCCATCCGAAGGTCGACGCCGGGCATGTTCATCATCGCCACATAGTCGCCCAGGGTGTCCTCGACCGCCTGACTGAAGCCCTGGGCGTCCTGAGCCTTGTTCATCTGGATCTTGCCCATGCGCAGGATCTCCGGGCTGTTCTGCGCCACGCGGGCGGCCCAGGCGAAGGTCTCGCGCTCCAGATCGGCCTGGGGCAGCACCCGGTTCACCAGGCCGTACTGCGCGGCCTCGGCGGCGGAGATGAAGCGGCTCTCGAAGATCAGCTCCTTAGCGCGGCGGATGCCGATGTCCCAAGGGATCGACATATATTCGACCATCCCGGCCAGGAACTCAGCGTCCTCGGCGGCGAAGACCACGTCCATGGCCGCCGCCAGCATCCAGCCGGCGTAGATGCAGTAGCCCTCCACCATGGCGACCGTGGGCTTGGGAAAGTTCCGCCACTTCAGCAACAGGTCGAGGTTGTATTTCTTGAACTGGTCATAGGTCTCGATGCCGGGCTTGGCGTCCAACGCCTTGCGGTAGGCCATGCCTTCCTCAGTGCCGAGATCGTGGCCGGTGGAGAAGACGCCGCCCGAGCCGCGCACGATCACCACCCGCACATCGGCGTCGGCGCGGGCCAGGTCGAAGGCCTGATCGATCTCGTCCAGCATCCGGTAGCTCTGGGCGTTACGATAGGTCGGGCGGTTCAGGGTGATGACCCCTATTCCGCCGTTCGTGGCATAGGCGATGTCGTGGAATGTCACCTGGGCGGCCCCTTTTGTCTGCTTGATCCGACTATAGGGCGGCGCGGCCAGTTCGAGCCAGATCGTCGCCGGGAGCCTGGAGCTTCTGGCGGAGGGGCCGGCGGAATAAAGAAAGGCGCCCCGCCTGGGGAAGCGGAGCGCCTTAGTCTTGCACCCGAGCCTAAGCCCTAGAAGCGGTACTGCAGCTCGATGCCGTAGGTCCGCGGGGGCGTGATCGTGTAGGCGCTGGTGATGCCTTCGAGCACGGGGACGAGGCTGGCGGCGGTCCCGCCGGGCGGTATCGCGCCCAGCACGTGGGCTGGGACCACGCCGGCGTTGCGGGTGGCGCTTGCGCCGCCTTCGAAGCCGACGGAGTTGCCGATGTTCCGGACGAAGGCGATGATGCTGTACTTGTTGTCCTTGTCCTTCCAGGTCGCCCGCGCATCCCACTGATCGTAGGACGGCGACTGGTAGTAGGACCGGTTGAACAACGAGCCGTACTGCTTGTCGCGCCACACGTAGCTGACGGACGGCGACAGCGAACCGGCCGTCATCTCCCAGGTGTAGTTGACGTTCACCGCCACCTTGTTCTTCGGGGCGTTCGGCAGGTTCTGGCCGGAGAGGTTCTGGCCGCGCTGCGCGTTGCCCGTGTAGATGTCGCACAGCGAACTGCCGGCCGGCAGGGTCGCGCAACTGGCGAGCGCGCCGATCGGCTTCGCGCCCGGTGCGACCGCTGTCGGGTCGGCAGGGTCAACAACCCCGGCGCCGCTGGTCACATGGGCGTCGTCGTAGGAATAGTTGAACAGGATCTGCAGGTGGTCGATCGGCTGCCACGTCGTCTCCAGCTCCACCCCTTCAGAGACCGCCTTCGGGACGTTGAAGAAGATGGAGTTCGCCTGGGCGAGACCGCCATTGGTGGCCGCGACCGTGAGCGGGATCTGGTCGTTCTCATAGTCTTCGTAGAAGATCGCGAGGTTCGCCTGGAAGGTCCGCCCGAAGTTCTTCTTCAGGCCGATCTCAAAGTCGTTCATGTGCTCCGGCTCGGCGTTGGGGGCCACACCCAGGGTGGTGTTGATGCCGATCCGGAAGGCGCCCGCCTTATAGCCGCGGCCGTAGCGGAAGTAGGCCATGGTGTCGGGATCGGGATCCCACTGCACGCCGGCGGTGCCGGTGACGGCCGACCACTTGTTGTCGTAGTGGCGGGTTGCAAAGCCTGTGGCGGGGTCGACCGTCGTCAGCGACGAGACGCCGGGCGTCACGCCGGGTGCGCCCGGTTGACCGGGGATAAGGCCGCCGATGCCCGCCGCGGGCACCTGGGTCAGGTCGATGATGAAGTTGGTGAAATTCTCGGGCGAGCCGGCGCAGGCGGGCACGTCGAAGCACAACAGGCGAAGCGACTCCTGGCCAAACTTGTGATCCTCGGTGTAGCGCAGGCCCAGGGTCGTCTTCCAATGCGGCGTGAACGCCCAGTCGATCTGGCCGAAGACCGCCTTGGAGGTGATCTCAAGCTGCGGCTGGTCGTCGTAGATGTGATTGTTGCCAGCGAGAGCCGCGCAAACGCCGCCGGTGAAAGCGCAGGTCGCATTGGTCAGGAAGGGCCCGTGGGTGACCGGCGCGCCCTGGTCGAGCAGGGTGGTGGATGTCGGCTGCTTGTAGTTCTCGTCGTAGTAGTAGGCGCCGACGATCCACTGGAAGGGGCTGTCGCCCGTCGAGGCGAGGTTCAGTTCATGGCTGAACCAGTTCTCTCTCTCCTCGTAGCTGAACGAGTAGCGGGGATTGACTGTGCTGCCCGCGCCGATGGCGCCGGGGATCACGGTGTTGCCGCTCACGAACGGCAGCTGGAAGGAGGTGATCGAGGCGGTGTCGTTCGGGTTCGTCGCCGGTCCGGTCAGGTGGTAGTGATAGTGCGTGCCGCCGGCGACGTACTTCAGGTCGATGTTGTCCGCGACGTGATAGATCCACTCACTGGCGAAGATCGTCGTGCCGGTCAGCTTGTCCTGGAACGGGACGTCACTGCTGAATTTGCGCCAGTCGTTCTCGCTGGCGTTGGAGCACGCAGTGGCCAGAGACGCGCCGCCCGCGGTCACGATGTTGGTGAGGCCAGTGAGGGCCGTCGGCAGGCAGGCGTAGCCTGGGTTGAGCGTGATGCCGCCGTTCGCCGCCAGGAAATTGGGGAACTGCGGCTGGCCGAGGCCAGGCGTCAGCGTGCCGGCCGGGAAGGTAGTGCGGGTGACGGTGTTCTTGGAGCCCGGGCCGCCGCTGTCGTTGTGCCAGTCGATGCCCGACAGCTTCATCCAGCCTTCGAACTTGTCGTTGAAATGGAACTTCAGCTGCCCTTCAACGAGCTTCTGGTCGATGATGTTTCCGGCGTCGGGTTGGCCGGGAATGGTGTTCTTGAGCCAGCCCTCGGTCTGCTTCTCCCAGTTGGCGGCCAAGCGGAACTGCACGCCGGGGATCATCGTCGGGCCTGACACCGCGCCTTCGAGGATGCTGTGGTTGTAGTTCTGATACTGGGCCCGGACCTCGGCGTAGAAATCTTCGGTGGGGCGCTTGGAGATGATGTTGATCGCGCCGCCGATGGAGTTGCGGCCATAGAGGGTGCCCTGCGGACCGCGCAGCACCTCGACCCGGTCGGTGAACAGCGGCGTCTTGCCGGCTTCGACCGTCGAGGAGGTGTAGATGCCGTCGGAATACTGCGCCACCGAGCCTTCCGCCGCGTGGACGTTGGTGTTCCGCCCGATGCCCCGCAGCGTGTTGCGGTCGTTCTGGGCGTTGTATTCCAGGCCCGGCGTGAAGTTGGTCATGTCGGTGATCGTCGTGATCCCGATCAGGTCACGCCGCGCCGAGGTGAACGCGGAGATGGCGACCGGCACGTCCTGCAGGCTTTGGGCCCGCTTTTCGGCCGTCACCACCAGTTCCTCGATGGTGTTGCTGGCGGCGGCCTGGGTGGCCGGCTTGTTGGCTTGAGCGTGGGCCGTTGATCCGACCGCGGCAGCCAGCATCGCGCTGGACGCCATAAGGGCGTGTTTCCAATGCATCTGAACTGCCTCCCGCAGCCTATGTTTTGAAGCGCTATTGTCTGCGCCTGAGGGGGAGGCTGAAGCAGAGCCTCTAGGGCGTCAATGTGATTGGCGTAAGTGAACGGCGATAACTAAAGACGCCTCACCTACTTTGGCGCCCAGGACACAGTTTTTGGTTTCAGGCTGCTTCGACAGGTGAGCTGCGCGGGGATTGAGCACTCTCCACGGCCTCGGGATTACCTTCCACGTGACCATCTGCTTTGTAAAATCGGCGTCGCTGACTTTACGGAAACTTGGGCCGAAATTGCGTACCATCCTTTCGAACTATCCAAATTTCCGCTGAAAAAACATTGTTCCTCTGCGTACGAACCATCCGAAATGGATTGCGAAGCGGCAACATTGTTGCGTAGCAAACGCAAACTGGCGCCCATGGGTTGAGTCGGCCGAGGGCCGGGCGTCCGTCGCGCCGCTGGCCCCTTTCGCACGCGGCGGCGCGCGCTTAAGGAAGCAGCCTCGACGTAGGAGGCCTGGATTGATGCATCGCAAGCCGGACGGAAGCTGGGACAAGACCAAGCTGCCCAGCCGTCACGTGACCGAGGGGCCCAGCCGGGCGCCGCACCGGTCGTACTATTACGCCATGGGCCTCGGCAGCCGCGAGATCGCCCAGCCGTTTGTGGGCGTCGCCTCCTGCTGGAACGAAGCCGCCCCCTGCAACACCGCCCTGATGCGTCAGGCTCATGCGGTCTCGGCGGGGGTGAAGGCGGCCGGCGGCACGCCGCGGGAATTCTGCACCATCACTGTCACCGACGGCATCGCCATGGGGCATGAGGGGATGAAGTCGTCCCTGGTCAGCCGCGACGTGATCGCCGACTCGGTCGAGCTGACCATGCGCGGCCACAGCTATGACGCCCTGGTGGGCATCGCCGGCTGCGACAAGTCCCTGCCGGGGATGATGATGGCGATGCTGCGGCTGAACGTGCCCAGCGTGTTCCTCTACGGCGGCTCGATCCTGCCCGGCCGCTGGGCCAACCGCGATGTGACCGTGGTCGACGTTTTCGAGGGCGTCGGCATGCACTCGGCGGGCAAGATGACGCTGGAGGACCTCTGCGACCTGGAACAGCACGCCTGTCCTTCGGACGGCGCCTGTGGCGGCCAGTTCACCGCCAACACCATGGCCTGCGTCTCCGAGGCCATCGGCCTGGCTCTGCCGCTGTCGGCCTCGCTGCCCGCGCCCTACGAGAGCCGCGACGCCTATGCCGTGGCCTCCGGCGAGGCGGTGATGCGCCTGATCGAGACGCAACTGCGCCCGCGCGACATCGTCACCCGCAAGTCCTTCGAGAATGCCGCGGTGGTGGTGGCCGCCACCGGCGGATCGACCAACGGCGGCCTGCATCTGCCGGCCATGGCCCACGAGTGCGGCATCGAGTTCACCCTGCGCGACTTCGCTGAGATCGCGGCGCGCACGCCCTACATCGCCGACCTGAAGCCGGGCGGCCGCTATGTGGCCAAGGACATGGGCGAGGCCGGCGGCATGCCGATGCTGCTGAAGACCCTGCTGGAGGGCGGCTACATCCATGGCGACTGCATGACGGTGACCGGCAAGACCATCGCCGAGAACGTCAAGGACGTGGTCTGGCGCAGCGACCAGGACGTGATCCGGCCGGTGTCCAACCCCCTGTCGCCCACCGGCGGCGTGGTGGGCCTGTGGGGCTCGCTCGCCCCCGATGGGGCGATCGTCAAGGTCGCCGGCATGCAGACCCACCGCAGCCATCGCGGTCCCGCCCGGGTGTTCGACGGCGAGGAAGCATGCTTCGCCGCCGTCGAGGCCGGCGACTACAAGGACGGCGACGTCCTGGTGATCCGCTACGAAGGCGCCCGCGGCGGCCCGGGCATGCGCGAGATGCTGTCGACCACGGCGGCGCTCTCGGGCCAGGGCCGCGGCGACAAGGTGGCCCTGGTCACCGACGGCCGCTTTTCGGGCGGCACCCGCGGGCTCTGCGTCGGTCACATCGGTCCGGAAGCCCAGATGGGCGGGCCGATCGCGCTGGTGAAGGACGGCGACATCATCGCCATCGACGCCGACGCCGGGACCATCGACCTGGAGGTCGATCCCATCGAGCTGGAAAACCGCCTCCGCCACTGGAAGCCGCGCAAGACCAACTACGGCTCCGGCGCGCTCTGGAAATACGCCCAGATCGTGGGCCCGGCCCACGAAGGCGCGGTGACCCATCCGGGCGCGGCGGGCGAGAGCCACGTTTACGCGGACATCTGATGCGCACCCCCCAATGAAGACCATCGGCCTGATCGGCGGGATGAGCGCCGAGAGCACGAGCGTCTACTATCAGCTGATCAACCGGCAGGTGCGCGAGCGGTTGGGCGGGCTGCATTCGGCGCAGATCGCCCTGTGGTCGCTGGACTTCGCGCCGATCGCCGAGCTGCAGGCCAAGGACGACTGGGCGGCGACCGGGGCCGTCCTGGCCGACGCCGCGCGGCGGCTGGAAGGCGCTGGCGCCGACGCCATCCTGATCTGCGCCAACACCATGCACCTCAACTACGCCGAGGTGGCGGGCGCGGTCGCAAAGCCGGTGATCCACATCGCCGACGCGACGGCCGAGGCCCTGAAGGCCAAGGGGGTGACCAAGGCCCTGCTGCTGGCCACCCGCTTCACCATGGAAAAGCCGTTCTACGCCGAGCGGCTGGCGGCCCAGGGCATCGAGACGGTCACCCCGCCGAAGGCTGACCGCGACCGCCTGCACGCCATCATCTACGACGAGCTGGTGGTCGGCGTCATCACCGAGGCGTCGCGTGGCGTCGTCCTGAAGATGATCGAGGACGCGAAGGCCGCCGGCTGCGACGGGATCATCTTCGGCTGCACCGAGATCGGCCTCCTGCTGGACGTGGCCGCCATGCCCCTGCCGACGGTCGACACCGCCGTCGCGCACTGCCAGGCCGCCGTGGATTTCGCCCTGGCCTAGGGCCAGCGGGCGCGCAACACTTCGCAAGGCCCGCAAACGGCGGGCGCAGCGGGGGCTGGCGACATGCGGACGTGGGATCAGAACCGCCGGGGATTCCTGGGGCTGGCCGGAGCTGGGTTTGGCGCCTCATGGGCCGGCGCGGCCCTAGCGGCCGGAACCGATGAGCCGGACCTGATCGTCATCAACGCCAACGTTCTGACGGTCGACGCCCAGACGCTCCGCGCCGAGGCCTTCGCCGTGCGGAGCGGGCGGTTCATCGCGGTCGGCCGCACCGAGGACATCCGCGGGCTGGCCGGCAAGCGCACCGAGACCTTCGACGCTCAGGGCATGACGGTCACGCCGGGCTTCATCGACTGCCACAACCATGCGCCCGGCGAGACGCTGCTCTACGACGTCCTGGTCGGCAATCCGTTCGAGGTCGAGTTCGTGACCATCGACAGCATCGTCGGCAAGCTGCGGGCGCGCGCCCAGACCCTGCCGCCGGACACCTGGGTCCGCGGCGAATTCTTCGACGACATCAAGGTCAAGGACGGCCGCCTGCTCAATGTCCACGACCTCGACAAGGTGTCGACCACTCAGCCCGTGGGCGTGCGCCACCGCGGCGGGCACACCATGTTTTACAATTCCAAGGCCCTCGCCATGGCCGGGATCACCAAGGCCACGCCGGACCCGCCGGGCGGCACCTACGACAAGGGCCCCGATGGCGAACTCAACGGCCGGGTCACGGATCTGGCGAGCGCGCCGATCGAGCGGATCGGCCTGCGCCAGACCTTCTCGCCGGAGGAGACCGCCCGGCGCGCCCGCGACGGTCAGGCCTATATCTCCAAGCAGTTCGTGCGCTACGGCTTGACCAGCGTCCATCACGAGGGCGGGGACCTGAGCGCCCTGCAGGACGTCCGCGCGCGGGGCGAGCTGAAACACCGGGTCAGCTACGAGCCGCAAGCCCTGGTCATGGAGGCGATGATCCGCTCCGGCCTGCAGACCGGCTTCGGCGACGAATGGATCAAGCTCGGCGCGACATCCGAGCATCTGGTGGACGGCTCGTTCTCCGAGCGGACCATGGCGATGAGCCATCCCTACGCCGGCGTCTCGCCGCCCTATTTCGGCAATCTCACGGAGACCCAGGAGGCGCTGAACGCCTGGATCGAGCGCGTCCATCGGGCGGGGATCGACGTGAATTGCCACGCCAACGGCGACGTGGCGATCGACCGGGTGCTGACGGCCGTGGAGCGCGCCCAGAAGCTCTATCCACGGGCGAATGCGCGGCCGAAGATCACCCACTGCACCCTGCTGAACCCGCAGCTGATCGCTCGGATCAAGGCGGCGGGCGTCGTCCCGGCGGTGTTCTCGACCTACGCCTACTACAACTCCGACAAGTTCCCGTTCTATGGCGAGGCGACCATCCGTCAGGCCATGTGCTTCCGCGACCTCCTCGATGCGGGCGTGCCGGTCTGCGCGGGGTCGGACTTCAACCCCGGACCGTTCTCGCCGCTGATGGCCATCCAGGCCATGGTCACGCGCAAGGGCTGGGACGGGAAGACCTGGGGAGCCAACCAGAAGATCACCGTCGACGAGGCCTTGCGGGTCAACACGCTGAACGGCGCCTACGCCTCCCACGAGGAGGCGATCAAGGGCTCGATCACGCCGGGCAAACTGGCGGACTTCGTGGTGCTCGCCGACGACCCGCACAAGGTCGATCCCGACAAGATCAAGGACATCCGCATCCTCCGCACGGTCACCGGCGGGACGGTGGTCTACCAAGCCTAGTTAGCGCAGGGCGCGGCGGGCTTCTTCTTCGTCCTCGCCCTCGTCCCAGGGCGCTTCGTCGTCGTCCTGATCGGCGAGGCGGGAGAACAGCGGCGCAAGCGGCGGGAAGGGCTCCGTCTCGCGCCCGGGTTCGGGGTTCGGGATCGGTTGTGAGGCGGGCGCCGCCACGACGGGCGCCGGCGCCGGCCGCCTGGTGTTCATCGGCCGGCGCAGCAAGGCCTCGATGCGGGCCAGCCAGCGGTTGGCCTCGCCGATCGCCTCGACGGGCGCCAGCTCGTCGCGGCGGCCCTCATCCTCCGGCAGCCACAGGTCGAGCACGAAGTCCGGGTGCGTCAGGTCGTCGAACACCAGCCGCAGCGCCACCCGTTCCAAGGCGACGAAGGCTTCCAGCGCCTTGCGCGCTTCGCCCCGGTGGACGCGGCCGATCACCAGCCCGTCGACAATCACCTCCGCGCCCATCAACTCGTCCAGGGCGTAGACCAGGCCCCAGGCGCCGTCGTCCCAGACCACCGCGACCTTGTTGGTGGTGAAGTTGAAGCCCATGCCCTTGCCGCGGCCCAGCGCCGGCAGGAAGCCGTGCAGATCGCCTTTCAGCACGGCCTTCAAGCCTCGCTGGATGCGGCGGTTTTCGTTCATGCGCCAGCGGACGACGCCGGCCACGAGGGTGACGGCCACCCCCGCAAACCCCAGCAACGCCAGCAGCCGAGTCACCTCGTCCATGCGGACAGGCTAAGCCCCTTGCCTGAGTCTGCCCAAATCGCCGTTCGCTAGAGGTCGAGTTCGATCACCAGGGGCACGTGGTCGGAGGGCTTGTCCCAGCTCCTCACGTCGCGATGGATCGTGACCCCGCTTAAGAGGTCGGCGGCTTGCGGGGAGAGCAGCGCATGGTCGATGCGGATGCCGTTGTTCCGCTGCCAGGCGCCGGCCTGGTAGTCCCAGAAGGTGTAGGCTCCGGGCGAGCCGTCGGCGGTGAGGAAGGCGTCGATGAGGCCCAGGTACTTGAGCGCCCGGAACGCCTCGCGGGTCTGCGGGCGGAACAGCGCGTCGCCCTCCCAGTTGGCGGGGAATTCCGCGTCGCGCGCCTCGGGGATGACGTTGTAGTCGCCAGTCAGCACCAGCGGCTCCTCCAGCGCCAGCAGGTCCTGGGCGTGGCGGTGCAGGCGGCCCATCCAGTCGAGCTTGTAGGGGTACTTCTCGCTGTCTGCCGGATTGCCGTTAGGCAGGTAGATCGAGGCGACGCGCACCGGCCGCGGCCCGGAAATCACCGCTTCGAGATAGCGCGACTGCTCCTCCTCGCCGGGCTCGGGCAGGCCGCGGCGGACGTCCTCCATCGGCGCCTTCGAGAGCAGGGCCACGCCGTTGTAGGATTTCTGCCCGTGGACGGCGACGTTGTAGCCCAGCCGTTCAAAGGCTTCGGTGGGGAACTTCTCGTCCACGCACTTGATCTCCTGCAGGCAGGCGACGTCGGGCTGGGCGGCCTCGAACCATTTCAGCACCGTCTCCAGGCGCGCATTGACTGAATTGACGTTCCAGGTGGCGATGCGCATCGGGTCTCGGCTACTTCTTGGTGAGGGTGAGCGGCAGCGTCGCGCCCTGGGTCCAGCTTCCGACCAGGGCCTTGCCGTCGGCCGAGAGCTTGGCCTTCAGCTCGCCGCCGATCGGCAGGAAGAGCACCGACAATTCCCCGCCGTCGGCTTTTACCGCCGTCGCCGGGATGGTCGCGCCCTGGTCCAGGCTGTTCAGTTCGCCCGTGGTCTGGCCGCCCTCGGTCTTGAGGTGGAATTCCAGGCGCAGCTTCTGGCCGCCCGCCTCCAGGGTTCCGGCCCAGTCGCCATCGTAAGCGGCCGGGGTCTGGGCGGTGGCCGGCGTGGCGATCATGGCGGTGGCGAGCAGCGCGAGGCCGATGCGCCTGGCGCGCGAGATGAGGTCCATGGCGACGTCCTTCCCCTTTGGTCGTGCGCGAGAGAGTTAGGCCGCCCGCCGCGCAGCGCAAGCCGAAGCTCGGTTTGGGACCTTTCGCGGGGTCTGTCGTCGCCTAGCAGGCTGTTGAAGAAGTCGGTAGCGGCGCAGGACTCGGCATGATTCACTCTCTCGAGCGAGGCTTGAGGGTTGGAGATGCGTGGCTCTGACGATCGAAGTGGGTCCTTGTTCTCGTACGTGGACCTGGAGTCTCGGGTTCGGCGCGATCATCCGCTGCGGCCGATCCGGGAGATCGCAAACGCCGCTCTGGCGGACCTGAGCGAGGACTTTTCGGCGCTCTATCCGCCGCGGCTGGGCCGCCCGTCGATCGCGCCGGAGCGGCTGTTGCGGGCGATGCTCTTGCAGGCGTTCTACGGCATCCGCTCGGAGC
>NZ_DATAPY010000038.1:0-47377 GCF_036264965.1 Phenylobacterium sp.
GCCGGCCGCGCGCTGGGCAAGCTGATCCGCGAGCTCGACGCGAAGTTCGGCCAGGGGCCGGGCGCGCTGCAGGCGCGTTGGCGCGAGATCGTCGGCGCCGACGTCGCCCGGCGCACCGAGCCGGTGAAGCTGGTCCGCGGCCGCAACGGCGGGCCTTCGTCGCTGGAGATCCGGGTGGCCGGCCCGGCCGCGGCGATCATCCAGCACCAAGCCCACGAGATCCTGGCCCGGGTGAACCTGTTCCTGGGCGCCGACGCGGTGCAGAAGCTGCGCATCGTCCAGGGCCCGCTGCAGAACAAGTACGAACCCGCCGCCAAGCCGCGCCGCCGCCTGCCGCCGCTGGACGCCGCCGCGGAAGCCGGCCTGCAGACCGAACTCGCCACCGCGCCCGACGGCAAGCTGAAGAGCGCGCTCCTGGCGCTGGGCCGGGGCGTCCTGCGTCGCGCCCGCGCCACGGACTGACGAAACACCCGCGACGTCATCGCCCGTCGCACGGTTGGTGGCCCCGGATGGAATCGGGGTTTACTCAGCCCTTCGTAGGAGACCCTGTCCGCAATGACGTCGGCCCGACCCATCCTCGCAGCAGTCCTGGCGGCCGTGCTGGCGGCTGGCGGGCTGATGTTGGCCGGTTGCGCGAAAAAGCCGCTGGACCCCGCCTCGGTGGCCCAGGTTGGCGACATGAGTCTGGGCAATCCCGCGGCGCGGGTGAAGGTGATCGAATACGCCTCGGCCAGCTGCCCGCATTGCGCGCGCTGGGACATGGAGGTCTTCCCGGCGTTCAAGGCGAAGTACGTCGACACCGGCAAGGTCAGCTACACGCTGAAGGAATACCTCACCGAGCCGCAGGCCCTGGCCGCGGCGGGGTTCCTGCTGGCGCGCTGTGCGGGCCCTGGGCGCTATTTCCCGGTGCTGGAGGCTGTGTTCCGGGGCCAGGACGACATGGTCCGCACGGGCGATCCGCGCGCCGTCCTGGCTCGCATCGCCGCCAGCCCGGGCGGCATGACCCCCTCGCAGCTCGACGCCTGCATGCGCGACACCACCGCGGAAAAGGAACTGGCCGCACGGGTCGACCGCCACGTGCGTGTGGACAAGATCACCTCGACCCCCACCTTCATCATCAACGGCGTGCGCGTTGAGGGCGAGATGACCCTGCCCGAGCTCGACGCCGCCATCGCCAAGGCCGCAGGATAGGAGCCCCCATGCTGAACCGACGCTTCGCCCTGATCGCCGCCGCAGCCGCGCTCGCCGCCGGCGCCGCCCTGGCCGCCCCGGTCGCGGCGCCCGACGACATGAGCCTGGGCAATCCCAAGGCCAAGATCGAGATCATCGAATACGCCTCGCTCTCCTGCCCGCACTGCGGCCATTTCAACGACGCGGTCTTTCCGGCGCTGAAGGCCAAGTACATCGACACCGGCAAGGTGCGTTACACGCTGAAGGAAATGCTGACTGAGCCGGCCAATGTGGCCGCCGCCGGCTTCCTGCTGGCGCGCTGCGCGGGGCCGGATAAGTACTTCACCGTGGTCGACCAGGTGTTCCGCAGCCAGCCGCGCTGGACGCAGGGCAACGTCAAGCCGATCCTCGTCGAGATCGGCGCGGCCAACGGCGTCGACGCCGCCCACTTCGACGCCTGCCTGCAGAACCAGGCGGAGGTGGATGCGGTGGTGGGCCGCGCCAAGCGGGCCTCCGATCAGGACGGGGTCAATTCGACGCCGACCCTGTTCATCAACGGCAAGAAGATCGAGACTGTGCCGCTGACGCCGCAAGAGCTCGACGCGACCATCGCGGCCGCCACAAAGGGAGGCCGCTAGACCTCCGTGCACTTCCAGCGGCTGCGCCTTTCGGGCTTCAAGTCCTTCGTCGATCCGACCGAGTTCCGGATCGAACCCGGCGTCACGGGGATCGTCGGGCCGAACGGCTGCGGCAAGTCGAACCTTCTGGAAGCCCTGCGCTGGGTGATGGGCGCCAACTCCGCCAAGGCCATGCGGGCCGGCGGCATGGACGACGTGATCTTCGCCGGTTCCGGCAACCGGACCTCGCGCAACCACGCCGAGGTCTCCCTGACCATCGACAATTCCGACCGCCGCGCGCCGGCGGCCTTCAACGACAACCCGGTGCTGGAGGTGGTCCGCCGCATCGACCGCGGCGAGGGCTCGACCTACCGCATCAACGGCCGCGAGGTTCGCGCCCGCGACGTGCAGCTGCTGTTCGCCGACGCCTCGACCGGCTCCAACTCGCCGGCGCTGGTGCGCCAGGGGCAGATCAGCGAGCTGATCGCCGCCAAGCCGCAGAACCGGCGGATGATCCTGGAAGAGGCGGCCGGTGTCAGCGGCCTACATTCCCGCCGTCACGAAGCCGAACTGCGCCTGCGCGCCGCCGAGGCCAACTTGGCGCGGCTGGAGGACGTGGCGCGCGAGCTGGAGACCACGCTCGGCCGTCTGAAGCGCGAGGCCCGCCAGGCGGAACGCTATAAGAAGCTGTCGGCCGAGATCCGTGCCTTGCAGGGCGCAGTGCTCTATGCCCGCTGGGCCGAGGCCAAGACCGCGGCGGAACGCCTGGGCGCTGAGGCTGCCGCGGCCATCCGCGCGGTCGAGGACACCGCCGGCGCAGCGGCTGCCGCGACGACCCGTGCCGCCGCCGCCGAAGAGGCCATCAAGCCCCTACGCGAGGCCGAAACCATCGCCGCGGCGATCCTGCACAAGCTGGCCATCGACAAGGACCGGCTGGACCGCGAGCACGAGGCTCACGCCGCCGAGCTGGAGCGCCTGACCGGCGATCTGGCGCGCATCGACGCCGACCGCGCCCGCGAGGAACATATCGTCGAGGACGCCGGCGCGGCGCTGCGACGCCTGGCCGACGATCTCGAAGCTCTGGAAGCGGCGATCAAGGTCGCCCCGGAACGCATCCCCGAGCTGGAAGCCGCTGCCAAGGCCGCCGAAGCCGCGCGCGCGGCCGCCGACGCCGAGGTCGAGGCCCTGGCCGCCCACCTCGCCGCGCAGGAAGCCGTCCGCGAGGCTGCCGCTCATCGGGTGGAAGAGGCTCAGGCGCGCCTCTCGCGCACCCGCCGCGCTCTCGACCAGGCCAAATCCGAGCGCGAGGCCCTGGCCGTCGCTGCCAATCCGCAGGCCGCCCAGGCCAAGGCCGAACTGGACGCCGCGGAAGCGGCGCTCGCCGCCGCCCGCGCTGCCCTCGACAAGGCCGAAGACGACCGCACCGCCGCGCAGGCCGCCGAGGCTGCGGCTCGCGAGGCCGCCCGCAAGCTCGACGAACAGCTCGGCCGCCTGACCGCCGAGGCCCGCGCCCTGGCCGCCCTGGTGGCCCAGGCCAAGCGCGGCGGGTTCGCGCCGGCGCTGGATGCGGTGTCGCCGGACCGCGGCTACGAGAAGGCGCTGGCTGCGGCCTTGGGCGATGACCTGGACGCCGCCCTCGACAAGACCGCGCCGGCCTTCTGGGGCGGCCGCGACGCCGAGGCGCCGGCGTGGCCCGCGGGCGCGACTCCGCTCAGCGGTCTGGTCAAGGCGCCCGCGGCGCTCGGCGCGCGCCTCGCCTTCACGGCCCTGGTCGATCGCGCCGACGGCGACGCCCTGCAGGCGGGCCTGGCGCCCGGTTGCCGGCTGGTCTCCAAGGAAGGCGACCTCTGGCGCTGGGATGGCTTCACGGCCCGCGCCGATGCGCCCAAGGCCGCCGCCGTGCGCCTGGAACAGAAGACGCGCCTGGCGGAAGTCGAGGCCGAAATCGAAGGCCTGACGCCCAAGGTGGAAACCGCGCGCACCGCACAGAAGGACGCCGCCGCCAAGCTCGCCGCCATCGAGGAGACGCTGCGCGCGGCGCGTCGCGAGACGCCGGCCGCCGAGCAAAAGGCGCTGGCCGCGCGGACAGCTCTGGAACGCTTCGATCGCGAGGCCGCCCGCAAGGAAGCCCACGCCGCCTCCCTCGACGACGTCATTGCCCGCTTCTCTGCTGAGATGGCCGAACTCGAACAGGCGCTGGCCACGGCCGAGGCCGCCGTCACAAACGAGACCGATGGCGAGGACCTGGCCGAGCGCCTGACCGCCGCCCGTGCCGCCGCGGGCCCGGCCCGCGAGGCCGCCGCGGAGGCGCGAGCGGCCCTCGACGTGGAGGTCCGCGAGAAGGGCGGCCGCGCACGGCGCCTGGAGGCGCTGACCGCTGACCGGGAAGACTGGACCAAGCGCTCCGTCGCCGCCGCCAAGCGGCTGGAGGCCCTGGCCTCCGCCCGCGCCAAGTCCGAGGCCGAGCTCGCCAAGGCCAAGGCCGCTCCGGAGACCCTGGAGACCCGCCGCGCGACCCTGCTGGACGAACTGTCGGTGGCCGAGGCCCGACGGGCCAAGTCCTCCGACGCACTGGCCGGCGCCGAGCACGAGCGCGCCGAGGCCGACCGAGCGCTCCGCGCTGCCGAGGCCGCCGCTTCCGAGGCCCGCGAAGTCCGCGCCAGCCTGGCCGCCCATTCCGAGGCCGCCGCCGCCCGCCTCTCGGAGGTCTCCGCTCAGATCCACGAGACCGCCCGCATCGAACCCGAGGCCCTGGCCCAGAAGCTGGCCGACGAGGCGGTGGCCATCCCCACCGACGCCGGCGGCATCGAGGCGCACCTCTACAATCTGGAGCGCCAGCGTGACGGCATCGGCCCGGTCAACCTGCGCGCCGAAGAAGAAGCCGGCGAGCACGCCGCGCGTCTGGAGACCATGCAGGCCGAGCGCAGCGACCTGACGGGCGCGATCGCCCGCCTGCGTGAAGGCATCAACGAGCTGAACAGCGAGGGCCGCGAGCGCCTGCTGGCCGCCTTCGAGGTGATCAACGAGCATTTCAAAACGCTTTTCCAGGCCCTATTCCAGGGCGGGCAGGCGGAGCTGCGGCTGGTCGAGTCGGAGGACCCGCTCGAAGCCGGTCTGGAGATCTACGCCTGTCCGCCCGGCAAGCGCATGGCGACCATGAGCCTGATGAGCGGCGGCGAGCAGGCGCTGACCGCCACGGCCCTGATCTTCGCGGTGTTCCTGGCCCAGCCGGCGCCGATCTGCGTGCTCGACGAGGTGGACGCGCCCTTGGACGACGCCAACGTCGACCGCTTCTGCAACATGCTGGATGAGATGCGCCGGCGCACCGAGACCCGCTTCATCGCCATTACACATAACCCCGTCACCATGGCCCGTATGGACCGCCTGTTCGGCGTCACCATGGCTGAGCGTGGCGTGTCCCAGCTGGTCAGCGTCGACCTCTGCCAGGCGGAGGCCATGGCGGCGCAGTGAGGCAGAGCTGACGCGGGGGCAGGCGGCGCCTCGTGAGCCCAGGTCGCGGACCATGTGTCGCGACCTCACAAAACTCCTTTAAAAACAATATGATAAACTGTGTTCGCCCAGCCTTGACGCGCCGCAGCACGGTCTATAGGTTCCGCGCGACCAAAAAGCCCCCACCGTGGCGGCGACGTCGCGGTCACTAGGCCTTCCGACGTATGCCACACCCCCATGAGCCGCCAGATGAGGCCCTAGCCAGCCTCGATCAGCGCTTGGGAGCGGCGGAGGCCGCGCAGGCCCGCAAGGTGAGTCCCGAGACTCACGCGGCCATGGCGCAGGGTTACCGCTTCGTGGGGGAAGTGGTTGGCGGGGTGCTCGGCGGCGTCGGCCTTGGCTGGCTCTTGGATCACTACGCAAAGGTAACAGCGCCCTGGGGCGTGGTCGGCGGCCTGCTGATCGGCACGGGGTTCTCGATCTTCACCGCGGTCACGGCCGTGGGAAGGGCGAACAAGATAGCACTGGGCGCGAGCGGGACGGTTCCCGGCGCGACCGACGACAAGGACGAGGACTAAGGCCCTTATGTCGAACCAACCGGCCATCCAGCCGATGGAACAGTTCATGGTCCACAAGATCGTGGACCTGCCTGTCGTGCATATCGGCGGCATGGCTATCGACATGTCGATCACCAACTCCGTGGCCAGCATGATCGCCGGCGCGGTGATCCTGGTGCTGTTCTTCGCCTTGACGGCGCGGCGCGAGATCGTGCCGAACCGCGGCCAGGCGCTCGCCGAGAGCCTCTACAACATCATCGACCGCGTGTTGGTCGGGCCGATTATCGGCCACGAGGGCAAGCCCTACGTGCCCTACATCTTCTCGCTGTTCCTGATCATCCTCGTGCTGAACCTGATGAGCGTGGTGCTGGCAATCTTCAACGTCGGTGGCATGGAATTGACCTTCGCGGTGACGGCGCAGCTGGCGATCACCGCGACGCTCGCGGTCCTGACCTTCTTCAGCATCTTCATTCTGGGCTTCGTGAAGCACGGGCCGAAGTTCGTGACGCTGTTCGCGCCGTCGGGCATGCCCAAGGTCATGCTGGTGTTCATGGTCCCGATCGAGATGCTGTCCTACTTCGTCCGCCCGGTGACCCTGGCCATGCGTCTGTTCGGCAATATGCTGGGCGGCCACGTTGTGATGAGCCTGTTCGGCTCCTTCGTGGTGGCGCTGGGCATCCTGGCGCTGTCCGGCGGCGTGGCGACCCTGGCTTTCATTCCCAGCGCGCTCTCCTTCTCCATGATCGTGGCGCTCACCGGACTGGAGCTGGTGGTGGCGATCCTGCAGGCCTTCGTCTTCGCGGCGCTGGCCACTGTCTACCTCAACGAGGTCGTGAACTTCGGTCACGGCCACTAACCCAACCCGAAATCTTCAAGAGGACTATCTGACATGAACGCGGTCGCTGACTTCCACACCTACAAGCTGATCGGCGCGGGCCTCGCCGCCATGGGCATGATCGGCGCCGGTGTCGGCCTGGGCGTGCTGTTCGGCTCCTACCTGCAAGCCGCCATCCGCAATCCGGCGGGCGCCGCCAGCCAGCAGACCATGCTCTTCCTCGGCATGGCGCTGACCGAAACCATGGGCCTGTTCGCTTTCGTGGTGTCGCTGATCATCCTGTTCGGCTCCTAAGCCCGACTGTTTGAGAGGCTGATCGCCGATGGCGACCGAGACCCAAGAAAGCACGGCCCCGGCGGAACACGCGTCCGCCGGCCTGCCGCAGTTCGACTTCCAGTGGTGGCCGGGCCAGATCATCTGGTTCCTGGGCGTCTTCCTGTTCGTCATCCTGTTCGTGCGCCTGTTCGCCGCGCCGCGGGTCGGCGGGACGATCGACGCACGTGAGGGCAAGATCAGCGGTGATATCGCCGATGCTCGCCGCCTGAAGGACGAGGCTGAGGCCCAGGCCGCCGCCGCCGCCGCCGAGACCGCCCAAGCTCGTGCTGCGGCCCAGCGCGTGGCCGCGGAGGCGCGCTCCAAGGCCCAGGCCGAGGTCACCGCCAAGCTCGCCGTGGAAGAAGCCAAGCTCGCCGAGAAAGGCGCCGTGGCCGAGGCCCGGATCGCCAAGTCGAGAGACGCGGCCATGGGCAATGTCGCCGGCATCGCCGCCGAAGCGGCCGGCGCCATCGTGGCCAGGCTAACCGGCCGGGCCGCATCGGCTGCGGAGCTTTCCGCGGCCAAGGGATCGTAGCGACGATGGAACTCCTGACCTCCGCTCATTTCTGGGTCGGCGTGGCCTTCGTGGTCTTCGTGGTGATCCTGGTGGTCGCCGGCGTGCACAAGTTCGCGTGGAAGGCCCTGGGCGATGCGGGCGAGAAGGTCCGCGCCCAACTGGACGAAGCCAACCGCTTGCGCGAAGAGGCCCAGGCCCTGCTGGCTCGGATCCAGGCCGACCGCGAGCAGTCCGAGAAGCTGGCCGCCGAGATCATGGCCAACGCCCAGGAGCAGGCCCAGCGTCTGCAGGCTGAGGCCCAGGAACGCCTCGCCGAGCAGATCGAACGCCGCGGCCAGCTGGCCGAGCGCCGCATCGCCACCGCCGAGGCCCAGGCCGCGGCCGAGGTGAAGGCCGCTGCCGGGGAACTCGCCGCCCAGATGGCCGAGACCATCCTCACCGCCCGCATCGCCGGCGCCAAGAGCGACCCGCTGATCGACGCGGCCATCGGCCAACTGGCGGGCAAGCTGCAGTAGGACCGCCGCTCGGCTGAGCGCAAAAAAACGCCCTGGAGGCATCTCCGGGGCGTTTTCGTATCTGAGTACGTCGGCCGGTTAGGCCATCTTCCGTTTCATCCGCCGGCCAAGGGCGCGGCGGCTGCGGCCGGCGAAGCGGACCCGCTTGGGCAGCACCAGCCGCTCCAGACGCAGGTACTGCTGCCACATGACCGGGATAATCTCCGGGTCGCGGCGCATCAGGCGCCGGATCGGGAACACCATCTTCGGGTGGGCATGCTGCATACGCAGGAACTGCCGCTTGGCGCGGAACGAGTTGCGCAGCACGATCATCAACCCGATCACCAGCAGCGGCAGGCCGATGTGCCCCGGCAGGGGCGCGAGGATCAGGCCCGCGATCATGATGATCCCGCCCAGCCCGAGCAGCAGCCAACGCGCCACGCGCGAGGCCAACTCGCGGGCGAACTCGTCGGAGGCGCGATAGACGCGCAGGGAGGGCATGGCGAAAGTCACTGGCGCAGGAACCTGGGAACGCGCGCACGGCCCAAAGGGAGGCTCGAACCGCCGCTGCGCAATCTTGATATGCGAACGACCTTTAGAGTCGTAAAGGCGCCGGCCGGGTTAAATTTCGCTCATATCGCCTATTCGCGACGGGATGGCGCCGGCGCCACAGTTGCGATGCAAGCGGGTCACGAAATCCTCGCGCGGGACGCGACTTCTCCTTCCGTTTACGGAAAGGTCTACTCCGCGGCGAGTTGCGCGTCGGCTTCCGGCCGCCAGGTGAGCTTGGGCTTGCGGGCCGCCAAGGTTTCGTCGAGCCGGCGCAGCGGGGCGAGGTAGGGCGCGCCGGTAAACCGCTCGACATCGCCGGCCTTGGCCGCCTTGGCCAGCGCCAGCAGGGCGTCGCAGAACCGGTCGAGTTCGCGCCTGGACTCGGTCTCGGTCGGCTCGATCAGCATCGCGCCATGCACCACCAGCGGGAAGTACATAGTCATCGGGTGGAAGCCTTCGTCGATCATCGCCTTGGCAAAATCGAGCGTGGTGACGTGCGTCCCCTCCAGCCAGGCGTCGTCGAATAGCGCCTCGTGCATGCAGGGCCCGTCCGGGAAGGCCGGCGTCATCTCGGCCGAGAGGCGGGCCTTGATGTAGTTGGCGTTCAGCACCGCGTCCCCGGCCACCTGGCGCAGGCCGTCGGAGCCGTGGCTGCGCATGTAGGCATAGGCGCGGACGTACATGCCCATCTGGCCGTGGAAGGCGCACATGCGGCCGAAGGCCTGGGCGGCTTCGCCCTTGGCTTCCTCGACCAGCTCCAGGCCGTCCTCGCCGTGGACGAACCAAGGGGCCGGCGCGAAGGGGGCCAGCGCCTTCGACAGCACCACCGGGCCTGCGCCGGGACCGCCGCCGCCGTGCGGCGTGGAGAAGGTCTTGTGCAGGTTGATGTGCATCGCGTCGACGCCGAGATCGCCGGGGCGCACGCGGCCGACGATGGCGTTGAAGTTCGCTCCGTCGCAGTAGAAATACGCCCCCGCATCGTGCGTAAGGCGGGCGATTTCGATGATGTCACGTTCGAAGAGGCCGCAGGTATTGGGGTTCGTCACCATAATCGCGGCGACGTCATTCCCCAATTTTTGAGTGAGGTCGGCGAGGTCGACGCGGCCGTCGGCGGTCTGGGCGATCTCGGTGACCGAGTAGCCGACGAAGGCGGCGGTGGCGGGGTTGGTGCCGTGGGCCGAGGTCGGCACCAGGACCGTGCGGCGATGGCCCTGGCCGGCGGCCTCGTGGGCGGCGCGGATGCAGAGCAGGCCGCAGAGCTCGCCGTTGGCGCCGGCCTTGGGCGTCATGGCGACGGCGGGCATGGCGGTGAGCGTCTTCAGCCAGTGGGCGAGGCGGTCGATGAGCTCCAGGGCGCCTTGCGTGGTCGAGACCGGCTGCAGGGGGTGTAGGTCGGCGAAGCCCGCCAGGCGGGCCATCTTCTCGTTGAGGCGCGGGTTGTGCTTCATGGTGCACGAGCCGAGCGGATAGAGCGCCAGGTCGATGGCGTGGTTCATCTGCGAGAGGCGCACGTAGTGGCGCATCGTCTCGGGCTCGGAGAGGCCGGGCAGGCCGATGGGCGCCGACCGCACCAGGTCGCCGAGGTCGCTGGCGTCGTGCGCCGGCGGATCGAAGTCGACGCCGGTTTTGTCCCAGCCGCCGAGTTCGAAGATCAGCGGCTCGTCCTGCAGGAGGCCGCGGCCGCCGGTCAGGGAGGTGAAGCCTTCGGAGGAGCCTTCGCCGGGTTGCGTGGGGCGGCCCACGTTGGACATGGCCATCAGCCGATCCTCCCCTTCAGGGCGGCAGCCAAGGCCGCGATATCCTCGCTCGTGGTGGTCTCGGTGGCCGCCAGCAGCAGGACGTCGTCCATGCCGGCCTCGGGCGCGAGGCGCGAGTAGGGGACGCCGGCGACGATGCCTTGCGCCAACAGGTCCTCGACCACGTGCGCGGCGTCCGGCACGCGCACGGCGATCTCGTTGAAGAAGCGCGGGGTGAGGATCTCGACCGTGCCTTTCAGCGCACCGGCCAGTTCGCGGGCGCGGCTGTGGTTGATCGCCGCCATCTGGCGCAGGCCGGTCTCGCCCAGCAGCGACAGGTGGATGGTGAAGGCCAGAGCGCAGAGGCCGGAGTTGGTGCAGATGTTGGAGGTCGCCTTCTCGCGGCGGATGTGCTGCTCGCGGGTCGACAGCGTCAGGACGTAGCCGCGGCGGCCCTCGGCGTCGACGGTCTCGCCGCAGAGGCGGCCCGGCATCTGGCGCACCAGCTTCTCGCGGCAGGCGAAGAGGCCGACGTAGGGGCCGCCGAAGTTCAACGCATTGCCGATCGACTGGCCCTCGGCGACGGCGATGTCGGCGCCCATCTCGCCGGGCGATTTCAGGAGGCCGAAGCTGACGGCCTCGGTGGTCACCACGATCAGCAGGGCGCCGGCGGCATGGGCGGCCTCGGCGATCGTGGAGACGTCGGTGACCACGCCGAACACGTTGGGGGTCTGGACGACGACGCAGGCGGTTTCGGCGTCGATGGCGGCGATCACCGCGGCCTCGGCGTCGAGGGCCGCGGCCTGGCGGACGATCTCCATGCCCTCGGCGTGGGCGATGGTCTGGGTGACGGCGGCGTAGTGCGGGTGCAGGCCGCCGGAGAGGATCGCCTTCTCGCGGCGGGTGACCCGCTGGGCCATCATCACGGCTTCGGCGCAGGCCGTGGAGCCGTCGTACATCGAGGCGTTGGCGACCTCGAGGCCAGTGAGCGCGGCGACCTGGGTCTGGAACTCGAAGAGGACCTGCAGGGTGCCTTGCGCGATCTCCGGCTGGTAGGGCGTGTAGCTGGTCAGGAACTCGGACCGCTGGATGATGTGGTCGACGCTCGCCGGCACATGGTGGCGATAGGCGCCGGCGCCGCAGAAGAACGGACCGTCGCCGGCCGGCCGGTTCATGGCGGCCAGGCCCGCCAGTTCGCGCTCCACGGCCATCTCGCTGGCCCGGGTCGGCAGGTCGAACAGGGCCGCCTTGCGCGCCGCGGCCGGCACGTCGGCGAACAGGGCGTCGATATCGGGCGCCCCGATCACGCCCAACATCTGGGCGCGGTCATCGGGTGTCAGGGGCAGGTAGCGCATGCGGGAGTCACTTCACAGGGAAAGAGGAGGAACCACGAACCCACACGAACCCACACGAACAGGCCGGCGTAGCCGGCGATCCTGTCCTGGGGTCTTGCCGGCCTGATCGAGCCTTCGGCTCATCTGCGGCCTGTTCGTGTCCGTTCGTGTGGGTTCGTGGTTCGATCAAAGGATCAGAGCGTCTGCAGGTAGGCTTCGTAGGCGTGGCGATCCATGAGGGCGTCGACTTCGGCTCGGTTGGCGAGTTTGACCTTGGCGAACCAGCCGGCGGCTTCCGGGGCGGCGTTGACGGTCTCGGGGGAGCCGGAGAGGGCGCCGTTGGCCTCGACCACTTCGCCGGAGATCGGGGCGTAGACGTCCGAGGCGGCCTTGACGCTCTCGACCACCGCGAAGCCGTCGCCGGCCTTGACGGTCTTGCCGACGTCGGGGGTCTCGACGAACACCACGTCGCCCAGCTGTTCGGCGGCGTAGGCGGTGATGCCGACGGTGGCGACGTCGCCGTCGACCTCAACCCACTCGTGATCCTTGGTGAAGCGCATCAGTGGGACCTTTCCGGAGGCAGGTTGGAAATTAAGACCGCTCGTCCCGGCGAAAGCCGGAACCCATGCGGCGAGTCGGCTTGGACCCCGGCGTTCGCCGGGGAAATCGGAAGAGGGGTGAGCGCCGCGCGCATCAGCCGACCTTCCGCACGTAGCGATGCGGGACGAACGGCGCCTTCACGACCTCGCAGGCCTGGGGTTTGCCGCGGACGATGACTTTCAGCTGGGCGCCGGGTTCGGGGTTCGCGCCTGAGACGAAGCCGATGGCGATGCCGCACTTCAGGACCGGGGAGAAGCCGCCGGAGGTGACGACGCCGATGACATCGCCGGAGGCGTCGGCGATCTCGGCGCCTTCGCGGGCCGGGGCGCCTTCCAGGACCTTCAGCGCCACGCGGCGGCGCGGCGGCCCCTCGGCGAGTTCCTTGACGATCCGCGCGGCGCCGGGGAAATCGCGCTGCTCGCGGCGGTTCTTGTTGATGGCGAAGGCGAGGTCGCCTTCGACGGGTGAGGTGGTCTCGTCCAGGTCGTGGCCGTAGAGCGGCAGGCCGGCCTCCAGGCGCAGGCTGTCGCGGGCGCCCAGGCCGATCGGCTTGACCCGATGGTCGGAGAGCAGCTTGTTCCAGACGTCGTCGGCGGCCTCTTCCGAGACCGAGATCTCATAGCCGTCCTCGCCGGTGTAGCCGGAGCGCGAGACGATCAGGTCGACCCCGAAGGCGGTCATCAGGCGCACGTCCATGAACACCATGGAGGCGGCCTCCGGCGCATAGTGCTGGAACACCGCCGCGGCCTCGGGGCCTTGCAGCGCGATCAGGGCGCGGGTCTCCAGCCGTTCGATCTGCACCTGGCCGGCGAGTTCGCTCTCGATGACCTTGAAGTCGTTGTCCTTGCAGGCCCCGTTGACCACCACGAAGAGACCGTCGTCGCCGGTCCCGGCGGAGTTCACCGGGCGCGCGGCCATCAGGTCGTCGACGATCCCGCCGGTGCGATTCAGCAGGACTGAGTATTTCTGCTTGCCGGGCTTCATGCCTATGAAGTCGCCGGGGACCACCTCCTCGAAGGCGGCCAGCGGATTGACCCCGCGCAGGCGCGCCTGGCCCATGTGCGAGACGTCGAAGATGCCGGCGTGCTCCCGGGTCCAGAGGTGCTCTTTCAGCACGCCCTCGGTGTACTGCACCGGCATGTCGTAGCCCGCGAAGGGGACCATGCGCGCGCCCAGCGCCAAGTGCGCCGCGTGCAGCGGGGTGGTCTTGAGAGGGGCGTCGGTGGGCGACTGGGCCACGGGGAGGACTCCGGCTGACGATGGGGCGGCCAGCCAGGGCACATCCCTGGCGTCCCGCGCCCCCGCTGTCCTTGGGCCTGAGAGATTTCGGACCGCCCTGGTTCGGCGTGTCCCCTGCTCCTTCGGCGTCCCTACTTCGCTCTGGCGAGCTACGAAGGGCACTTTCCAGCGTGCATCAGCTCTTCGCGGTCCGTTTGCCTGAGCGTTTCCGGGGCGGTTGCGCCTTCGGCTCCGGGGTGGGGATTCAAGAGGCGAATCCCGTCCCGATCTCTCCCGCGAGAGTTGGCGGAGGGATGCGGGATTGGGGGTGGGGAGTCAAGGTTGGGGTGTGCCGAGGTAGGGAGTCATCGATCACGTGGGAAGGAGTATGCTTGCCGCGCAAAACTCAAGGTCACTGGGCGATGGCCACACTGTTCATGCTCTGTGGACTGCCGTGCTCCGGGAAGTCGACCCTGGCCCGCGAGATCGAGGCCGAACAGGGTGCGCTGCGCCTGCTGCCCGACGAGTGGATCGTACGCCTTGGCCTGGACCCCCGCGATCAGGGGCGCCGCTCCGAGATCGAGCGCATCCAGGTCGAGATCGCGGCGCGGGTGCTGGCGAAGGGCTGCGACGTGATCCTGGAAGCCGGCTTCTGGCATCGCTATGAGCGCCAGGAGGGCCGGGATATCGCCAAGGCCGCCGGGGGCGCCGCCAAGCTGATCTTCCTCGATGTCCCGTTGGAGGAGCTGCAGCGCCGGGCGAGGGTGCGCAACGCGGCCCTGCCGCCGAACACCTTTCCAGTTGAGGAAGGCGAACTCGAAGCCTGGCTGGCGGAGTTCGAGCGCCCGACCGTGGACGAACTCGGTTGAGCTGAGCGCGACACATTCGGGTCGGGATTGTTCCGTATTTGTTCTTGATTTCCGCGCGCGCTGGCGCGAGATTTTTGGGATCATGAGGGTTTGCGTCCTGAGCGCCCCTTTCCGCTCATCCCCGCGCAGGCGGGAACCCAGGGGTTTTGTGTTTCTGAGGGTCCGGTCGCGCGGCCTCGTTCCAAGCCAGCTCAGCTACGAAAAAGCCTGGGTCCCCGCCTGCGCGGGGATGAGCGGGGCCGTGGGTGCGGTGGCTTGCCCCCACCATCCGCTCTTCGGCGGGCGGTCCCCCCCGCCACTTCGCGGGGGAGGTAGGGTCGCCTAGCGGGGCTGCGGATCGCCGCTGGCTGCGGCCTTTGGCGGCGCCGAGGTGCGGAACACCGGGCCGCCGCTGTAGCTGAAGTAGAGCTTCCCCTGGCTGTTGGCGACATAGACGTGGTGGGCCATGAAGAAGTCCGCGCCGATCAGGACGTCGAAGTCGTTGGCGACCGACTCGCCGATCGCCAGCTTGCCGTTCTTGATCTCCTCGTCGCCGATCTTGATGCTCGCGAACGCGCCAACCCAGGTCTTGGTGTCGCCGTCCAGCCCGTGGCTTACGCCGACCAGCGTCACGCCGGGGTCGGTCGTCCTGACGCCGGCCTTGGCGGCGGCGTGGGCGGTGATGAAGGAGGTGCTGGCCCCGGTGTCGAAGTAGGCGCGCATCATCTGGCCGTTGATGGTGATCAGGGCGACGTTGTGGGCGTTGGTGCGCGCCTCGCCGTCGAGCGGGATCATCGAATAGGTCTCGCCGGGCTTCACCCAGTAGGCCAGCGCCGTCGTCTCGCAGTCCTGCGGCCGCACCAGGCGCAACAGGCCGTTCTTGAAATCGTATTCGTCGTCGGAGGTCTTCAGCAGATTCTGCCCGACCAGACCGGCGGCGCCGCCGATGTCGCGGATGGTCAGGAACCTGACGTTCGGGAAGACCGAGCCGCCGAACTCGAAGGTCGGGGCGACGACGATGCCGGTCATCGTGTCATGGCCCACGACGCCCGAGGTGACGGTCGAGGCCGAGCTCGGCACCAGGGACCCGATCGGTTTCGCCGTGATGGACGCCAGCTTCTCCTGCGCGGCGAAGGTGGCGGTGAGCGAGCTGCCGAAGGCACCGGAATCCAGGAGGAGCCTGACCGGCTTGCCGCCGATCTTGGCCGCCACCAGGGGACGCAGGCCCTCCATGGTCACCGGCACGTCGGCCGTCACCAGCCGGCAGGCGGCCTGGGCCTGCAGCGGCAGGACAAGCGCGGCGGCGAGCGCCGCGAGGGGTAGGATTTTCATGAGAGGTCCGGGCGCCCGATCAGATGTCGACAACGATCTATCACGCCCCGGGTGGGTGATTAGGACGCCGGGCGCGAGATTTCGCCATGGCGCGGTGTCTCAGGTGAGTTGGGGGTGGGTTTAAGGCGGGGTGTGTGCCCTGCGGGGGAATCTTGAGCCGCTAGCGCTTTCGGCCGGCAGTTTGAAGCGGATGGGCAGGTTGATGAACTGGCCGGGCCGGATCGTGCCGCGGTCGGCGGGCGGCAGGGTCATGAGGGTGGCGACCTGGATCGCGGCCGCGCCGAAGCCGTAGGACGGCGGGGTCTCGGAGGTCACCTGGCAGTCCTTCACGCCGTAGGCCGGGGTGACCCGGCAGCGCAGGGTGGCGTGGCCCTCGACCTTCTTCGCCACGGCGGCGCTGGGATAGTAGCCGGCCATGCGCTGGGCCAGCGGCAGTGGGACCAGGGCGCGGTAGGCCATGAGGACGGCCACCGCGGCGAACCCAGCCAGCACGGCGCTGTAGATGATGACGCCGGTCAGGAACAGGCCCGGCGAGTCTGCGTAGCGGATGACATTGCCGCGCGCCGCGAACTCACCGCGGGTGCGGGCGCGCCAGAGCTGCCAGGCGGCGACGCCCATCACGACCGGAAGGATCAGCAATTCGACGTTCGTGACGGGGCGCATGTGGCGCCGATCTTACGAAGATTTGGGGTGGGGCAGAAGGGGATGGGCTCTCCCGCCGCGCTACGCGTCGGGGGAGAGGAGGTTGGCCAACAGCGGGCGGTAGTGGTCAAGCGGCGGGACGGGGAGGCCGGGGGTCTTGCCGGTGTCGTCCCAGCGGCGCAGGCGCACGGCGTCTTCGGCGAAGCGGGTGCGGGCGAAGCGGGCGCACTGCACTGGGGTGAAGGCGCCGCCCTGCAGGGTGAGGCTGAGCTGGGACGCGGGGCTGAGGGCGGCGGCGTAGGCGGGAACGGTGGCGCAGAGGTAGCGCTTGGCCAGCACGTGCAGGGCGACGGGGCCGAAGACCTCCGGCCCGAACCAGCGGCGCAGCGCGCGGGCGCCGTGGATCTCGTGGCGGGCGTCGCGTGCCTGGTGGGCGGCGGCGTCGCCGCGGTCTTCGGAGAGGTGGCCGAAGTCGTGCAGCAGGGCCGCGGCGATCAGCGGCGGCGGCGCGGCGTCCCGCTCGGCCAGCGCGGCGCATTGCAAGGCGTGGTCGAGCTGCGAGACGTCCTCGCCGTAGCCCTCGCCGCCACGCTCGGCGAAGGCGGCGAAGATCGGGGCGAGGGGGTCGCAGGACATGGGGCGCCTCGCGGGGGCTACATCCGCTCGGGGACGGCGATGCCGAGCACGTCCAGGGCGCGTTCGAGCTGGGCGAGGGTGGTCGTGGCCAGCGCCAGGCGCGAGGCGCGGGTCGCGGGCTGCGCCTGCAGGATCGGGCAGGCGGCGTAGAACTTGGAGAAGGCCTGGGAGAGGCGGTAGGCGTGCTCCGCCACCGCGTTGGGCGCCTGGCGGTCGTAGGCCTCGGCGAGCGCGGTCTCGAAGGCGTCGAGGGTCAGGACCAGCTCGCGCTCGGCGGGTTCGGCGACGGCGATGGGGCCGGGCTGGACACCCTCCTCGGCGGCGCGGCGCAGCACCGATTTCACGCGGACGGCCTGGTAGAGCAGGTAGGGGCCGGTCTTGCCTTCGAAGCTGGTGAAGCGGTCGAGGTCGAAGACGTAGGAGGTGCCGCGGAAGTTCTGCAGGTCGGCGAATTTCAGGGCGGCGACGGCGACCTTGCCGGCGATCTCCTCGAACTCGCCGGCGGGCAGGTTTTCGCCGAGGCCGGCCTCGTGCAGGCGTTCGCGGGCCTTTTCGCGGGTCATCTCGATCATGTCGGCGAGTTTCAGGACGCCGCCCTCGCGGGTCTTGAAGGGCTTGCCGTCGGTCCCGTTCATGGTGCCGAAGCCGACGTGGTTGAGCTGGCCCTCGGTCGCGTAGCCGGCCAGGTAGGCGGCGCGAAAGACGATCTCGAAATGGTCGGCCTGGCGCTGGTCGACGCAGTAGATCACCAGGTCCGGATTGAAGCTGCGCTTACGGTCGAGGATCGTGGCCAGGTCGGTGGTGCCGTACATGGCCGAGCCTTCGGAGGAGACCACCAGGAGCGGCGGCAGCTCCTTCTTGTCGCCGTCGCGGGTGACGCGGATGATCCGGGCGCCCTGGTCGAGGGCGAGGAGGCCCTTGGCGTCGAGCTCGGCGACCATGGGGTCGATCAGGTCCTCGACGTCGCTCTCGCCCTTCCAGAGGTCGAAGTCGACGCCCAGCGCATGGAAGTCGCGCTGCAGGGCCACCTGGGTCACGTCGCGGAAGCGTTGCCACAGGGCGAAGTAGCCGGGGCGCTTTTGCTGCAGAGCTGCGGTGATCTTGCGGGCGCGGTCGCGGTAGTCGGTGTCCGCCTTCCCCTTGGCGGCGGCCTCGGGGTAGAGCCGGTCGAGGTCGGCCAGGGTCACGAGCTCGAAGACTCCGGTGTCGGCCGGCTGGCCTTCGTTGAGGGTCTCGACGGCCGCGCGGATGGCCGGCATTTCATCCATCACCGCGCCGATCAGGAGGCCCATCTGGTAGCCCCAGTCGCCGAAGTGGGCGTCGCCCAGCACGGTGTCGCCGCGGAAGCGGTAGAGCCGCTTGATGGATTCGCCGATGATCGAGGCGCGCAAGTGCCCCACGTGCATCGGCTTGGCGACATTGGGGCCGCCGTAGTCGACCAGCACGCGGCGCGGCGACGCCACGGTCTCGGCGCCCAGGCGCGGGTCGTCGGCGATCTCCTGGGCGCGTGCGGTCAGCGCTGCGTCGGTGAGCTTCAGGTTGATGAAGCCGGGGCCGGCGATCTCGATGGACGCCAGGCGCGGGTCGCCGGCCAGGGCCTCGGCGACGGCGGTCGCCAGCTCGCGCGGGTTCTGGCCCACGCGCTTGGCGGCGGCCAGCGCCCCGTTGGACTGGAAGTCGGCGAGGTCGGGGCGGTCGGAGGCGGTGACCCGGCCCAGCTCTGGCGGCAGGCCAAGGCCCGCGAAGGCGGCCTGGACCGCTTCGCTTAAGGCCGCTTTCAGGTCGCTCATTTGCGGGTCGACGTATCCCCGGCCGAAGCCACCGCGGTGACGCCGGCGTTGACGCGGAAGCGTTTGCCGAGCCGGTTGAACTCGGCCATCTGCGGCGTCACGTCGAAGCCCACCAGCACCTCGAAATTGGCGCCGGAGGTGGTGTTGGTGCCGCGCGGGATGACGATCTGGTTGATCGCGTCGTTCATGTAGACGCGGTCCTTGCCGGCCGGGAAGGTCACCGGCAGGTCGAACATCTGCCGCGTGATGACCTCGCGGTTCCGGTCGGTGATGGCGATCCAGTAGTGATAGGTCTTGGTGGAGCCGGTCGCCTGCGGGCCTTTGCCGAGCTCGAACAGGATGTCCATGGTCACCTTGATCGGCTCGTCGTCCTTGTATTCGCAGCCGGCGGAGATGCCCTGGATCTCGCCGGAGAAGCCGACATTGGCCGAGGCCTCGCGGGCGTCCTTGAACTCCACGTAGCGGCTCGCGTCGTAGAGCGTCTTCACAAAGGGGCAGGGGCCCGAGTTCTTCAGCGCCGGCAGAGCGGCCTTCGAGTCGCCCCACTCCTTGTCGCGCTTCTTCTTCTTGGCGTCGTCCTGGCCCTGGTCGGCGCCGCCGCCGGGCGCGCCGCCGGGACGGCCGCCACCGCCACCGCCCGGCCCGCCGCCGCCGCCGCCGTACTGGGCGTGGGCCGCGAAGGGGGTGGCGACCAGGGCGGCGCAGGAGGCGAGGATCAGGGAGCGGCGCATGACGGGCGTCCGTGGCTTTCGAAAGCGGCGCGCATGAGAGTGCGGGCCAGTTGGCGCCTAAGTACAGCCTGACGAGTGTGGCGGCAACGCGGCTGGCGGCCACAGCCCGGACCCCTTACCCTGGCGGCGATGTCGCCCACACTGTCCAGCCGTCCGCCGCTCACCGTCCTGCTCGCCACGCCGAGAGGATTCTGCGCCGGCGTCGACCGGGCGATCCAGATCGTCGAGCGGGCGATCGGCAGGTTCGGGGCGCCGGTCTATGTGCGCCACGAGATCGTCCACAACCGCCATGTGGTGGAGCGGCTCAAAGGCCTGGGCGCGATCTTCGTCGAGGAGCTGGAGGAATGCCCGCCGGACCGGCCGGTGGTGTTCTCCGCCCACGGGGTGCCCAAGTCGGTGTCGGCCGAAGCCAAGCTGCGCAAGATGATCTACCTCGACGCCACCTGCCCGCTGGTCTCCAAGGTGCATGTGGAGGCCGGCCGCCATTTCGACGCCGGGCGCGAGATCGTGCTGATCGGCCACGCCGGGCACCCGGAGGTGGTGGGCACCATGGGCCAGCTGCCGGCGGGCGCGGTGACGCTGGTCCAGTCGGTGGAAGACGCCCGCACGTTCACCCCGAAGGACCCGGCCAATATCGCCTTCGTCACCCAGACGACGCTGTCGGTGGACGACACCGCCGAGATCGTGGCGGCTCTGAAGGCGCGGTTCCCGGAGATCGCTACGCCGTACAAGGAGGACATCTGCTACGCCACCACCAACCGCCAGGAGGCGGTGAAGACGGTGGCCGGCCGCAGCGACGTCCTGCTGGTGCTGGGCAGCGCCAATTCCTCCAATTCCGTGCGCCTCGCCGAGGTCGGCGGCCGGGCCGGCGCCCGCGCCTATCTGATCGACGACGCCGACGGCCTGGACCTGGCGTGGCTGGCGGGTGCGCAGACCGTGGGCGTCACGGCCGGCGCCTCGGCCCCGGAGGTGCTTGTGCAGGGGGTGATCGATCGCCTGGCGGAAAGCTTCGAGCTCTCGGTGGAAGAGATCGACGCCCAGCGCGAGACGGTGATCTTCAAGCTGCCGCGGGTGCTGGCTTAAGGGCCCCATCCCGCGGAGATACGGCGGTTCGGAACGTCAGTCTTCCGGGCGAACCCGAGTATCGGCCACCGACTGAGGCGGGCGTTGGGAGGCAATCGGCGATCGACCGATTCTTTGCGCTATTGACTGACCTCATTCGGTCGAAGATGGCTGGTTGCGTTTTCCCGTTTGGGTTGTGTGTTGGCCGAACCGTCCATCTTCTTCGCCGAGGTCAACGAACGGCAGGGGGTCTTCCACCGCCGGGCGTTCATGCTGGGCGGCATCGCGGGTCTGGGCCTGGTGGCGCTGGGGGCGCGGCTGGCGCACCTGCAGCTGATCGAGACCGAGCGCTATACGAAGCTGTCGGCGTCCAACCAGTTCAACTTCCGCCTGACCCCGCCGCCGCGCGGCCTGATCGTCGACCGCAACGGCGTGGTGCTGGCCTCCAACCGGCCGAACTTCCGGCTGATGGTGGCCAAGGACAAGGGCATCGACCCGGCCCAGACGCTGAAGACCCTGGCCGAATTCGTGCCGATGGACGACGGACGCCAGGCGCGGCTGTTGCGCGAGATTTCCAACGCGCCGCGCAAGTCGCCGGTGCAGATCATGGAGGACATGAGCTGGGAGCAGTTCAGCGCGATCAACATCCGCGCGCCGGAGCTGCCAGGCGTCACCGCCGACATGGGCGAGGTGCGGGTCTATCCCTACGGCGGGGCCTTCGCCCACGTCATCGGCTATGTGGCCAAGGTCAACAAGACGGACCTCAGCGACACCGGCCCCAATGCCGACCCGATCCTGCTCAACCCCGGCTTCCGCATCGGTAAGCAGGGCGTAGAACAGGCCTTCGACCTGGCGCTGCGCGGCAAGCCCGGCGCCCAGAAGGTGGAGGTCGACGCCAACGGCCACGAGGTGGCCACCGACCCGGCCGGCGATATCAAGGCGACGCCGGGCAAGGAGATCGTGCTCACCCTCGACGCGGACGTCCAGAACCGCGCCATGGAGGTGTTCGGAGAGCAGTCGGGCGCAGCAGTGATGATGGACTGCCGCTCGGGCGACATCCTGTGCATGTACTCAGGCCCGACCTTCGACGCGAACAAGTTCGTCCGCGGCCTGACGGCGATCGAGTACAAGGAACTCGCCCAGTACGACCACAAGCCGCTGTTCAACAAGGCGCTGACCGCCACCTATCCGCCGGGCTCGACCTTCAAGACCATGGTGGCTCTGGCGTGCCTGGAGAACGGCTATGACCCGGCCACGGTGCATGTGTGCAATCGGGTTTTCACCTACGGCGGGCACGTCTGGCACTGTGACAAGACCCACGGGGCCCTGGACCTGAAGGGCGGCATCGCGCAGTCCTGCGACATCTATTTCTACCAGGCCGCGCTCACGGTCGGGCCGGACAAGATCGCGGCGGTCGCCCGCAAGTTCGGCCTGGGCGAGATCTTCGACATCGGGATTCCCGGTCAGAAGGCGGGCTTGGTGCCGGACACGGCTTGGAAGCGGCGCACCTACCGGAGGGATCCCGTCTGGCGCCCTGGCGAGACAATCAACATTGGGATTGGCCAAGGTTATCTGCATCTCAACCCGCTGCAGCTCTGCATTCAGGCCTCGCGCCTGGCAAATGGCCGCAAGGCGCTGCATCCGCGGCTGGTGAAATCCATCGGCGGCGTAGAGCAACCGTCCGGCGCCGCCTTCGGTGACCTGCAACTCCAGGCCAAGCACATCGACTTCATCAAGGACGCGATGGTGGCGGTGAACACCTCCGGCACCGGTGCTGCGTCGGGCCTCGCCGACATGGGCCTCGGCAATATCAAGATGGCCGGCAAGTCTGGCACCGCGCAGGGATTCAACTACGCGAGCGGCAGGGGTCAGAAGGGCGCGACCGGCGATTGGAAGAACCGTGACCACGCTTGGTACATTGCCTACGCGCCGACCGATCAGCCGCGGTATGCCGTAAGCGTGCTCGTTGAGCATGGCGGGTTCGGCGCCAGCACAAGCGGCCCGCTCGCCCGCGAACTCCTGCGGGTGGCCTTGCTGAAGGATCCCGAAATTCGCGCCAAGATCGAGAAGCCGTTGCCGATTCCCCAAGCTCCAACCGTGGATTCAGACCCTGACGTGGTTGATCCACCAACACCAGCGGCGGCGGCCATTCAGGCGGCACAACAACCGACATGATGTGCTCAGCGCGAGCGGCGCGCCCGCTAGCGGCAAAGTCCGCGCGCCACCCTTATCGGACCATCACCGGGTCCGCCTTCAGCCCGGTGATGCGGCGTCCGTTATCCGGGCCGTAGGCTACGACCGCAGCCGACCAAGGCGTTGGGCGCGGATGTTATACCGGAAGTCGACTTGACCGCTCCGGCGACCTCGCCCATCCCGGCGCCATGGCGGTCTACACCGATATCACCGACGAGGAGCTGGCGACGCTGCTGGCCGACTTCGACCTGGGCGCGGCGCTCAGCCTGAAGGGCGTGGCGGAGGGGGTGGAGAACTCCAACTTCCTGCTGGAGACCGAGGCCGGGCGGTACTTCCTGACCATCTATGAGCGGCGGGTGCGGGCCGATGACCTGCCGTTCTTCCTGGAGCTGCTGCGTTGGATCGCCGGGCGTGGGTTTCCCAGCGCCACGCCGATCGCCGACCGGGACGGGCGCATCCTGAAGTCCGTGCGCGGCAAACCCTGCGCCATCGTCTCGTTCCTGTCCGGTCTGGCGGTGCGCCGGCCCACCGCCGCGCATTGCCGCGAGGCCGGCGCGGGCCTGGCGGACCTGCACTTGGCGGCAGAGGGCTTTCCGCTGACGCGGGCCAATGACCTGGGCCAGGCCGCCTGGGCGCCGATGTTCGCGGGGCTGACGGCGGCGGCGGAGGGGCTGAAGCCGGGGCTGGCGGCGACCATATCGTCCGATCTCGAACTACTGGCGTCGCGGTGGCCGAAAAGCCTGCCGGAGGGCATCGTCCACGCCGACTTTTTCCCCGACAACGTGTTCTTCTCGAAGGGAAAATTCGCCGGCGCCATCGACTTCTATTTCGCCTGTGTCGATGCGCTGGCCTATGACGTGGCCATCGCGCTGAACGCCTGGTGCTTCGAGCCGGACGGCAGTTTCAACGTCACCTGCGCGCGCCAGTTGGTGGCCGGATACGAGAGCCGACGGCCTTTGTCCGATCTCGAACGATGGGCGCTGCCGATCCTGGCGCATGGGGCGGCGATGCGGTTCTTCCTGACACGGCTTGCCGACTGGGGGGCGACGCCGGCCGGCGCCCTGGTGAGGCCCAAGGACCCGCTGGAGTACGAACGCAAGCTGGCGGTGCATCGGGCCTCGCCGGACCTGGTGCTGTTCGGGGCGCCCGCATGATCCTGCTTCGCCAAGGCTTCGCAGGACTGGCCCGGGACTGTGTCCTGCGAAGCTCCTTCGGGAGCGAAGCAGGATGACGCCGAAGGTGGTGATCCATACGGACGGCGCCTGTTCCGGCAATCCGGGCCCCGGCGGCTGGGGCGCGGTGCTGCACTATGGCGATAAGGAGAAGGAGCTGCGGGGCGGTGACCTTCAGACCACGAACAATCGCATGGAGCTGATGGCGGCGATCCAGGCGCTGGAGGCGCTGAACAAGCCCTGCAAGGTCGAGCTGCATACCGACAGCCAATATGTGATGAAGGGCATCTCGGAGTGGATCCACGCCTGGAAGCGCCGCGGCTGGAAGACCGCCGACAACAAGCCGGTGAAGAACGACGACCTGTGGAAGCGGCTGGACGAGGCCCGGCTGCGTCACGACGTCGACTGGCGCTGGGTGAAAGGGCATGCCGGCCACGAGTTCAACGAGCGCGCCGACGCCCTGGCGCGGCAGGGCATGGAGGACACCCTGGCTCTCGCCGGAAAATAGTTTGATATCGAACTTGTTATTGGGCCAAATCGGCGTATCGTCGTTCAGATTCGAACGATGGGAGGCTGGCATGGCCGCCGAACCTGAAGACCACCCCGACGTCCAGGTGTTCGACGAAATCCGCTACATCGAGCATCTGGTGAGGACCGCGATCGCGCGCAAGCTCCCGGTCGGACTGAATTATCCGCAGTTCGAGGTGATGAACCTGCTGTCGCGCCGCGGCGACGGGATCACGCCTCTGGAAATCGCCCGCGCCCTACAGATGACCAAGAGCGGGCTCACCAACACCCTGCAGAGGCTGTGCGCGCGCAAGCTGACGCGCGTGGAGCACTGCGAGGCGGACGGCCGCAAGAAACGCATCTGGCTGACGGCCGAGGGCAAGCAGGCCTATTCCCAGGCCATGGCCGCCATCCGGCCGCGCATGGAAAGCCTCCGCGACGGCTTCACCCAGAAGGAGTTCCGCGAGGCCCTGCCGTTCCTGAAGGCGCTCCGCACCTGGCTGGGCGAGATGCACGAGGCGTCGGTGAGCGAGGCGTTGAAGGCCTAAGGGCCGCGCCCGCCCGGCTATAGCAGGCCGAGACGGACTTCCCGGGCCTTTTCGAGCTCGTCATCGACTTCGAGGAAGGCGCGCAAGGCTCGCTTGTAGTGCTTCTGCCCCGGCTTCTTGGCCAGGAGCGCCTTCAATCGCTCGGCCTTCGCGCCACGCAGGCGCTCGATCGCCGCCTCGTCCGTTTCAGGAGTCTGCATTTCGATTCCACCCATCGCAAGGCTCCTCGCACGGCTGGCCGAAACGCCCCACGCGTCACAGCGCCCCCGGCCGGCTTCGGGCCGGCCGGGACACCATAGCCTAGAACTTGGTCTTCACCTCAACGCCGACCGTGCGCGGATCGTTCACGAAGCCGGTGAGGTTGTCGAAGTCGATGGCGCCCTCGAGCTGGATGCGGTTGGTGATATTGCGCCCGAAGACCGCGGCCTCCCACTTGCCGCCGGCGGCGCGGTAGCCCAGGCGCAGGCCGCCCTCCAGCAGGTGCTGACCGGTGAACTCCTTGGCCTGATAGAGGAAGAAGTTGACCGAGGAGCGGTAGGCCCAGTCGGTGAAGGCGAAGAATTCGCCGTCGCCATAGGGGATCGAATAGCCGGCCGTGAAGTTGCCGATCCACCGCGGGGCGTTGGGCAGGCTGTTGCCGTCGATGTTCACCGTCCCGGGAAGGGCGCCGGCCGGATCGAGCACGGTGCAGCCGTCGCCGCAGGGCTGGGTGGTCAGGTGCGGATCGTCGATCTGGGTGTGGTTGTACGAAAGGCCGGCGGTGAAGATCAGCCGCTCGATCGGCTGGGCCTCGCCGTTGAACTCGAAGCCGTAGCCCTCGGCGTGGGCGGCGTTGATCAGCCGGTTGAAGTTGGCCCCGCCGCCGACCGCGGTCAGCTGCAGGTTGTCGACCTTGTAGTAGAAGGCGTCGGCGTCGACGCGGACGCGATGGTCGAAGAGGTACGACTTGAAGCCGCCCTCATAGGACATCAGCGTCTCCTTGGTGGCCACCGAGATGGTGTCGCCGAACAGCAGGCGCCCCTGGATCGACGGCGCGCGATAGCCCTTGGCGGCGCGGGCGTAGAGGTTGGTGTCGTCGGTGAGGGCGTAGGTCGTGTTGACGTTGAAGCTGACGTCGTCGCTGTTCGGATTGGCGCGCAGGACGGGCGTGGCGCCGCCGCCGATCGGCGAGATGAAGCGCTGGGCGAGGAAGTCCTTGCTGTCGTTGGAGTAGCGAAGGCCGCCGCCGACGGTCCAGGCGGAGGTCAGCTTGTAATCGGCGTTGCCGAACAGCGCCCAGGAGGTGGTCTTCTGGTGCTGGATGGCGAAGCCGTCCAGCGCGCCATTGGCGAGGGTGTTGTAGTCGAAGCTGTCGATCTTCACGTCTTCGAAGAAGTAGAAGGCGCCGACCGTGTAGCTGAGCGCGTCGTGCTTGCCGGCCAGGCGAAGCTCCTCCGACCACTGGGCGTGGTAGGGCAGGCCGTCGGCGCTTTCCGACGGGAACGGAATGAGGCCGGGACCGGACGGCGGGGCGAAGACCGCGCCGAAGCCGCCGTCGATGTCGCCGTGCGACAGGGTGGTGACGTGCTCGTAGGCGGTGATCGAAGTGAGCACCGGGCCGCCGAAGTCGTAGTTCATCTTCAGGCTGCCGCCGACTTCCTTGACCTTCTGGAAGGAGCGTTTCTGGGCGTCCTGGGCGATCTTTTCAGGGTCGAAGCCGGGGACCAGATTATCGGTCCCGGGGGTGATGATGTTGGCGCGGAAGATCTGCGGCGTGCCGTCCAGGTGGAAGTAGTGGAGGTTGGCGAGCGCGTTGAAGTTGGGCGTCGGGGTGAGCAGCAGCTGGCCGCGCAGGGCGTACTCGTCGTAGCCGCCGGTGGCGTTGTTATCGTGGGTGAAGGTGTTGTCGATCCAGGCGTCGCGGTGCTGGTAGAGCGCTGAGATCCGGCCTGAAAGCGTGTCGGCGATGATCGGGCCGCCGACGGCGCCTTCGGCGTTGACGGTGCCGTAGGTCGCCCCCGAGGCCTCGGCGTAGCCGCCGAAGGTCTGGCTGGGCTTCACGGAATCGAACTTCAGGACGCCGGCCGGGGTGTTGCGGCCGAACAGCGTGCCCTGGGGTCCGCGCAGGACTTCCACCTGATCGATGTCGAACAGCGGTACGCCCTTCAGAATCGGGTTTTCCAGCACCACGTCGTCGTAGACGAAGGAGACCGGCTGCGAGGCGTTGAGGTCGAAGTCGGTGTTGCCGAGGCCGCGGATATAGGGCCGCGGGAAGGTCCGGCCGAAGCTCGATTCCAGCAGCAGGCTGGGCACGCGGGCCGACAGGACACGGATGTCGCCGCCGGAGGAGCGGATCACGTCCAGCTTCTCGCCGCCGATCGCGGTCAGGGATTCCGGGACGTCGTTGATGTTCTCCGACCGCTTCTGGGCGGTGACGATGATCTCGCTGAGCGCTGTGGCAGAGGGCGCCGCATCGGCGGCGAAGACCGGCGTGGCGAACGCGCCGGCCAGCAGGACGGCGGCGACGGCCGAGCCGGCGGCGAGACCCGCGCGGTGGGAATGGATGACGGACATGAGTGGCCCCCTTTGCCATGTGATCGCCAACTCAACGGCGACGCTTCAGGGGTCGTTACACATTCGACACAGAACCGTCATGTGCGGCGCGCCGGAAATCGAACGCTGCGCTGAAGCGTGACCAAAAAGCCATCAGGGGTTGTCGTCGGCGCGGATTGCGCCAACCCGTCGCCTATCGCGCGGCGGTCGCCCGCCCGCGATCCACCGCGGGCGCGTTGTCGCGCGTTTCCACGGCCGCGGCGATCGCCTGCAGCAGCTGGGCGACCTGGATTGGCTTGGCGACCAGGCCGTTCATGCCGGCGGCGCGATAGGCCTCCGCCTGGTGGCCCATGGCGTTGGCGGTGAGCGCGATGATCGGGGTCGCGCGCCGCCCGATCTCGGCCTCGCGGCCGCGGATCTCGCGGGTGGCGGTGACGCCATCCATCACCGGCATCTGGGCGTCCATCAGGATCAGGTCCCAGTCGTCGCGTTCCCAGGCGGCGACGGCCTCAGCGCCATTGGCGACGATCACGGGCTCCAGGCCGAACTGACCCAACAGCGTCTTCAGGACCAGCTGGTTCACCGCGTTGTCCTCGGCGGCCAGGATGCGCAGGGGTCGTTCCTCGCCGGCGGGCTCCAGGCCGGCGGTCGCCGGCGCGGCGGGGCGGCGCTCGCCGACGCGCGCCAGGGGAAGGCGCGCCGTGAAGCAGCTGCCGCGACCGAGCTGGCTTTCGGCCTGGATGTCGCCGCCCATGGCGCCGCAGAGCTCGCGGCAGATCGCCAGGCCCAGGCCGGTCCCGCCATAGCGCCGGGTGGTGGTGGAGTCGGCCTGCACGAACTTGTCGAACAGCCGCTCGATCTGGTCGGCGCCGATGCCGATGCCGGTGTCGCTCACCGTGAACATCAGGCCGCCGTCGAGCGGGTCGACGCGGACCGCCACCGAGCCGGCGGCGGTGAATTTCATGGCGTTGGAGATGAGGTTGTAGAGGACCTGGCGCACGCGCACGGCATCGCCGCGGTAGGTTCCCACCGCGGCGGCGGCAAGCTCGACGGTGAACGCCAGGCGCTTCGCGTCGGCCAAGGGCTGGAAGGTGGTCTGGGCGCTGCGCGCCATCTTCTCCAGGTCGAAGTCCCGGATGTCCAGCTCCAGCCTGCCAGCCTCGATCTTCGACAGGTCGAGCACATCATTGACGACGGCCAGCAGCATTTCCCCGGACTGGCTGATCACCTGCAGGCGGTCGCGCTGGCGTTTGGAAAGACGGTCCGCCGTCATGGCCTGGGCCATGCCCAGCACACCGTTCAGCGGCGTTCGGATCTCGTGGCTCACGGTCGCCAGGAATTCGCTCTTCGCCTGGTTGGCGGCGTCGGCGGCCTGGCGCGCCTCGTCGACCACCTGGCGGCTGGCATAGGCGCGGCGGATGTAGAGCTCCTGGAAATAGCCCGAGAACAGCCCGACCGCCGACGCCATACCCAGGAAGAAGTCGTTGCTGATCAGCATGGTTCGGGGGATCGGATTGAGCCAGATCGCCGAGACCTGATAGCTGACGACCAGGAGGATTGTGGCCAGCACGCTGTAGCGGTACTTCAGCCGGATCAGCGTGCCGCAGTAGATCACGACCATGATCACGCCGGCGTAGTACTCGCTGTTGAACGGCGCCTGCATGATGGCGGTCATGGCCACGACGCCCAGACCCGACGACAGCAGCGACGTGGTCAGCGCCGCCTGGCCGACGCGCAGGAACAGCGGCTTGCAGAAGGTCAGGCCGAAGATCGCCAACAGGATCGGGCAGACCAGACCCCAGCGGATGGCGAGCATGGCGGGCGTGCTCGACCCGCCGACCGCGATGTCGAGGAATCCGAACGCGCCGTAGAGCGCCGTGCCGGCCAGCAGATAGATGCGAATGAAGCCGATGGAGTCGAGGAAGGTCTGGCGCGTGAAGGTGCGCTCGACCTCAGGGTCGCGGAACCGCAGCCAGGGTTCTTTCAGATCAAAATGCTGCCCGTCCATCGCCGGCGTCACTTGCAGCCCGCGCTAGACATGGGCGCACAGGCGTCTCGGCGGGAACATCGCGTCTGGAATGGATCGCATAGGACGCGTTGTGGGCCGAACTCGTTAAGGCCGGGCAAGGATTGCGCGCGAATTCCCCTACGGAACGGCTCAACCCCCGGGGTAATTTGCCGCAGCCAGGGCGTGGATCTCCGGCTCGTCGGCCTTGAGGATGAAGCCGCCCCTGATGGCCTGGGCGAGCGAGGCGTCGAACTTCCTCAGATAGTCCGCCTTGCCGCCCGGATAGAGCCTGGCTAGCGCGGCGGCGTCATAGGGTTCGGTCGTGCCAACCAGGAAGCCGAACGGGCCGCCGGTGTTGCCGAAGCCGGAGAGCCTGGCGGTGGGCGCATCGACCCAGGGGGTGCGGATGCCGCCCTTGGCGTTGCCATTGGCGTCGAGGACCAGCTTGGGCGTGTCGCCGGGACTGGCGGTCGCGGTCAGGTCCAGGCGCGGCGCCTTGGGCGGGACCTTGCCGGCGCGGACCCAGCTGTCGAGCGCCGAGAGCGCGGCCATGGCGACGTAGTGGTGCTGCGGCCCGGCGTTGATCGGCTTGGCCATCTTGGCGCCGAAGAGGGCGTCGGTGGGCTTCCAGAGCGGGGCGATCTTGTCCATCGGCGCCGAGCCGTTGTCGAAGCCGCCGATGAAGAACATGTAGTTGTCGACGTGGGACGTGCCCGGCATCTCCCAGATGCGGAGCTTGTCGTTGTCCGGCTGCTGGGCGGCCCAGAAGCCGGAGAGGCCCGAGCCGATCAGGTCGGTCTCGGAGATCAGCGTCATCACCGGCACGCGCAGGTTCGGGCGCATCAGGACGCCCGCGGGTCCCTTGGCGTTCGGCCCGCCGCGCATGGCCGCGGTCTCCGGCGCCGGCGCCCCGCCGAACCGGGAGTGGATGTAGAAGCCGTCGTAGACGCGGGCCAAGGGATCGATGGCGTCGACGTAGGTGGTCATGAACACCGCCGACTGGGACTCGCCGGTGGCCAGGACGTGCTTGGCGCTCAGTGACCCCAGCACCTTGCCGCGCTTCACCGCCTCGCCCGCCTGGGACAAGATGTCGAAGGAAAAGGCGTCGCCGGGATGGACGAGGGTCCCGTAGCGGGCGGGATTGGCCTTCTTCAGCGGCATGCCGGCGCCGCCCAGGCTCTGGCCGCCCTCAACGCCGACCTTCTGGGCCGAAACCCCGACATAGGCCATGCCGCTGCGCAGCATCTCGCGGTGGCTGTAGGTCCAGTCCGGGCCGGCATCGACGCCGCCGGTGACGTTCAGCCACTCCACCGCGGCCGTGCCGCTGAACCTTTTGGGCTCCTTCGGCCGGACCACGACGATGCGGGTGGCGTAGGGCGCGGTGGCCGCAGGCTCAGCCGTCCAGGCGCCGTCCGCCGTGGGCTCGCCCTTCAGCTTGTAGGAGGTCGCGGTCCCGGAGATGAAATACTCCTCGACCACATAGCCGAGCGCGCCCAGGTCGAAAGCGCCCAGGCCCAGGAACGGCGCGCCGGCCGCCGGCGCCGGCTGGATCGTGGGCAGGGTGGCGGCCAGAGCGCCAAAACCCGACAGCCCCAGCGTCAGTCCGGCCACGATCGCCGCGAGCTTGTTCTTACCTTCGAACATGATTTCCCCCGGTCGCGTTCTTGAGCCCGGCGTCCCGGCCGGCGATGCGATTGTGCGGACCCTAGACCCGCGCCGGGGCGCTGAACATCATCCCTGGCCGGGCCGACGCGGGTCCATCCGCATCGCCTTCAAAAATGTGCACTTGATAACGACGGTATTCGGATCAAGCTCGTTGGCCATGCCACATCGGCAGCTGCCAAGGGGGACGATGATGCACGCGTTGAAGACACTGACCGGCGTGGTGGCCATGTCGCTCGCGATGGGTGGCGCGGCCCTGGCGGTCGATGCGCCGCCGGCGGCGCCCGCAGTCACGCCCGCCGCGCCCAGCGACAAGGCCCAGATCGAGGCGCTGGAAAAGGGATTCGTCGCCGGCTTCAACGCCAAGAACACCAAGAAGGTGATGTCCTACTACGCCCGCCAGGGCCTGTTCGTGTTCGACGTTACGCCGCCGCGCGAATACGTTGGCTGGCCCGCGTACAAGAAAGACTTCGACGATCTGTTCGCCGCCTTCCCCGGGCCGCTCAGCCTCAAGATCGCCGACGTCAGCATCACGGTCGTCGGTGATGTCGCCTACGGCCACAGCATCCAGGACACGCACTTCACCGCCAAGGACGGGAGCAAGGTCGAGATCGTCGTGCGGGTCACCGACGTCTACCGCAAGATCGACGGCAAGTGGCTGATCGTGCAGGAGCACGTTTCGATCCCCGTGGACCTCGACACGATGAAGCCGGACCCGCTGTCGAAGCCGTAAGCATGGGGCGGCGAACCCGCCGGACCCGCGCCGTCATCGGCGTCGCCGTCGCCGAAGGGCTTGCAGGGGGCAGGGCAGCGCTGTGCCTTGCCAGCCCGGCGCCGCCCTCTAAGGTCGCTCGCAGAGTCTTGGGGGATAGTCGCGATGTTGAAGACCTTTGCCGTGTCGGCGATTCTGTTCGCCGGCGCGAGCGGCGTGGCGCTGGCGCAGGGCGCCGCCCCGCGTCCCGACCAGCTGGAATACCGCGCGCTCTACAAGGAGCTGGTGGAGACCAACACCTCGCTGTCGGCGGGCAGCTGCACGGTGGCGGCCGAACGGATGGCCGCGCACTTGAAGGCGGCCGGCTTTCCCGATGCCGACCTGCACCCCTTCGCCGCGCCGGACCATCCGAAGGAGGGCGGCCTGGTGGCGATCCTTCCGGGGCGCGATCCCAAGGCCAAGGCGGTCCTGATGCTGGCGCACCTGGACGTGGTGGAGGCCAAGCGCGAGGACTGGACGCGGGACCCCTTCACGTTGGTAGAGGAGAACGGCAACTTCTACGCCCGCGGCGCCGCCGACGATAAGGCCATGGCCTCGATCTGGGTCGACACCCTGGTCCGCTACAAGGAGGAAGGCTTCAAGCCGCGCCGCACGCTGAAGATGGCGCTGACCTGCGGCGAGGAGACCAACGGCGCCTTCAACGGCGCGGAATATCTGGCGAAGAACAAGCGCGACCTGATCGACGCGGCCTTCGCGGTCAATGAGGGCGGCGGCGGCCTGCTGGACGCGGCCGGCAAGCCGGTGTTCCAGGGCATCCAAGTGGGCGAGAAGCTCAGCCAGAACTTCACCCTGGAGGTGACCAATCCCGGCGGCCACTCCTCACGGCCGGTGCCGGACAACGCGATCTATCACCTTGCCAATGCGCTGGTGAAGATCCAGGGCTACCGCTTCCCGGTGATGTTCAGCGACACGACGCGGGATTTCTACACCCGGATGGCGAAGACGCGGACGCCGGAAGAGCAGGCGGCCATCGCCGCCCTGCTGAAGAACCCCAAGGACGAGGGCTCCCGCGCGGTCCTGGAGAAGGATCCGGACAACAACGCCATCCTGCACACCAACTGCGTGGCGACCATGCTGGACGCCGGCCACGCCACCAACGCCCTGCCGCAGCGGGCGCGGGCCAACGTCAACTGCCGCATCTTCCCAGGCACCAGCACGGCGGAAGTCCAGAAGACCCTGGGGGATGCGATCGGCGACCCGAAGGTGAAGGTCTCGATCCGCGAGATCCGCAACGCCGTCGCGCCGCCGCCGCCGCTGGACCCCAAGGTGCTGGGACCGGCCGAGAAGCTGGCCGCGGAAATGTGGCCGGGCGTGCCGCAGGTGCGCGAGATGTCGGCGGGCGCGACGGACGGCGCCTTCCTGACCCCGGTGGGCATCCCGACCTACGGTATCAGCGGCGACTTCGGCGACCCGGACGGCGACGGCGTCCACGGCCTCAATGAGCGCATCCGGGTGAAGGTGCTCTACGACAGCCGCGACTACCTCTATCGGCTGATGAAGATCTACGCCGAGCAGCCGGACTGACCGTCGCGCACGCTCAGTCGGCGGGTTTTGCCGCCGCCTTGTCCGCGGCCTTCGGCGGTGGAGGGGCGCCGGCGTCGAGATGGTCCCAGTTGAGGATGGCGTTGAAGCCCAGGAAGTAGGAGCCCTGCGTCTGCCAGCGCCAGTAGGGGCGCAGGCCAAACAGCACCATGTGGCCCTTGCCGTCCGGCACGTCGACGATCAGCGCCTTGCGGCTGAGCGCCTGGCCGCCTTCCAGCATGCCGGAGAGCAGGATCGTGTCCGCCTGGGCCGGGAAGGCCATGACCGTCCGGGGTCGCTGGGTGGGCTCCGCGCCGCCCTGGCGCGAGGCCGGCGGGGCGGTCTCGACGGGCGCGGCGGGCTCGGCGTCGCGCTTGGCCGGCTGCTCCGGCGTGGGCCAGGGCGAGACGTGGCCCGGCACGGCGTTGGGCGTGATGTTCTGGGCGATGCGCGCGCCCGCGCCGCCGGCCTGGCCGCCACCGCCGCCGAAGCCGCTCTGGCCGGGCGTGGCGATAGTGATCACCGGCGCATCGGCGAAGTAGATCGGCAGCTCCTTGCCGACGTAGCCGTAGGCGATCGGGCTGGCCTGGTCGGTGAAGACGCCGCGCATCAGGGCGCCCTTGGTGTAGAGCTCCGGCGGGACCGCGGTGGTGACACCGGCGGCGATGCCATAGTTGGCCAGCATGTCGACCGTCGAGCCGTCGCCGATCAGGGTCCCGCCAGCCTTGACGAATTTTTGCAGCTCGGCCAGGCCGTCGGCGCCCAGGCCACCGCGGATGTCGTCGGCGCTGTCGAGGACGCCCAGGTTCGGGGTCAGCTCGGACTTCTTGTAGGGGATCGGCACGTCGCCGTTCATGGCCACGCCCACCACCTGGTCGCGGGCGCTGGAGCCGACGGTCGGGTAGATGATCACGTCGAACTTCTTCCGAAGGTCGCCGGCGCGGGCCTTGGTGTCGGCGAGGTAGGCATAGGGCACGCCGTAGTGGTCGAGCGCCGCGCGCCACCAGCCCTCGTCCTGGGTGCGCAGCCATGAGTGCAGGTAGCCGATGCGGGGCAGGGTGAGCGCGTGGCTCTTGACGTCCGGCGCGGCCGCGACGGCCTCGCCCTTCAGGCCCAGGTCGGCGGCGGCTTTCTCCACCACGGCGCGGGGTGCGTTGGGGATGATGAAGGTCCCGGCGGCGTATTGCTTGCCGCCGGCTTCGAAGGCCTTCTCGGCGGCCAGCATCTTCACGTCCTTCAGCCGGAAGCGGAAGGTGACCAGCTCGTTGTCGCCGGTGTGGTTCACCAGGATCGTTGAGCCCGCGCCGGAGATCGCGCCCTTGGGCGTCACGTCGGCGGTGAGCAGGGTCATGGGCTGCTTCAGGACCGCCGGATCCTTGACGGTCTTCATGGCGACGTTGCGCATGTACTGCATCGTCCAGCCGGTGTCGTCGTAGGGCCGGGGGTTGGCCGCCGGGTAGTTCTGGATGCTGAAATAGAGGTCGGCCAGCGTCCGGTAGGGTTGGTCGGCGCGGATCACATAATCGCCCTGGGCGACCTTGACGCCGCCGGCGGTGAAGGCTGCGTCAGCCGTCGAAACTTCCAGGCCTTGGCGGCGGACGTCGTTGATCATGTCGACGACGTTGAGCTTGGCGGTCTGGTCGGCGGGGATCACCCAGGCGTTGACCGTCCCGGTCCTGCCGCCATCAACGGCGTGCTGGTTCTTCACATAGTAGGTGTCGAGATAGACCTCGCGGTCCTTCGCCACCCGGTCCAGCGCGAACAGCAGCGCCGATTCCTGGATGTTGGTGTTGTTGCGCGGGCCCCAGTCGACGGACGGCAGCGGCGGGTTCTGGCGATACCACTCGCGGCTGGTGGTGGTCGGAGGCAGCTTTAGGTCCTTCTGGATGTCTGGGCCGTAGCTCTGCACCTCGTAGAAGCGGCCGAGCGAGTTGTGGGCGTTGGCGATCCAGAACAGGTAGTTCGGCACCCAGCCGTCGTAGTAGCCGTAGGTGAAGACGCCCGGGACCTTGCGCTTGGCCATCTCGGTCAGCTCGGTCTCGCCCAGCAGCCACCATTCCTGCGACTGCACCGGGTCCAGCTCCGGATTGTACGGCCCTGTGCCGGTGGAGACGTAGAGGTAGGACTGCGCCTCGTGCAGGTCGTGCAGCACGGTGGGATGCCACTCGAGCACGCCGGCGGTGATGTTCTGGGTCAGCTTCAGGTACTGGCCCATGCCGTCACGGTTGTTGTCGTGGGCGACGTACTTGCCCCAGTAGACCAGCGGCGGCTTCGGCTTGCCGGTCTTCTTGCCGTAATAGTAGGTGTCGACGATCTTCTCGCGGCCATCGACCTCGACCACCGGGGTGATGAAGGTGATGACGTTGTTGCGGATGTTCTGGACGAGAGGTGTCTCCTCGATCGCCAGCCTGTAAGCCAGTTCTATGAGCATTTCCGGCCCGCCGGTCTCCGGCGAGTGGATGCCGCTGGTGATCCAGTAGATGGGCTTGGCGGTCTTGATGATCGCCTTGGCCTCAGCGGGCGTGGTCTTGCGCGGGTCGCCCAGGGCGGCGAGCTGGGCCTTGTACTTGTCGAGGTCCTTCAGCGTCGCTTCGTCGGCGATGGCGATGACCACCTGATCGCGGCCTTCCTCGGACTTGCCGACCGTCCAGAACTTCACCCGCGGCGAGGTCTTGGCCAGCTCCTGGTAGTAGCGCTCGATGTCCTTGGCGTAGGTCAACTCGCCGGGTGTGCCGGGGATGCGGCCGAAGAACTTCAGCGGCGAGGGCACGGTGTCCGAGGCCGGCATGTGGTCGACGAGCTCGGTGGTGAAGCGCGGGTCGACCAGGTGCTTCTTGATCAGCGCGGTGTAGGCCTCGTCCTGCTTCTGCGGGACCGCGTCCGCCGCCGAAGCCTGACCTGTCAGCCCGAACAGCGCCAACGCCATCGCGCAGGCGACCACCTGAAATCCACGCATGTTACTTGCCCCTCAGCCGAGCGCGGACTTAGCCCGAAATTCCGGGGACCGCGCAAGACCCGAGGCTCAGGTCGCGGGCCGCCAGCCGCTCTTGGCCATGAACGCCTTGGGGTCGCGGATGTCGAAGATCTCCCGCAGCGCCTGATGCTTGTCGGGCGCGCGGTCGTAGTAGGATTTCACGATGCGGTGACCGACCCAGTAGGCGAGGTCGCCGGGCTTGTCGGGTGTTCCCGGTCCGTTGTTGAGCCAGGCCGACACGTCGGTCTTGTCCCGGTCGGCGACGAAGGCCGCGTCGATGGCGGCCTCATGTCCGCGGGTCCAGGCCTTCAGCTGGTAGTTGCCGACGGCGCCGCTGATCAGCTCGGCGGTGAATTCGGCCGCGCCCTCGATCAGCGCCACGCGCAGCAGGGTGGCGCCCGGCATGCCGACCTCCAGGGCCTGGGTCTCGGGTGACTGCTGGATGTGGCCGTACTCGTGGGCGATGTTGTGGACGAAGCGATCCTCGATGTCGGGGTCCATGAAGTCGGCGGCGCACAGGGCTTCCAGGCCGATAGAGACTCCGGACGGATTGGTAATGCCGACGGGGCGGCCGCGGCCGACCAGCAGGGTCACCGGCGGAAACTTCGCCTCGGGATAGAGTCGCGCAAGCTTGCCGAAGGCTACGGTCAGGCGCTGCTTCACGCCGGGCAGCGCCGTCAGGCAGCGTCGCGCGCCGGTGTAGACCTGCGGCGTCTTTTCGTTGGTCTCGGCGATCCGCGCGCCGGTGACGCGGCGCAGCTGCGCGAACTCGTGCAGGCCGGCCGTGCCGGGCGCGAGGTAGTCGCGGTCGAGCTGATCGGCGCCCGGATGGCCGCTGGCGGCGTCGTAGATTTGGAAGAAGCGGGTGACGTCCTCGGTGCGGATATCGGGCCTCTGCGGCGCGGCTGTCGCCGGGCAGCAGACCGCGACCGTCAGCCAGAGCCCCGCCGCCAGGCCGGCCGGCGCCAGTTTTCCAAACGGCATTCGTAACGGTCCCCGCATGTGGCGCCTGGGCCTATTTAGCCGCGATCCCGCGCCGTCCAAACAGCCGTCGAGACCTACAGGCGGGCCGCCAGTCGCTCGGCAATCAGCCGGCGCGCCGCCGCGGCGGCCACCGGCGTGGCGTCGATGGCGACGCGCGGCGTGGACGGCGCGGCTGCGCCGAGCGGCGCGACGATGGCCTTGTCCACGAGCGCCTGGAGAAAGCGGCTGTGGCGGCGTCCGGCGGGCAGTTGGAAGATCGACACGGGCGCGGAGGCCGCGAGCGCTTCGGAGATCATCGAGACACTGTCGCTGGTGACCACCAGGCGGTCGGCCCGCGCCAGGATCGCGACGTAGGGATTGGGGCCCGCGCCGTCCCAGAAGCGCACCGTCTGATCGGCGAGATAGCGGGCGCCCAGGCCTCCCAGGACGGCCGGCGGGGTCCGCCGCGAGGGCGTGATCAGGAGCGAGCCGCCGATCTCGCCCCGCAGCGCATCGAGCTGGTCGGCCAGGCGCAGAGCGTCCTCGACGGCGAAGGGCTGGCGCCGGGTGGAGCCGCCCAGCAGCACCCCGGTCCAGGGGCGCGGCAGGCCCGCGAACCAGGGATCCTCGCCCGCCGCGGCGGCGGCCAGGATCGCCGGACCGATCGCGTGCAGGGCGGTGTCCACCCGCAGGACATTGGCGCCGTCCAGCCGGTCGTGGGGCATGACGATCACCAGATCGAAGGCCTCGGGGTAGGTGGGTGGCTGGATGTGGATGCAGACCATGGGCGCCGGGTTGCGCCGGCGGATCGCCATGGCGACGAGGGCGCTGCGGCGACCGCAGCTGACCAGGACGTCCGGCCACGGCGGTTCGAGCCGGCCGGCCAGCGGCGTCACGGCCGCGGGCGAAAGGCCTATGAGGGCCCGCGGGACCAGGGCCGCCCAGATGCGGCTGACGCGGACCAGGCGCTCCTCGGCCCGCGGCGACAGCGCCGTCGCGAGGCCTCGCGCCTGCTGACGCGTGCCGGTCTCGCCAGTGGTCAGATGCCAGACCCGCAGGTCTCCCGGCGCCCGGGAGGCGGCGTTCGCCTGCACTAGGCCACGAGCTGCTTGGCGAAGGCAGACAGGCGGTGGCGCACCTCGCCAACCAGAGAGGCGCGGGTGGTCTGCAGGTAGTTGAGCTGCAGGGCCCGACGCTGCCCGACGAACGGGGCGTGGCCATGCCAGGAGTTATCGGCCCGCCGGAACGCCACCATGGAGCCCAGTGTGGCGGGGATCTCCACCGGAGCGGTGTCGAAGCCGTCAGCCCGGTTCATCAACCGCAGCTGGGCGTTCCGTCCGACCCACTCATGGTTCAGGTAGATCAGCAGCGACAGGACCTTCGAGCGGGAGTCGGTGTGGACGCGGCCGTCGCGCGCCGAGCACTGACCCCGCAGCGTCACCAGCGCGGGTCGGTCCTGCAGGTCCATCTGGAAGATGCGCGCCATCTGGGCGCGGAAGCGGTCCGACAGCAGATCGTCGATCAGGTCGCTCAATACCGGCCCCGGCGGCGCGTCGACCAGGGAAAAGGACCCGGGGCTTTTTATGTCCGGGAACTCGCCGGGGACGGCTGCGGCGCAGCCGGGTTCAAGGACTTGCGGGATCGCAATGTGATCGAAGGGCTCGCGAACCAGTGTCGCGCCCTCAAGAGTCTGCCAATCGAGACCGGGCATTTGCAGCCTTCCGTCTAGCTGCCCCCCGGCCGCACTGAACAGACGACATGGCGCCGGCCCCGCCTCAGGCTTGGGAGGTCGCGATCGCGAAATTCCCTAAGATTCGCTCGCGCGTGACGCCTTGCGCCCTAACCGTCCCACGGTGCTAGAAGATCGGCCGCGCCGGCGCGGCCGACGCTACGAGGTGGAGATGTGGCCGAATTCGATCTGAAGACTGCGCGCGGTCGCCTGTTCGCCTACCTGGATTTCCTTTGGCGCGACCACGCCTATCTGCGGCTGGGGTTCCAGAACGCGCACTGGGTTTCCGACGAGCTGGTGCGCAGCAACCAGCCTTGGCCGCACCAGCTGCGCGCCTGGAAGCGGCGCGGCGTGCGCACCGTCGTCAACCTGCGCGGCGGGTTCGACGCGAGCTTCCACGCCTTGGAAAAGGATGCCTGCGCCAAGCTCGGCCTGACCTTGGTCAACTTCACCTTGACCTCACGCGACGCGCCGGACCGCGCGCAGATGCTGGCGGCCCGGCGGCTGTTCGAGACCGTGGAGTATCCGGTCCTGATCCACTGCAAATCCGGCGCGGACCGGGCGAGCCTGATGAGCGCGCTCTATGTCCATTTCCGCCGGAGCGACGATATCCCCACGGCGATGCGCCAGCTCGACCTGCGCTACCTGCACCTCAAGCACGGGCGCACCGGAATCCTCGACTACCTGTTCGAGCGCTACCTGGCCGAGGGCGCGCCGCAGGGCCGCAGCTTCACCGAGTGGGTCGAGAGCCCGGCCTACGATCCCGCCGCGATCAAGGCGGCGTACCAGGCGCGCACGCGAAAATCCCGGCTCGCCGACCTCGTGCCGCGGGAGTGACGGGTCGCGCCGCTACTTCCCGACCACCAGGATCGAGAAGGAGCCGGGCAGCATCGGGCCGCGGCGGGGCCGGGGCGGCGGCGCGCCGGCGACGGGCGCGGGGGCCGGCGGCGGTGGGCCATATTCGGCAGTGATCAGCAGGACGTGGCCGGTCTTGGCGTCCAGCGTCAGGGTCTTGGCGCCCGGCGCGGTCTGGACGGTCTGTTCAACCGTGAAGGTCGTGGGCGTGAGTTCCTTGATGACGGTGAGCGTGCCGTCGCCCTGCGAGCTGAAGGCTTCCTTGGTGGCCGGGTTGAAGGCCGCGCCATCGCTGCCGACGCCGATCGGCAGGACCGAGAGGATCTTGCCGGTCTCGGAGTCCAGCATGGCCATCACCGCCGGGTTGCGGCAGGCGACGAAGAGCACGTGGGCCTTGGGGTCGATCGCCAGACCCGCCGGCGTGCCGCACTTGCCGTCCAGGCTGTAGGCGCCGGTCTTGGTCATGGTCTTGGTGTCGACCACCGCGACGGCGTCCTTGTCCTCCAGATCGACGAAGAGATGGCCCTTGCCGTCCACCGCCGACTGTTCGGGCGCGCCGCCGACGTCGACGGTCCCGGCGATCGAGCCGTCCGCGGCGTTGATCACGGTCACGTTCGGCGCGCTGTGGCTGAGGATATAGACCCGACCGCTGGCCGGATCGCCGAGGATGCCGTCAGGATTGCCCTGCACTTCGACGGGCTTGCCGGGCGCGAGGGTCTTGGCGTCCCACATGCCGATCGGCTTGGAGCTGGCGAAGGCGTGACCCGACTTGGGGTCGACCGCCACACCGTGGCCGCTGACGCCGGCGACCTCGCCGGCCGGCGCCAAGGTGTCCAGGTCGAACACCGTGATCTTGCCCGTCGGCCCCAGGCGCGGGACGTAGAGCTTGCGGCCGCCCACGTCGGCGTAGACATAGTCGAACCCGCCGTCGCCGCCGACCTTGACGGTCTTCAGGACCTTGTAGGGGCCCGCGGATTGGGCCGAGGCCACGGACGCGATCAGGCCGATCGAAAGCACGCAGGCCGCCAGAAGAGGTCGCATCGCAGAGTCTCCGTGAATCGGCTCCGCTTGAGCCGTTGGGGTGGATTCGCCGGCACTCTGCGTTCAGTTGGTCGCGGACGCCACCGGCTTTCGGCGCCGGCGCGCGCAAAGCGCCCGGCCGAGCCCCATAACACCCGGCCAGGCGCGTTCTTTTCCTAGCCCTGAGGCTGGATCGGGATCCGCCGGGTCTTTTCCTGAGCCCTCTCGTTCTTCGGCAGGGTCACCGCCAGGACGCCGTTCTTGAAGCGGGCCTCGACGCGGTTGGGGTCCACCTCGGCGGCCAGCGGGATCGTGCGCTCGAACCGTCCGTAGGTCCGCTCGACATAGGCGCGCGCGCCGTTGTTGTCCTTGTATTCCTTCTTCTTCTCGCCGCTGATCGTGAGGGCGTTGTCGTGCAGTTCCAGCTCGATGTCGTCGAGCGCCAGGCCCGGCAACTCGGCGGTCACCGTGACGGCCTGGCCGGCGTCCACCACATCGACGTTGGGCCAAAGGCCGTCGCCATTGGCCGCGCCGAAGCTGCGGCCCTCCGCCGGGGCGTAGAAGTCGCTGAGCAGGCGGTCCACCTCCCGGCGGAACGAGGTGAAAGGATCGCGCGTGTAGGGCGCAAGGCCGCGACCGCCCGTGAAAGGCGTGAGATCACGATTGAGCATCGCCGTTCTCCATTCCAGGGTGCGCCGCCCGCTTGCTCGGGCGACGCTTAACAACCGGCCGGGCGCGGGAATGTTGCCGCGCTGAGCAAGTTGTGAACGCCGTGAAGCTTCCGGGCGGCCGCTACGGCTGGTCGGCGTAGATCTTGACCAGCTTGTAGAGGAAGTCGCGGCCCTCGTAGAGCGAGGTCACGCCGATGCGTTCGTTCAGGCCGTGGATGCGGCCGAGGTCGGGCTCGTAGAAGAGGCCCTGCACGCCATAGGTCGGGATGCCGCCGGCGGTCAGCGCCTTGCCGTCCGTGGCGCCCGCCTGGAGGATCGGCACCACCGGAATGCCCGGCCACATCTCGGCGGAGACCTTCTCGATCGGTCCCAGCACCTTGGGCGTCAGCGGCGGAGCGGGCGCCTCACCGCGCGGACCGGCGACGGCAGTCTTGGAGACGCTGACCTGGGGATCGCCGATGATCTCGATCAGCTTGTTGCGCACGTCATCGCGGCTGACGCCCGGGAAGATACGGCAGTTGATGTTGGCGGTGGCGCGCTGCGGCAGGGCGTTCTGGGCGTGGCCGGCGCTGAGCATGGTGGCCACGCAGGTGGTGCGCAGCATGGTGTGCAGGCCCGGGTCGCGCGACAGGAGGGCGTCGGCCTTGGCGTCCTTGGGGTTGGCCACGAGCGCGGTCATGGCCGCACCCTCCTCGGGGCCGACCACCTTGGACATCTTGGTCAGGTAGGCGCCGTTGGCGTCGTTGATCATCACCGGGAACTCGTAGCCGCGGATCTTTTCGAGCGCGTCGGCCAGACGGTAGATGGCGTTGTCGGGCACCGGCCGCGAGGAGTGGCCGCCCGGGTTGGTGACTTCCAGGGTGAAGCTCTGCGAGGTCTTCTCGCCCGCTTCGATGGTGTGGGCGACGCGCTTGCCGTGGTCGTCGAGCTGGCCGCCGGCGCCTTCGTTGAGCGCGAACTCGGCGTCGATGAGGTCGCGCTTGTTTTCCACCAACCAGGAGGCGCCGTTGAACGGGGCGCCGCCTTCTTCGCCGCAGGTGAGCGCCATCTTGATGGTGCGCCTGGGATGGAAGCCTTCCTGGCGGTAGCGGATCAGGGTGTCGACCCAGATCGAAGCCTGGGCTTTGTCGTCGCTGGCCCCGCGGCCGTAAAAATAGCCGCCCTCTTCCACCAGGGTGAAGGGATCGCGGGTCCAATCCTCGCGCTTGGCCTCGACCACGTCGATGTGGGCGAGCAGCAGGATGGCCTTCGCCTTCGGGTCTGCGCCCGGATAGACCGCCACGAGGCCGCCGTTCTTGGGCAGGTCCGGCTTGAAGAAGATGGTCAGGTCCTTGTCGGGAAAACCTGCGGCCTTGAGGTGCGCAGCCATCTTCTGGGCGGCCAGGGTGCAGTCGCCGACCGAGGCGGTGGTGTTGGTCTCCACCAGTTCCTTGTAGAGCGCGCGGAAGGCGACCTGGTCGGGCCGCGTCTGGGCTTGCGCCGAGGTGGCGAGCAACGACGTGACCGCGACGAACGCGGCGGCGAGCTTGAACATGAGTAACCCCCGATGACCTGCGGCGGGGACTATTTCAGGCAGGCGACGGCGCGGCAAGTCGCGGCTCTTGACCTTGATGCTGGGGAAGCGTTGCCTGGGGCCATCGTCATCCGGGAGACCGACGATGCGCCTCAGCGCCCTTGCCCTTGTAAGCGCGGCCGCTCTGGCCCAGGCGGGCCTGGCTCAAGCTCAGGGCGACATGATGAACCAGCCGGTGCAGGCCCACGATCAGCAGACAGTGATGCCGCCGCTGCCGACCAAGCACGACCGCTATCTGATGAAGCTCGCGGCGCTGCGCGAGAAGACCATCAAGACGAAGGCAAGAGACGGCGGTCAGCTGACGCCGGAACACAGCGCGGCCCTGCAGCGCGAGTTGGACGAGTTGAACAAGCAGTTCGGGGTCGGCGCGGGGTAGGTTGCTCTGGGGCTTGCGCCGGTCGAAAATGGCTGTCCACGCGGGGAGCTGATTTTGCGGGACGGCGTCGAACAAACCTATCCGGACCATCCGCGTCCGAAACTGACCTATCCTTTCGAGCACGGGCCCAGGACCGGCGAGGCGGTGGACGTCGGGCCTGGCGTGAAGTGGCTGCGGATGCCGCTGGGCGGGGCGCTGGCCTTCATCAATGTCTGGGCGATCGAAGAGGCCACCCCTGATGGAAAGGGCGGCTGGGCCATCGTCGACACCGGGATGGGCGGGACGGCCACCCGCGACGCCTGGCGCACGGCCTTCGCTGGGCCGCTGGCCGGCAAGGGGGTGAGCCGGGTGTTCGTCACCCACATGCATCCCGACCACATCGGCATGTCGGGCTATCTGACCCGCAAGTTCGATGCCAAGCTGTGGATCACCCGGCTGGAGTTCATGACCTGCCGCTCGCTGGCGGCCGACACCGGGCGCGAGGCGCCGGACGACGCGGTGCGCTTCTTCCGCGCCGCCGGATGGGACGACGATGCGCTGGACAACTACAAGGCCCGCTTCGGCGGGTTCGGACGCGCCCTGCACGCGCTGCCGGACAGCTTCCACCGGCTGAACGACGGCGACGAGATCGCAATCGGCGGGCGGACCTGGCGGATCGTGGTGGGCTCCGGCCACAGTCCCGAGCACGCCTGCCTCTACTGCCCCGAGCTTAAGCTGATGATCAGCGGCGACCAGGTGCTGCCGAAGATATCCTCCAACGTCTCGGTGTTCCCGACCGAGCCGGACGGCGACCCGCTGACCGACTGGCTGACGTCGCTGGCGCGGATCAAGACCAAGATCCCCGACGACGTGCTGGTGCTGCCGGCGCACAACGACCCGTTTCACGGTCTGCATGCGCGGATCGACCACCTCATCGGCGGTCATGAGCGCGGGCTGAAGCGCTTGTACGACCTGATCGCCGAGCCGAAGCGGGTGGTGGACGTCTTTCACGTGCTCTTCCGGCGCACCATCGACCAGAACCTGCTGGGGCTGGCGACCGGCGAGAGCCTGGCGCACCTCAATTGCCTGATGGCGCGCGGCCAGGCGGTGCGGACCCGCGATGACAACGGCGTCGACTGGTACCGGGCCGTGGCCTAAAGCCGTAGGCCGCAAGACTTCGAAGGGACTCCCATGAGCCTTGAATCTTTACTCAAGGAGACCGCTGCCAACTTCCTAAGTGATTGGAGCTGAGACGATGTCGCTTTCGGGCAAGACCCTGTTCGTCACCGGCGCCAGCCGCGGCATCGGCCTGGCCATCGCGCTGCGCGCCGCGCGTGACGGGGCCAACGTCGCCATCGCAGCCAAGACTGCCGAGCCGCATCCGAAGCTTCCTGGCACGATCTACACCGCCGCCGAGGAGATCGAGAAGGCGGGCGGCAAGGCCCTGCCGCTGATCGTCGACGTGCGCGATGAGGCCTCGGTGATGTCGGCTGTCGAACAGACCGTCCAACGCTTCGGCGGTATCGATATTTGCGTCAATAACGCGTCGGCGATCTCGCTCACGGGCACCCTGGCCACCGACATGAAGCGCTATGACCTGATGAACCAGATCAACGCGCGCGGCACGTTCCTGACCTCCAAGGCCTGCATCCCGCACCTTAAACGCGCGGCCAACCCGCACGTGCTGATGCTGTCGCCGCCGCTGGACATGAGCCCCAAGTGGTTCGCCGGGCACACGGCCTACACCATGGCCAAGTTCGGGATGAGCATGTGCGTGCTGGGCATGGCCGCGGAGTTCAAGGCCGACGGCATCGCGTTCAACGCGCTGTGGCCGCGCACCGGCATCGCCACGGCGGCGATCAGGTTCGCGCTCGCCGGCGACGAGGGCCTGCGCCGCTGCCGCACCGTGGAAATCATGGCCGACGCGGCGCACGCGATCTTCGAGAAGCCGGCGCGCGAGTTCAGCGGCAATTTCCTGATCGACGACAGCTTCCTCTATGGCGAGGGCGAGCGCGATTTCGACAAGTACAAGGTCGATCCGACGGAGCCGCTGATGCCCGACTTCTTCGTGCCGGACTCGATGCCGCCGCCGCCCGGGGTCGTTATTGGCGGCGGGAGCCCGGCCAACGCATGAACGCCCTTCAGCCCCCGATCTCGTCCAAGGTCCAGGTGCGCGTCGCCTCGTCCGCTGACGCCCCGCTGATCCTGGAATTCATCAAGGCGCTGGCCGAGTACGAGCGGCTGGGCCACGACGTGGAGGCCACCGAGGCCGACATCCGCCGCGACCTGTTCGGCGAGAACCCGCGCTGCTTCTGCGACATCGCCGAGGCGGGCGGCCAGCCGGTGGGCTTCGCGCTGTGGTTCTACAACTACTCGACGTTCCGCGGCCGGGCGGGGATCTATCTTGAGGACCTCTTCGTGAAGCCGGAGGCGCGCGGGCTGGGGGCCGGCAAGGCCTTGCTGCGCCGGCTGGCGCAGCGGTGCATGGACGCCGATCTCGGCCGCCTGGAGTGGTCGGTGCTCAATTGGAACACCCCGGCCATCGAGTTCTACGACAGCCTGGACGCGGCCTCGATGGAGGAGTGGACGGTGCGCCGCCTCTATGGGGAGGCGTTGCAGAAGCTCGCAGAATCATGAGCGCTCCGCCGATCACCGTCCTGACCGCGAGCCCTGAGGAAGAGGCGGCGATCATCGCGGCGGTGCGGGCGGCGGAAGGACGGCTCGTCGCCGGGCCGGAGCACGTGGACGGGCTGCTGGCCCTGTTCCTCGACCCGCAGGTGTCGGACCCGATCTACGACCTGCCGCGGCCCTTTACCCGCGACAGCGTCGCCGCCTGGGTGGCCGAGAGCGAGGCGTTGCGCCAGCAGGGGCGCTGCATCCTCAGCGTCAATCTGGACGAGGCCGGCGGCGTGGCCGGCTATTCCCGGGTCACAGTCTGGCCGGAACGGTCATCAGGCGAGCTGGCCGGGGCGCGGCGCGCGGACCTGCAGAACAGCGGCGAGGGCCGCCGCGGCGTGGCGCAGTCCGTCGCCTGGATGTTCGAGGTCCTGGGCTTGAGGCTGATCGGCCTGACCGCCGCCGTGGACAACATCCGCTCCGCCAAGGCCATCGACGCGGCGGGGTTCAAGCGCATGGGCGAGATCGAGAGCGTGCGGCCCGACGGCGCCACGCGGCGGTCGCTCTACTGGGAGCTGACGCGGACGCAGTGGGAGCGGATGCACCGGCTCTAAACATCCCTCTTCTTTAGGGGAGGGACAGGCCGCGCCAGCGGCCAGGGTGGGGGAGTCGCGTTCAAGCTCGGACCTTGGAGTCCTGGCCCACACACCCCCACCCGACCTCGGCTTCGCCTCGGCCACCCTCCCCTGAAGAGGAGGGATGATCAGTGGCTCGGAATGATCCAGGGGATCAGGAACTGCTGAGCGGCCACCAGGGCGCCCAGGATCACCGTCAGGACGATGCTGTGCGGGAAAGTGCGCGCGAAGATCTCGCCCTCCCGGCCGCTCATGCCGGTCACCGAGACCCCGGTGGAAATGTTCTGCGGCGAGATCATCTTGCCCATCACCCCGCCTGACGAATTGGTGGCGGCGAACAGCACCGGGTTCAGGTTCAGCTGATTGGCGGCCACCACCTGCAGGTTGCCGAACAGGGCGTTGCCGGAGGTGTCGCTGCCGGAGAGAAACACCGCGACCCAGCCCAGGAAGGCCGAGAGCATGGGGAAGGCCACGCCCGCCGAGGCCACGGTCAGGCCGAGCGTATAGGTCATGCCCGAATAGTTCATCAGATAGGCCAGGCCGACGATCAGCATCACGGTCACGACGGCCTTCCAGGCCTGGCGCACCGTTTGCACCGCGCAGCCCACGAAGGCGGACGGCGACAGGCGGACGGC
>NZ_DATAPY010000039.1:0-127531 GCF_036264965.1 Phenylobacterium sp.
TCTCCACCATTCCCTCTTCGGGGAACGGTCCCCCTCTCCCGCTGCGCGGGAAAGGAAGGGCGTGACAGGCGCGCGGGCGCGCTGCCGGGGGACGAGTCCGTCAGGAACGGCGGATTGTTCCGCGATGAAAATGGGAAGCCCAGGTGCGCGGCGCTCAGCGGCGCGGCGGTCCCGTCGCGCGGCGCACAGCAAGGCCGCTGGGAACCCCTGCGGGCCGCGTGGCGCGCTGAAGGGTCAAGGCGGTGGCCGAGCCGGCGAGCCGGGCGCGCAGGTCCGCCCTTGGCGGCGTCGGGGGCGCTGTCGGAAGCGGTCCGGGGGCCACGTGCGCGAGGAGTTCGCGCAGGGTCGGCAGGGCCGCCGGCTCCGGCCCGGGCAGCGCCGCGGCGTCGGCGACGACCCCGGTCAGGGTGCGCAGCAGCACCGGCAGGCTCGCGGGCTCCGCCTCGCGCTCCCGATCCCGGTCCGCTTCCCGGCCGCGCTCGGACCGTTCGCCCTCCAGCGGATCGGCGCGCCCGGTCAGGTCTTCGTCCGCCGCGAGCGCGTCACCCGGCGCCACGGCCGGCGTGCGCCGCAGGCGCAGCTCCAGCCCAATGGCCACCCGCACCGCGAAGAAGCAGCGGTCGAACAGCCGGAAATACTCGAGCTTCCGCGCCGTATCCTCCGCCGCTCCGCCTCATGGCCAAAGGCCAGGCCCAGCCGATAGGCGCACTGGCTCAACTCGGAGAGCATGTCGGAGCGTGGATCGGCGGCGGTCATGTGAGAACAAATGTAGAACGAGGAAGCGCCACCGCCAAGAAGCGGCGCGGCATGGCGCGGCGGAAAATCAATGTGCCGATCACGGCGCGGAGGTCGGTTCGTGCCTCTTCTCGGACCTTGGGAGAGTCCGGTTAGCGCGAAGCGGACCACTATGCGGCCTCGCGTGCTCGCCAGGGCGTGTCCGTGAAAATTGAAACCTGAGACTTCTCATCATATACTGACGTCATGACCGTGATAGAAGTTATGAACAATAATAGAAAGCCACCGTGTAGACTAATCTTCGATCTCTCCGAGGGTGCGACCGTCGATATGCCGCAGATGGGTGGGCCGCCGCAGGTGGAAGACGCCCTTGCATTCCTGAAATCGGTCGGAACGACGCTGAGATCGCCGCCTAAGTTCAGTAAAATGAAGCGGGGGTGGGAGTTAGAACTTCGCGAAACCGAAGAGGTCTGGTTTCGGGTTGCCGCTCATGAGCTCATCGAAGCTTACGCGCGCCGATAGACGCGGCTCGTGTTCGCCGATGCGTTGCCGTGCACACGCCACTGCTTGGACAAGCCGCAGGCTCGGCGCAGTCGCTTGCCCCCTCCACCACCCGCTCTTCGGCGGGCGGTCCCCCTCCCCCGTAAACGGGGGAGGTAGGGCTACCTCGCGCCGAAGACCGCCATCACGTCGCTGCGGAACGCCGCCTGGCTGGCGGGGCGGGAGTAGAACATGTGGCCGCCGGGATAGAGGGACAGCTTCACGCGGCCCTGGTCGCCGGTGATCGGCATCTGGTCGATGACCAGGCGCGAGACGAAATAGGGGCAGCTCAAGTCGTCGTAGCCGTGGGCGATCAGCACCTTCATCTTCGGGTCGGCGGCGATGGCCTGGCGCAGGTCGGTGGTGGCCTCGGTCAGCTCGACGCCCGGCTCCCAGTCGCTGCCGACCTCGTAGCTCAGCGCATTGAAGCGGCCTTCGACCTTCCAGCCGACGATGCGGGTGTCGAAGTCGACCATGGCGCTGGTGGTCGGCGCGATGATCGCATCGAGGATCGGATCGCCCCGCTTGCCCTGCGGCGACCACGGGAAGGGATCGTCCTGGGTGACGTTGGAGTCGTAGACGCTGCCGATCTTGCCCTTGTCGCGATAGAGCTCGCGCAGGAAGGCGCCGATCTCGATGCGGCCGCCGGAGCGCTTCACGAAGGCCGGATCGAGACCGGTGTAGGCGGTGACCTTGGCCACCAGCCGGTCGACGGCGGCCGGATCGCGGCGGCCCTTCATCAGGTCGGTGACGAAGTCGCCGCGGGCATAGTCCTCGACCTCCTTCATCAAGGCCGGCGACAGGGTCTTGCCCTGGCGCTCATAGTTGGCGGCGGCCATCGGCGGCAGGGTGGTCACCCAGGTCATGGGCGAAAAGTCCGGCGCCTGGTCCATCGGCGGCTCGAGATAGGGCGAGACCATCACCATGCCGCTGATCCCGACGCCGAGGCGGGTCTGCAGGAAGTAGGTGATCCGCGGCACGCGATAGCCGCCGTAGCTCTCACCGGTGATGTACTTGGGCGAGGCCATGCGGCCGTTCTTCAGGAGCCAGTCGTAGACGATGCGGGAGAGGTACTCGATGTCCGGCTTGATCGAATAGAAGTGCTTCTTGCTCTCGTCCTTGTCGACCAGGGAGCGGGAGAAACCGGTGCCGATGGGATCGATGAACACCATGTCGGTGGCGTCGAGCCAGGTGCCGGGATTGTCCACCAGCACCGCGGGATCCGACGGGCTGTCGCCCTGCGCGCCGAACTGCACGCGCTTGGGCCCGATGGCGCCCAGGTTCAGATAGACCGAGGCCGCGCCCGGGCCGCCGTTGAAGGCGAAGGTGACAGGGCGGCTGGGGTCCTTCGGTCCGTCCAGGATATAGGCGGTGAACACCACCTCGCCGATCTTCTTGCCCTTCTCGTCGCGCACCGGAAGCGAGCCCACGGTGGCGGTGTAGTTCAGCGTCTTGCCCGCGACGTGGGTCACCTGCTTGACGCTGGCGTCGGCCGGGAACGGCGGCAGGTCGATCTTGTCCTTGTCGCCGCCCTTGGCGTCGGCCTTTGCGGTCTCGGACTTAGGCGGATCGTCCGCCGCCCGGGCGCCCGCAGACGTCGACAGGCCGAACGAAAACGTCATTGCGGCCGCCGCCGCGATCATCAGCCTGCGCATATGCAACATCCCTCACCGGTCGCGCCAAATTGGCCAAGATCGAGGTCACTGCAAGTGAAACCGGGACAGGTTTCGCGGTTAGAATCCTCGTGATCCTGATGGAATGGCCTGAACCGCGAAGGCTCCGGCTTCAAGACCTTCAGGCGCGGCGAATTTGGAATTCGTGCGCCACACGCATCATAGTCTTTCCATTTCGACCTCTTTTTGAGGCCGTGAGGGCCATTACATGGGTTGGCGATCCTGATGGAAATTGCCGAATGCGACGCCACCTTGCCTCTCTCGCCATCGGAGCCGCCCTCCTCGGGTCGGCTGCGCCGGCCCTCGCCCAGCCAACCGGCGACGTGGTCGTCCACGTCGAGAACGTCCGGTCCTCCGAGGGGCACGTGCGCGTCGACCTGTGCACCTCCGACCAGTTCCTGACCGACACCTGTGTGGTCGCCGGATCGGCGCCCGCCCAGCGCGGGGAGACTGTGGTCACGCTCGTAGACGTGCCCCCGGGCGTCTACGCCATTCAGGTGTTCCATGACGCCAACGACGACCACAAGGTGAACCGCGGCCTGTTCGGTATCCCCACCGAGGACGTCGGATTTTCGCGGGAGGCGCCGCTGGGGCTGCACGGCCCGCGGTTCATCAATGCGGCCTTCAATCACGCCGCTGACGAACAGGTCGTCACCCTGCATCTGCGCCACTTCTAGATCAGCGGGGCGCCGGCGCGCGGTCAGACCACCGCGCCCAGCCGCGCCAGGGCCGCCTCCAACTTGGCTTTCGCGGCTTCGGCGTCGGCCAGGCGTTCGCGGTTCTCCTCGACCACCTCCTCCGGCGCGCGGGCGACGAAGTCGGCGTTGGCGAGCTTCTTGGCCGTGCGGTCGATGTCGGCGCCCAGGGCGCCGACCTCCTTGCCGAGCCGCGCGCGCTCGGCGGCCACGTCGATGAACTCGGCGACCGGCAGGGCGAGCGTCGCGCCTTCGACCACGTAGGGGATCGCGCCGGCGGGCGGCGCATCGACGATCTGCACCTGCGAGACCCGCAACATCTGCTGGATCAGCGGGGCGGCGTCCTGCAGCACGCTGCGCTGCGCCGGTGTCGCGTCGATCACCAGCAGCGGCGGGCGGGCCGAATTGGGCACGTTCAGCTCGGAGCGGACCGAGCGGCCCTCGGCGATGGTCTCCACGATCAGGCCGATGACAGCGTCGGCGGCCGGGTCGATCAGGCTGTCGGGCAGATCGGGCCAGGGCGCGGTCATCAGGAAGCCCTTGTGGTCGCGCGCGGCGCCGAGCCCTTGGGTCTGAGCCCACAGTTCCTCCGTCAGGAACGGCATGACCGGGTGCAGCAGCTTGAGGATCACGTCGAGAACCCAGGCCGCGGTGGCGCGGGTTTCGTCACGCGCGGCCTCGTCGGAAGACGGCTCGTCCGGCTTGCCCAGCACGGGCTTGGAGAGCTCCACGTACCAGTCGCAGTACTGGCGCCAGACGAAACGGTAGAGGCCGTCGGCGGCGGCGTCGAAGCCGCAGGTGTCCAGCGCCGCGGTCACCGCCTTGGCCGTGCGCGTGGTCTCGCCGACGATCCAGCGGTTCAGCGGCAGCTTCACCTTCGCCGGGTCGAAGCCCTCGGTGCGGGCCGCGCCGTTCATCTGGGTGAAGCGCGTGGCGTTCCACAGCTTGGTGCCGAAGTTGCGGTAGCCCTCGATCCGCTCGCGGGAGAGCTTGATGTCCCTCGCCTGCCCCGACATGGCGGTGAGCGTGAAGCGCAGCGCGTCCGCGCCGTAATCGTCCACCAGCTCCAAGGGGTCCATGACGTTGCCCTTGGACTTGCTCATCTTCTTGCCCTCGGCGTCGCGGACCAGGGCGTTGATGAAGATGCGCTTGAAGGGGACCTCATCCATGAAGTGCAGGCCCTGCATCATCATCCGGGCGACCCAGAAGAAGATGATGTCGAAGCCGGTGATCAGGGTGTGGGTCGGATAGAACCGGGCGAGGTCCTCGGTCTTCTCCGGCCAGCCGAGCGTCGAGAAGGGCCAGAGCGCCGAGGAGAACCAGGTGTCGAGCACGTCCTCGTCCTGGCGCAGCGGCTCCTCGCGGCCGTAGTACTCCAGCGCCTGCGCCTTGGCCTGCGCCTCGGTCTCAGCGACGAAGATCTTTCCGCCGGGTCCGAACCAGGCCGGGATGCGGTGGCCCCACCAGAGCTGGCGCGAGATGCACCAGGGCTGGATGTTCCGCATCCACTCGAAATAGGTCTTCTCCCACGCCTTGGGCACGAAGACGGTGTCGCCGCTCTCGATGGCCTCGATCGCCGGCTTGGCCAGCACCTCGGCGTTCACGTACCACTGGTCGGTCAAATAGGGCTCGACCACGACGCCGGAACGGTCGCCGTGCGGGACCATGTGGCGGGTCTTCTCGACCTCGCGCAGCAGGCCCAGGCGCTCGAATTCCTCGACCACCTTCTTGCGGGCGGCGAAGCGGTCGAGGCCGCGGTACTCGGGCGGGGCGTTGTCGTTGATCTTCGCGAAGTCATCGAAGACGTTGATCATCGGCAGGTTGTTGCGCTTGCCGACCATGAAGTCGTTGAAGTCGTGGGCCGGGGTGATCTTCACCGCGCCGGAGCCCTTTTCCGGGTCTGCGTACTCGTCGGCGATGATCGGGACGGGACGGTTGACGATCGGCAGGCGCACGGCGCGGCCGATCAGGGGCTGATAGCGTTCGTCCTTCGGGTGCACGGCGACGGCGGTGTCGCCCAACATGGTCTCCGGCCGGGTGGTGGCGACGACGATCTCGCCGGAGCCGTCCTCCAGCGGATAGGCGAAGTGCCAGTAGTGGCCGTCGACCTCGCGCTGCTCGACCTCCAGGTCGGAGATGGCGGTCTGGAAGTGCGGGTCCCAGTTCACCAGCCGCTTGTCGCGGTAGATGAGCTTTTCCTTGTAAAGGGTCACAAAGACCTTGCGAACGGCCGCCGAAAAACCCTCGTCCAGGGTGAACCGTTCGCGGCTCCAGTCGCAGCTCGCGCCCAGGCGCTTCAGCTGGTTGGTGATCGTCCCGCCGGACTTGGCCTTCCACTCCCAGATCTTCTCGACGAAGGCCTCGCGGCCCAGGTCGCGGCGGCTCTGGTTGCCAGCTTCGGCGAGCTGACGCTCGACCACCATCTGGGTGGCGATGCCGGCGTGATCGGTGCCGGGCAGCCACAGCGCCGCCTTGCCACGCATCCGTTCGAAGCGGATCAGCACGTCCTGCAGGGTGTTGTTCAGCGCATGGCCGATGTGCAGCGAACCGGTGACGTTCGGCGGCGGGATGACGATGGAGAACGGCTCGGCGGCCGGGTCGTCGATGGGGCTGAATCCGCCCGAGGCCTCCCAGGCGGCATAGAGGCGCGGTTCGGCGGATTTGGGATCGAAGGTCTTTTCAAGCATCTCGGAATTCTGACTGCGCGGGTTCAATTAGAGGTCCGCTCGTCCCCGCGAAAGCGGGGCCCCGTTTTTTGACCACGGAAAACACGGAAAGAGCACGGAAACGAGGAAGCTTGCTGGCGGACCGCAGTCACGCTTGGCGCGCTTCGCGCCTTCCGTGCTCTTTCCGTGTTTTCCGTGGTCCCATCTTTCGGCGGAACGAAAAACACCTCGGTCCCCGCTTTCGCGGGGATGAGCGAAGTTTTGTCTAGCGTACTCGCCCGCGGGCGATGCGTTCGACTTCGGTCTCGACGGCCTGCTGGACGATGTTCGGCAGGTTGTCGTCCAGCCACTGCTGCAGGAGCGGACGCAGCATTTCGCGCACCACGTCCTCCAGCGTGCGGTCGCTGCGCGGCATGCCGATCGCCGCGGACAGCTGGCCGAACGACGAGGCGGCGGCGGTGGCGGCGCGCTCGCTCACCAGGCTTTCGACCGAAGGCGCGGCTGCCGCTGGCTCGGCCGCCGGCGCGGTGAACACGTCGAGATCACCGTGGGTCTCTACCTTTTCCGTCAACTCCAAGGCCTCCTCTTCAACCGGAGGCTCGGGCTCCGCGGCTGCGACGGGTTCGGGCTCGACCGCCACGGGCTCGGGTTCAGGCTCCGGCGCGGGCTCCGCGACAGCGACAGGCGCTTCGGCCTCCGGCGCAGCCTCCACGCCCTCCTCGGCTGGGGCGTCGTCTTCGGAGATAATGCGCCGGATGGAGGCGAGAATTTCCTCCATGGTCGGTTCTTGGGACGTCTGTTCGGACATAGGACCGGGCCGCTCAAGCGATGGATGAATCCGTGAACCTTCAGCCTAGCCCATTTTCAGCCGAAGGGGAGCCGCTTCAAATGCGCCTACTTCTTTGCCGCGATCGCAGGCGTCGTCGGGGGCGGTGAAAGCCCCGGCCCGATCGCCGGCTCAGGGGCCATATCTTGGATCTTCGGGATCTGCGGGAACGCCAGCGCCCGGTCGACCACCGCGACCGGCTCTTCCCACGGCACATAGCCGGGCGCGAAGCGCAGTTTGCGGAAATTCTTCTTCGGATCGTAGGGCGTGACCGCCGGGATCAGGTCCTTGGCTTCCAGGCGGCCCATGGCGGAGAGCACGGTGGCGGCGGCGACATATTCGTCGTGTCGCGCGGCGACCGCGCTCAGCTCATCGTTGCGCAGCTCCTGCTCGGCGTTCAGCACGTCGAGCGTGGTCAGAAGGCCCAGCTTCTGCTCCTCGCGCGTCCCTTCGGCCGCGATCTCGGCGGCGCGGACCGATTCCTCGGTGGAATCGATGTTGGCGCGCGCGGCGATCAGCTGATTCCAGGCCTGGGTCACGGTCTGCAGCACCGAGCGGCGCTGGGTCTCGATGGTGATCCGGTCGACGTTGTTGCGTTCCACCTGCTGGCGGATGCGCGAGTTGTTGAGGCCGCCGGTGAACAGCGGCACCTGCAGCACCGCCTGGGCGGTGATCTCGCGTGAATAGAGGCCCTGATTGAAGGGCGCCAGGACGCCGGTGAAACCGTATTGCCCCCGCACCGAGAGGGAGGGCATGCGTTCGGCGCGGGCGGCGGCCACGCGCGCGCGGCTGGCCTGCTCCGCGAATTGCTGGCCGCGCAGCAACGGGCTGTACTTCTCGGCGACGGCGAAGGCCTCGTCGGGATTGGTTGGCAACAGGAAGGCCAGCGACGGCTCGGGCTGCAGGTCCGCCGGGTTCTGGCCGACGGCGTTGGCGTAGTTGGCGCGGCTGATGCCCAGCTGGGCGATCGCGCTCGACAGCAGGGCCTGCGAGGCGGCCAGGCGGGCCTGGGACTGTGCCACGTCGGTGCGGGTGATCTCGCCGACTTCCGCGCGGGCCCTGGATTCCTCAAGCTGCCGCTTCAGGACGTTGACGTTCTCCTCGCGGATGCGAACGCCCTCCTGATCGCGGCGCACGTCAGCGTAGGACTGCACGACGATCAGCATCACCTGCGATTCGACGCGGCGCAGGGTCTCCCGGCCGGACAGGATATCGGCCTCTGTGGCCGAGACCGCCGCGGCCGTGCGCCCGCCGTTCCAGAGCGGCTGCGAGAGATTCAGCGCGATGCTGCCGGAGTTGACCGCGCTGATGCCGCGGCCCAGGGCGTCGGGAATGCCGTCGCCGTTGGTGTCGATCAATCCGCCGCCCGCCGCGTGCGGAGTGCGGGTTTGCAGATAGGCGGCGTCGGAGCCGAAGCTGAGCTGGGGGCGGAAACCGGCGCGGGCCTGCACATAGGTCTCGTCCAGCGCCCGCTGAGTCGCGCGTTGCCCCAGCAGGTTCGGATTGGTGTCGTAGGCGAGCGCGATGGCGTCGGCCAGGGTTTCCGAGCAGGCCGGCGCGGCGAACGCGCCTGCAACACCCACCGTGAAAATCGCGGCGAGCAGCCGTCCGCGAAGGGTCTTCGACATCAGTTATCCCCGTAGTGGCGAGCGACTTGTTCTCGTTGGGCGGACTTGTGTAGCCAACGGCTGCGCCGCGTCACCTTAAGCTTTTTTCACCCCGGACTTTGCATCCGTTTGCCTTCTGAAATCACTCGTGGTGAGTTTTGAAGACTATTCGAAGGCGAAACCGTGTTCCAAGGCGAAGCCCGCCATGACCGACGGCGTGGCGTCGAACACCTCGCGGCGGCCGATCCCGTCCTCGGCGCGGACGTAGACACAGGCCTTGCCGACCGGCCCGTCGCGCTCCACGACGCCGAGGCGCCCGCGCAGCGCCAGCGCCGCCGTCCAGGCGGCCGGCGCGCGGCCGACGGCGCCTTCGCAGACGATCAGGTCATAGGACCCCGCCGGCGGCTGCGACAGATCACCCTCGTCCAGCCGGACGACCGAGAGGCCCAGGTGTTCGAGTATGGCCGCGGCGTAGGGCGCAGCGATCGCCAGGGCGCGCTCGCCCGGCATGGGGCGCACCGCCTGTAGCAGCTTGGCCACATCGCGCGGCTTCAGCAGGTAGCGGCCCGGCGCGTACTCCACTTCAATGTCGGCATAGGCGAGGTAGGCCTTGCCCGGCGCCACGAAGGTCTCGCGCGGCAGGGCGCGCATGGCGTCGTGCAGGCGCACGTCGGTGACATCGGCGGGCCGCACCTGGCTTTCCACCATGTTCAGCCGGGCGGCGGCGAAATCGGCCATTCGGTCGTCCTTGAGCGCGCGAGGAATCTTGCCCGGCTTATAGGTCTCCGCCGCCCGGCAAGGCAATCGCGCCCGTTGCCCCACGGCGGGGGTTCTGTTAGCACCGCCCGCTCTACTCTCGGCGGCCTGATGGCGGAGTGGTGACGCACCGGACTGCAAATCCGTGAACCCGGGTTCGATTCCCGGTCAGGCCTCCAAGACCCCTCACCGAACGCTCAGTCCATCAGCCGCTGGGCCAGGTAGGCATATTCCAGCGCCACCCGCATGGCCCGCTCGTTGAGGTTGGCCGAGGCGGCGTGCCCGCCGTCGACGTTCTCGTAGTAGAGGTAGTCGTAGCCGTATTCCTTGAGCCGTGCGGCGGCCTTGCGTGCGTGCGCCGGATGCACCCGGTCGTCCTTGGTCGAGGTTTCCAGGAACACCTTCGGATAGGGCTGGCCCGGCGCCAGCTTCTGGTAGGGCGAATAACTGTCCAAAACAGCCCGCTCGGCGGGGACCGCCGGATCGCCGTACTCGCCGACCCAGGACGCGCCGGCGCCGATGTGGGTGTAGCCGATCATGTCGAACAGCGGCACCTGGATGACGATGGCGTTGTAGAGTTCCGGATGCTGGGTCAGCGCCACGCCCATCAGGAGGCCGCCGTTGGAGCCGCCCTCGATGCCCAGCTTCTTCGGGCTGGTGATCTTGCGCGCGATCAGGTCCTGGCTCACCGCGAAGAAGTCCTCGTAGACCCGCATGCGGTTGAGCTTCAGGCCCGCGTTGTGCCAGCGCGGCCCGAACTCGCCGCCGCCGCGGATATTGGCCAGCACATAGACTCCGCCCTTCTCCAGCCAGAGCTTCCCGGCCATGGCGGCGTAGGTCGGGGTCTGGCTGACCTGGAAGCCGCCGTAGGCCGTCAGCAGGGTCGGCGCGGAGCCGTCGAGCTTCAGCGCCTTGGGCCGCACCACCCAGTAAGGGATCCTGGTCCCGTCCTTGGAGACCGCCCACAGCTGCTCGACCTTATCCCTGGAGGCGTCGAACCGCGCCGGCGTGGTCTTCAGCGTCTGGGCCTTGCCCGTGGCGCCGTCGGCCAGCCATTGGCTCGACGGCGTCAGGAAGCTGGTCACCGCCACGATCATCCGGTCGTCGACGTCGGAGGCCGAGGAGACCGAGATGGTGGAATCCTTGGGCAAATCGGCCGCCGCCGATGTCCAGGCGCCGCCCTCATGGCGGAAGGTCAGCAGCTTGGCCTTGACGTTGTCGTAGAGCACGACCGCCAGGCGATGGCGCGTTGCGGTGACTTCCTCGACGGACTGGCTGAGGCTGGGCCGCAGGATCAGCGTCCCCTTCAGGTCGGCGGGATCGGCCTTCACCGCCGCCAGGTCGAAGGCGATCAGGTCGCCTTCCTTGAAACCCTTCTGCGGCCAGTCCTGCTCCAGGGTGACGACCAGTTGGCCCTCAACATAGGCCTGGATGGTCGACTTCTTCGGCAGATCGACCTTCTTCGGACCCTGCGGGGTGATCAGCTGGACTTCGCTGTTGAAGAAATCGAGGCCGCGGGTGGCCAGGAACGCGGCCACGGCGCCATCTGGCTCGCGCAGGATCACCGGCGCGGTCGAGACGTCGGTCTTCAGGCCGCGGAACACCTCGTGGGCGGCGGCGAGCGGCTGGCCGCGCTTCAGGGTCTTCAGGATGTAGGGATAGCTGGACTCCGTCAGGTCGCCGGGCGTCCACTCGGTGGCGATGGCCAGGGTGTCCTTGTCGAGCCAGCTGACGTTGGCCTTGGCCTCCGGGATCCGGAAGCCGCCCTCGACGAACTGGCCGGCCTGGGCGTCGAACTCGCGGATTTCGACGGCGTCCTTGCCGCCGTTGGAGAGCGAGACCAGGCAGAACCGCTCGGCGGGCTTCAGGCATTGAGCGCCCTTGAACACCCAGTTCTTGCCCTCGGCCTTGGCCAGCGCGTCGACGTCGAGGATCGTCTTCCATTCCGGCGCGGCGGTGCGGTAGCTGGCGAGCGTGGTGGTGCGCCAGACCCCACGCACATGGTCGGCGTCCTGCCAGAAGTCACGCAGCGTCCCATCGTTGGCCAGCGCAACGCCGGGGATACGGTCCTTGGCCGTGGCGATCTTCAATGCATCGGCATAGAGACCGGCGTAGCGTGGGTCGTTCTGCAATTGCGGCAGGGAGCGTGCGTTCTCGGCGCGGGCGAAATCCAGCGCCTTCGCGCCTTCCGCTTCCTCCATATAGACGTAGGGATCGGGGGTCGGGGCTGCGCCCATGAGGAGTGCTCCTGCCAACAGGGCGGCCATCGCGCGCACGATCATGATGTCGAAACTCCCCTGACCTACCGTCGATAGAGGGCGATCCGGGCGCGAAGCTCAAGACACCTTTCGCCGTCTCGGCGGCGCCGAGGCCGGCCCTTAGGTGTTTGCCCTGAATTGATCGGGCGCTGACGAAGGGGAGAATGGGCGATGCTTGCGACGGGGCCCCGGAGACGCGCCCATGGATAGGGTCTGGTCGGTCATCACGACCACGCCCCCAGACGAGGGCGGGGCCCACGAGGCGCGTCTGAGGGCCCAGCTGGGTCAGGCCTGGAGCCTCAGCGCCATGGGCGAGATGGCCTCGGTCCTGGCGCACGAACTCAACCAGCCATTGTCCGCCGTAACGAACTATCTGAGCGTCGCGCGCACCCTGATCGCCGAGTTGGAGCTCGCCGACGACGGCCTGATCGACGCAGTGCAACGGGCCGGCGACCAGGCCATGCGGGCCGGTGAAATCGTGCGAACCATGCGTGACCTGGCCGCCCGCGGCGCGGCTGAACAGAAGCCCGAAAGCCTGTCCGCCATCTTGCGGGAAATCGAATTCATCATCGGGTCAATGGTCGGTGACGTCGATGGGAGGGTATTATACGGATTCTACCAGGGTATGGATGCAGTCCTGGCCGACAGAATTCAGATTCAACAGCTTGTTCTTAACTTGGTGCGCAACGCGCTCGATGCAGTTTCCAAGTCCCCGAACCGCGATATCAAAATCTCGACACGCCTCGATGTAGACGGACGGATGTTAACCACAGTCGAGGACAGCGGCCCCGGTGTTGACGCTGCGATTATGAGCCATCTCTTTCAGCCGTTGGTAAGCACCAAGCCCCTTGGAATGGGACTAGGCCTTTCAATTTGCCGCGCTATAGTCGAGCACCATGGCGGGCGAATTTGGGTCGAACCCAGCCCGCTGGGAGGCGCTGCTTTTAGTTTCGTACTGGCGCGGACGGTGAACGGTGATGACACAAGCGCCCCATCGGAGCGTGTTCGTCATAGATGACGACGCCGCCGCATTGGACTCGCTCGTCATGTTGCTCCGGTCGGATGGACTCAACCCTAGCGGGTTTTCTTCGGCTCTGGATTTCCTCGATGTCCTGACGCCGGACGCCCGCGGCTGCATCGTCAGCGACGTGCGCATGCCGGGCATGGACGGCGTCGAACTGCTCAAGACCCTGAAGCGGCGCCACTGCCCGCTGCCGGTGATCCTGATCACCGGCCACGCCGACGTCACCGTGGCGGTCCAGGCGATGAAGGCCGGCGCCTCGGAATTCGTCCAGAAGCCCTACGAGAGCAATCTGCTCCTGGGTCTGGTGCGCACGGCCCTGGAAGAGAACGACGAGGCGATGGACGCCAGCTCGCGGCGCATGCGCGTCCTGCGCCGCATCGAGAGCCTGACGGCCCGGGAGCGCCAGGTCCTCGACATGATCATGGAGGGCGCCAGCAACAAGGCGATCGCTTCGGGCCTGACCATCAGCCCGCGCACGGTGGAGATCTACCGCGCCAATGTGATGTCCAAGATGCGCGCCGAAAGCCTGTCGGAGCTGATCCGGATGACGCTGGCCAGCGGGGCGGCCTGAAACCGATATCCGCGTCTTACGGGATTGTACCTAGGTAAAGGCGCGCGGGTGAAATCGTGGCGGGATTGTGTTTGATTCGGCCTCGAAATGCGTAGCCTCGTTTCAATGCAGCCGCAGTCGCAGACCGCCGCCCCGGCCAACGAAGGCCAGGCCTCGGCGGCCGAGCGGCTGGATGCGCTTCGCCGGATGTCCGGCGCGCTCACCCATGACTTCAACAATCTGCTCGGCGTGATCGTCAGCGCCAACGAGCGCCTGGCCGCCGAACTCGAAGAGGGCAGCGAGGCCCAACGACTGGCGCTGCTGGCCCTGGAAGCCGCCGAGCGCGGCGCTGAGCTGCTGCGCCGCACCCTGGCGCTCGGCCACGAACCCGCGCCGCAGCCCGATCCGATCGACTGCGCCCAGGCGATGCAGGCCGTGCGCCGCATGGCGCGCCAGGCGATCGCGGCGGACGTGAGGGTGAAGGTCTGCCTTCCGCCCCAGCCGCTGCACTGCAGGGGCGACCGGACCGGACTGGAGATGGCGCTCCTGAACCTTTGCCTGAACGCCGGGCACGCCACGCCGGCCGGCGGCAGCATCAATGTGGACGCCCGCCAGGTGCGCCTCGACCGGTCCGACCGGCTGGGCCTGACCGCGGGCGACTACATCGCGCTCACGGTCCGCGATACCGGGTCCGGGATGTCGCCGGAGATCCTGGCCCGCGCCGCCGACCCGTTGTTCACCACCAAGGCGACCGGCACGGGCCTGGGCCTGAGCTCAGTCCGCGACTTCGCCGCCGCCGCCGGCGGCGCGCTCTCGCTGTGGTCCCGCGAGGGCCACGGCACGACGGCGACCCTCTACCTGCCCGTCGCCGAGGCCGCCCAGAGCGCCGCGGCGGCTTAAGCACGATCCGCTCATCCCTGCGAAAGCGGGGACCCAGGCTTTTTCGGATGCGGCGCCGCGACGAAACGGCGACCTTGATGGCCATTCCCGACGAGCACAAAACACCTGGGTCCCCGCTTTCGCGGGAATGAGCGGCTAGAACGTGCACACAGCAAAAGAGCCGGGCGCCGCGTGGCGTCCGGCCCTCCTGGCTCGGGGACAGCCCCTCGGATCAGGCGGCGAGCGCCTGGCGTTCCTCTGGCGCGTCGCGCAGCATGTAGCCGCCGCCCCAGACCGTCTCGATCTGATTGTCGCCCTCGGCGACCGCGGCCAGCTTCTTGCGCAGCTTGCAGATGAACACGTCGATGATCTTCACCTCCGGCTCCCGAAGGCCGTTGTAGAGATGGTTCAGGCACATCTCCTTGGTCAGAACGGAGTTCTTCCGCAGGGAGAGCAGCTCCAGCACCTTGTACTCGCTGGGCGTCAGGTGGACCGGCGTCCCACAGACCTCCGCGGTGCGGGTGTCGATGTTGAGCGCGATGTTGCCGGTGCGGATGATCGATTCCGAGTGGCCCCGGGAACGGCGCACCACCGCATTGATCCGCGCGGCCAGCTCGGCCTTGTGGAACGGCTTGGTGATGAAGTCGTCGGCGCCGGCGCCCAGCGCCTTCACCTTGGTCTCGATGTCGCCGGTGGCGGTCAGGATGATGACCGGGGTGCGGATCTTCTTGGCGCGGACGGCGCGCAGCACGTCCAGGCCCTCCATGTCCGCAAGATCAAGGTCGAGCAGCACCAGGTCGTAGTCGTAGACGCTGGTCAGTTCGATGGCGTCTTCGCCCAGATCAGTGGTGAACACATTGTGCCCCTCGGCCACGAGCTTCAGCTCGATGCTCTTGGCCGCCACCGGATTGTCTTCCACAAGAAGGATATGCATTTTCAGTCCCCTTACCCAGCTACATGATTGGAATTGTTGACAAGAAGTCGGCCCGCGAGCGCCAGCAGCTGCGACGTGCGGAAGGGCTTGGCGAGGACCTCGTCGGCCCCCAGATGCTTGGCCCAACTCAGGTAGTCGCGCCGCCCGCCCGGACCCGCGCCGGAGATGGCGATGATCTTCGGGGGCCGGGGCCGGCGCTTGATCTGCAGGATGGCGCCGATGCCCTCCATCTCGGGCATGACGATATCGGTGACCACCAGATCGGGCTTGTAGCTGTCCAGCGCGAGCAGGCCCTTGCGGCCGTTCTCGGCGGTGCGCGTCACGTAGCCGGCGGCGGTGAACGCCTGGGCCATCAGGCCCAGCAGGGCCGCGTCGTCATCGATCAACAGGACCCTGCCGCCGGGGCGGCGGTCGGGGTCTTGCGGGACGAGGCGAAGGGCGGGCATCGCGTTCGGTCTCAGCGGTTGACTTATGGTTAATGCTTTTAACCATGCTGATTCGAACGAATCACCCTGAGGCGACTACCTACGGGGTTTCCCGTATGGGTAGAGTAAGTAGAATCCCCTAGGCCAAGTGGCGGCCTCCGACGCGCCCACTCCGCCATAACTCACAATGAATTCAGGCTCTTTCCCGCCAGATGGCCAGCGCCAGGCGCGGGCGGATCAGGAACAGACCAGCCCACACCGCGAGCACGGCGAGACGCTTCAGGCCCCCGCGGCGCGGGCGGATCTGGGTTTCATACAACTGAGCGTAGTCGGCGATGACGGTCATTTCAGCCTCCACTTGCGATGAGGAGAGCTTTAGGAGGCCGCTACGACAGGTCCGGACGTATGAGTTCGGCGGGCGATATCGATCTGTTCGACCAGGGTCGATCGCAGCACGGGCGGGGCCAACACCTGCACCTTGTCGCCCCAGGTGAAGAGGTGCCAGGCCAGTTCCAGCATGCCGCTGGCCCGGAACCGCACCACCACCGAGCCGTCGGCCTGCGGCTCCACGCTCTGGTTGGCGTGGAAGCGCCAGCGCAGCGCGTCCTCCGCACCGGCCGGCGTCACCCGCAGCACCACGTCCTCGGTGTCGTCGTGGAAGATGCCGAAGCTCCGGTCGGCGTAGTCCTGCAGGGAGAAGCCGTGGGGCCGGACGGCGGCGCCCTCGGCCACCGCGACGTCGGCGATCCGGTCGAGCCGCCAGTTGCGCGGTCCCTGCCCTTCATCGGCCACCAGATAATTGGAGCGCCCGAACAGCAGGCCAAAGGGCGTCACCTCGCGCACCCGCCCGGGCGTAGCGCCGCCGGCGTAGCGGAACCGCAGGCGGCGCATGGAGAGCAGCGCCTCGCGCACCGCGCCCAGCACGGTCTCGTCCTCGAACGGCCGTGGGCCGGCCTGCACGGCGATGGTCTCGGCCTGCAGAAGGGCCTCAAGGTCGGGCGCCAGCTTGCGCCGGGCCGCCGCGCGGGTGGCCGACAGCACCTTGCGCTCCAGGGACTTCAACGCCCCGGCCCGCGCGCCCGCGCCCTGCTGGCTGAAGACCTCGGCGGCGGCGGAGAGCGCGGCCAACTCCTCCGCGGTCGGCGCCTGGAAGAGCCCGTCCAGGCCCGCGGGGATGCGAAAACGCCGGGCCGGCGGATCGTCGACCTCTTCCAGTTGCGGGAAGACGTCGCGCACCGCGTCGCGCATCCGCTCGGCGGTGCGCCGGCCGACACCCAAGCGCTCGGCCATCTCGTCGAGGGTCAGCCCCTCCGAGGTCGCGGCCAGCATCCGCGCCAGTTCGAGCAACCGGCCAGCCTTTTCGTGGCGCATCTGGAGCTACGTCCGATTCTGTCGTTGCGACCGATCAGACCTGAACGCGTTGAAACCCGCAACGGAGTTCAGGACATGGCCTACCGCACCTTCCGCCCCCGCCTCGCCGCCCGCCCGATCGAGGCGCCGACCTTCGAACGCCCCGCCCTGCCCGGCTCGGTGGTCGACGCCGTGCTGCGCTTCCACGACGAAGAACAGGATCAAGGGGCCGGCCGCACCCTGCTGCGCCTCAGCGAAAAGCGCCTGCGCGCGCCGGAAGTGAAGAAGGCCCTGGGCAAGCTCGCCCGCCGCGCCGCCAACGTCGCCATCCTGTGGAACGACGACGAGGACCAGATCATCCGCGTGCTGGAGGCGGCTTGAGCGTCTTCCCTTCCCGCGTCGCGGGAAGGGGGGACCATCGGCCGAAGGGCGGATGGTGGGAAGGGTAAGCCCCAGGCTCGGCGCGCCCGCTCTCCCTCTCCACCGTTCCCTCTTCGGGGAACGGTCCCCCTCTCCCGCTACGCGGGAAAGGAAGAGCTTCCCTCGTGCCGGTAGTTCGGCTGGTCGATGGCCAGCTGGTCGAGGACGTTGGCCTTCAGGGCGGCGAGCAGGCCGGGGGTCTCCGCGGTCATCTCGCCGGCCCGCAGGCGGCGGCAGAGGTCGGCGTTGAGGTCCTCGAAGCTCCCCCGGTAGTCGAGCAGGACGGTCAGCCGCTCCGTCGCCGCCGCTTCCGCGGCGGGACCCAGCGTCAGCTCGCGCCCGATCACGCCCAGCGCATTGGCCGACACCCGCGCCAGGAAGGCGTTGCGCGGATCGAGGCTCGGCCGCATCTCGTCGATCCAGCGGGCCACGGCCGTGGTCAGCTCCAGGGCCTTGGGATGGGTGATCACAGGCCGGCCTCCAGGAGGTTCACGAGGTCGATCTCGGTCTCCGAGACGCGGCGGCCGACCATCGGACGCTCCACCGAGGCCTCAAGGCCGCTGGCCCAGCTCTGGTACATCATCAGGCACATCACCCCCCACTTGAGCGAGCCAAGCGCCTGCCAGGTGCGCAAGCGCTTCAGCGAGACCGGCGCGCCGCCCGCCGCCTCGTAGCCCGCCAACAGGTCGGCATAGTCGCCAAAGCCGCCCACCGGACGGTCCGGGCGGCCGAACCGCCAGGAATTGACGCAGATCCAGCCCAGGTCCTCGGCCGGGTCGCCGATGTGCGACAGCTCCCAGTCGAGCACCGCGGCCACCCCGGTCGTCGGCGAGATCATCAGATTGCCGTTCCGGAAATCGCCGTGCAGCAGCACCAGGGACGCGGGCTCCGGCGCGTGGGTCTTCAGGTGCTGGAAGGCCAGCTCCAACACCGGCCGCTCGGCGCCGGACGAGCGATAGACCTCCTCGTAGCGGGCGAGCTCGCCTAGGAAGTCGGCGGACTTCAGCCCCGCCTGCGCTGGGGGCGGCGTGGCGTGGATCTGCGCCATGATCTCCCCGCATTGGCGCGCGAGCTGCGGCCGAACCGCGTCGAAGCGCGGGTCGGAGACGATGCGCCGGCCAAGCGTCTCGCCCGCGATCCGCTGGGTGACGTGGCACTCGCCCAGGCCGTCCTGGTCGTCGCACAGATGCACCAGCGGCGGGGCCGGCGCGCCGGTGTCCCGCACCGCGGTGATCAGCGCGGCTTCCCCCGACAGACTGATGGAGCGCGCCGTGTCCGGGTCGAAGGGCGCGGCGCGGCGGCGCAGGATCAGGTCGCGACGCGCCGCGCCGGGCGCCTCGACCGAGAAGGCCCAGGTCTCCATGCTTGCGCCGCCCGACAGGCGTTCGGCGGCAGCCAGCACCGCGCCCTCGCCGCCCAGCCGTTGAGCCAACCGCGGCAGGGCGGCCAGCACGTCCACGCTCATGACCCTACGTTATCCTCGAACCCACGCGATTTCGCCCGATGAGGCGGGCGTTCCGGCGGCTTGTAAATGGCCCAGTTGGGCTAAGGTCTCGTCAAAGACCGCTTCAGGGAACGCGCCATGGACTTCGATCTGCCCCCCGACCTTGTCGCTTACCTGGCCGAACTCGACGCCTTCATCGAAGCCGAGATCAAGCCGCTGGAGCAGCAAGACGACAACATGCGCTTCTTCGACCACCGGCGGGAATACGAGCGCACCGACTGGGAGGCCGGCGGCCTGCCGAAGAAGGAATGGGAAGCCCTGCTGGGCGAGGCGCGGCGGCGCGCCGACGCCGCCGGCCACCTGCGCTTCGGCTGGCCCAAGGAGCTGGGCGGCAAGGGCGGCACCCAGCTGGAGCTGGCGGTGATCCGCGAGCATCTCGCCGCCAAGGGGCTCGGCCTGCACAACGACCTGCAGAACGAGCACTCGATCGTCGGCAACAACCCCTTCATCCTGATGTTCAAGGAGTTCGCCACCAACGCCCAGTACGATCGCGATTCCGAGAAGCTGCTGGCCGGCAAGCTGCGCACCGGCTTTGGCCTGACCGAGCCGGAGCATGGCTCGGACGCCACCTTCATGGACACCACGGCGGTCCGGCAAGACAAGGACGGCCAGCCCGGCTGGCTGATCCGCGGCGAAAAGATGTGGACCACCGGCATGCACGTGGCGACCCACGTCATGGTCTTCGCCCGCACCAGCGGCAAGGACGGCGACGCCAACGGCATCACCTGCTTCATCGTCCCGGCCGACACGCCCGGGGTGAAGATCGAGGAGTACCTCTGGACCTTCAACATGCCGACCGACCACCCGCGGGTCAGCTTCACCGACGTCTGGATCCCGGAGGACAGCTACTGGGGCCAGATCGACCAGGGCCTGCGGCTCGGCCAGAGCTTCGTGCACCAGAACCGCATCCGCCAGGCGGCCTCGTCCTTGGGCGCGGCGGTCTACTGCATCGAGGAGAGTGTGAAGTACGCCCGCGCCCGCAAACCCTTCGGCAAAGCGCTGGCGGAGAACCAGGCGATCCAGTGGCCGCTGGTGGAGCTTTCCACCCAGGCCGAGATGCTGCGCCTCCTGATCCGCAAGACCGCCTGGCAGATGGACCGGATGGAGCACAAAGAGATCGAGCGGCAGATCTCCGACAAGGTCTCCATGTGTAACTATTGGGCGAACCGCCTGGTCTGCGAGGCCGCGGACCGCGCGATGCAGGTGCATGGCGGCATCGGCTATTCGCGGCACAAGCCCTTCGAGCACATCTACCGCCACCACCGCCGCTACCGGATCACCGAGGGCTCGGAGGAAATCCAGATCCGCAAGGTCGCCGCCTATCTGTTCGGCTACGCGGGGCCGAAGCGCCGCGCCTTCGCGGAACAAGGCTTGGAGGCCTGAGCGGCATGGGTGCGGAACACAGGCTCGCCGTCTACGGCACGCTGGCCCCTGGCCGCTCGAATCACGGCCAGCTCGCGGAGCTGGCCGGCGACTGGAGCCACGGGACGGTGTGCGGGACATTGCACCAAGCCGGCTGGGGCGCCGGTGAAGGCTATCCGGGTCTCACGCTCGACCCCGAGGGCGCGAAAGTCGCCGTGCAGGTCTTCACCTCGCCGGATTTGCCGAAGCATTGGGCGCGGCTCGACGCCTTCGAGGGCGCGGACTACCGGCGCGTCGCGGTGACGGTCACCGGGCCGGACGGCACGGAGATCGAGGCCTTCATCTACGCCGTCGGCGGCTAGGCCGCGGCCTGATCGCCGTAGAGGCGGTCGAAGACGGGCGGAAGGCTGTCCGGCAGGCCGAGCAACGGCCCGGACGACAGTAGCAACACGACCTCGTCGCCCTTGAAGCTTGAGAGCGCGCGCGTGGCCTCCTCGGCCGTGCGCGCGCCTTCGACCGGGATGCCGGTGGCGGCGGTGCGGGCTAGGATGTCCTCGAAGCTCGACTGATGGTGGCTGGCCGCGCCGTGGGTCGGCGGCGGGACGATCAGGACGCGGGCGGCGCCCTCGAACACCGTGTCGTACCAGGCGAGCGCATCGGCGCTGCGCCAGGAGAAGGTATGGGGCTCGAACACCACCGTCAGCGGCCGGTTCGGATAGTGCAGCCGCAGGGCTTCGATCGCCGAGCGCGCCTTCTCATAGGACGAGCCGAAGCCCTCGATCACCGGCACGGCCGAGCGGGTGGTCAGCCGGTCCAGCCGGCGGCGGATGCCGGCGAAACTGGCGACGGCGGCCTGCAGGGCGGTTTCGCTCACCAGGCCACGCTCCAGCAGATAGGCGCTGACCCCGACGACGTTTTCGATGTTGTGCGCGCCCAACAAGCTGGTGGTCAGCGCCAGGCGCTCGCCATCCGGCCGGACCAGGGCGAAGTGGGTGGTGTCGCCGAACGCCACCTCATCGGCCCACCAGCCCTCGCCCAAATTCGTGGAGGGGCGACCGGTGTCGTACCAGACGGTCCGGCAGCGGGCCCGGTCGGCGACGGCCCGGATCGCCGGATGCTCGCGGCAGACCAGCAGGCCGTCCGGCGGCAGGAGCTCCAGAAGCTGGCCGAACGGCGCCTCGTAGTCGGCGAAGGTCGGGAAGACGTTGACGTGGTCGTGGACCAGCGAGGTCAGCAGCACGTCGCGCGGATGGTAGAGCAGGAACTTCGAGCGGAGGTCGGCGGGGCCCACGATGTACTCATCGCCCTCCAGAACCACCTGCGGCGCGCTGCCCCAATGGCCGGTGTCCGGCAGGGAGGGCGAGATCGCCCCCACCATCCAACCCGCATCACAGCCCGATTCGCTGAGCACATGGGCCATCAGCGCTGTGCAGGTCGACTTGCCGAACGAGCCGGCCACCACCGTGTTGAGCCGCCCCTCCGTCGCCTGCCCCACCAGCTCGGGGAAGGTGGTGATCCGCACGCCGCGGGCCCGGGCCGCGACGACCTCCGGATTGGCCTCGCCGCCCAGCTTGGCGCTGGCGCCCAGCACCAGCACGTCGAGGCCGGCCGGCAGGTTGGCGGCGTCGAATCGCCGATAGAACGGAAAGCCCAGCCCCTCGACATAGGTCGACATGGGCGGGAAGACCTCCTCGTCCGACCCGGTCACCTGATGGCCGGCCTCGCGCATCATCAGGGCCGCCGCGCTCATGCCGGCCCCGGCGACGCCGGTGAAGTGGATGCGCATGCTGACGGCGCGCCCTTTCGTGTTCGTTCGGCCCCTGCCCGTCCACGACTAGCCTACTGGCGCGCCGCATCCAATCCGGGCGCGGCGCCGCATCGCCTTTCCGACGTCTTGCGAGCCCTCAAGGCTGTTAATCTTGGTTTAACCACGTCAGTCCACCCTTTGAGCGTCTTCCTTGAAGACACCCCACCAACACCGACTTTCATAGCCCGGCGCTCGCGCCGGGCTCTTTTTTCAGGTGCGGCGTTCAGAGGCTTTCCACCCGGCTTGCGCCGGATCGGTTGCCAACGTATACCCCCGCCCCTCGACGGCCTGATCCCGGATAGCTCAGCTGGTAGAGCAGTCGGCTGTTAACCGACTTGTCGCAGGTTCGAGTCCTGCTCCGGGAGCCATCGAGGAACGATACTGCGAACTTCGGGCGCCGCCGAACCTACGATCGGCGGCGATAGCGACCGAAGGAGACGCTCCGGCGTCCCGCAGATACGGATTTCCTCGTCAGAGACCTCCACGCGCTGGACGAGCGCTTGCACGTAGTGCCGGCGAAAACCGCCCCGCTCGTCTCGCAAACGCTTCCGCGCCTCTCGGGCAAACTGCGCCACAAGTTCCGGCGTCATGACATCGGGCTGCGCCGAACGACGGCCTTCCGCACGCTCCACGTCGGCTCGTGCCGAGTCACGGACTTGCTTCAGCTCGCTGATCCGGCCTTTCAGGTTGTCGTCCGAGAGGTCCATGACCCCGGCTTCAATGGCTCCGTAGAGCCTGGTGAGCTTGGCGTCGGCCTCGGCCGCTACCTTCTTCAGCTCTGCGAGGCGAGCGTCTTGCTTTGCGGCCTGGGCCTGCCGACGATCGATCAAGCCGCCGAGCAGCTCGGGGATTCATTGTGGATCTTCATGCATCTCGGCTGCGACGTTTCAACCGCGGACGACGGGATTCAAGCGCTCGCCGCAGCGAGCGTCGATGCATTCGATCTGATCTGCCTCGACCGGCATATGTCGGGCCTCTCCGGTGATGATGTGGTGTCCGGCCTGCCGCGCGATCAGTTTGTGCTCGCGTGGTCTACAGACCCGTTGAACCTGCCTCGCAGGTTCAACGGCGTCCTCTCGAAACCCGTCACAGCCGCCGCCGCTCAGGACGCCATAGCGCGCGCGATCGCCTGGCGGACAGCCTCGGCCCAGCGCGCGGCGCTGAAGCAGGCCTTCGCCGCCGCGGCCTAAAGGGAATGCTGCCCTAGGCGCCGTCCAGCTGCGGTTCTTGGGGGAATCCTGCTGGCGGGCGATGACCCTGCCCGTCACCCTCGCAGCGGCCCAGACCCTGACCTCGGCGGCCAAGGTGCTGCAACTCGGCAAGCGGGTGCAGATCAGCCCATCCTCTTGCCGCACAGCGCCATCAACAAGCGGGTCCAGGCCACGACGACAACGCTCGAGGCCCAGATCGTCTCCTACGCGGGCGAGGTCGCCGATCTGATCCCTGAAGGCAGCCGGCCGCCGCGGCTAACCGTTCATTCTGCAGACGGCCGTACCGGCAGACGCCTGGCGCGCCGTTGTCTCGGGCGTCGCCGCGAGGCCCTGTCCGCGTCTCGCGGCAAACCTCACAACTTCTTCCAACGCCTCATGCGCCGGAGCGCCGGGTTCGGGCCATGCTTTGACGTCGTCACGGCCGCGGCCTGCGCGAAGCTGCGGCGAGGCGGCGACCGCAACCGGCGTCCCATGCCGGCTGGCGAAAGCGAGGACCCGACTATGGACATGCGAAACCAATGGGAGACCGGTGTGGTCCTTGCGGAGCACACGTTGGCTGAGCTCCCCTCGCCCGCCGCCGGACCGTCGCCGCTGTCGATGGTCCTGACCCAACTTCTCGACGCAGCGGCGGACGCTTTCGACGTCGACCAGGAACGGTCGCGCGCCCTCCTGGGGCAGGCCCGCGTCTTGCTGCATTCGGGCGCGGCTCGGTACGCCCTGACGTCGCGGCCCCCGGCCCAGGCGGTGCTCGCGCCCTGGCTGGCCAAGCGTATTGCGCGGCACATCGAGGACAATCTCGATCGAGCCCTGCCGATCGGCGAACTGGCGGCGGCGGCCAGCCTGAGCAATGGCTACTTCACGCGGGCCTTCAAGGGAACGTTCGGACAGGCGCCGCATGCGTTCATCCTGGGCCGGCGGGTCGATCGCGCCCGCCGGGAAATGCTCGCTGGTCACGAGCCCCTGGCGCACATCGCCCTGTCCTGCGGCTTCGCCGACCAGGCCCATCTGGCCCGCATCTTCCGCCGCGCGATGGGCATCGCCCCCAGCGCGTGGCGCCGCGTCCATGGGGCTGCGAATCTCGAGCTGCCAGCAGGACCCTCGGGGCTGTGCCAGGGCCCTGAACAAGATCCGTCTTCGCCGACCTCGACCGGGCCGGCGCGCGACGCCGCGCCCTGGGACCTATAGGCGCGCACCGTGAGCGTGGGCGCCGAGGATGCGGCGCCTGACGGCGGGCGCGCCCTCGGCGGGCAATCCCTAGGCTTTGAAGAAGGCCAGTAGGTCGGCGTTGATCACGTCCGCATGGGTGGTGGCCATGCCGTGGGGATAGCCCTTGTAGACCTTCAGCTCGGCATGTTTGAGCAGCTTGGCCGCAAGCAGGCCAGCGTCTGCGATCGGCACGATCTGGTCGTCGTCGCCGTGCATCACCAGGACCGGCACATCGATTTTCTTCAAGTCGGCTGTGAAGTCGGTTTCCGAGAAAGCCTTGATGCAGTCGTAGTGGGCCTTGGCGCCACCCGTCATGCCCTGGCGCCACCAATTGTCGATGACGCCGGGCGACACCTTCGCGCCGGGACGGTTGAAGCCGTAGAACGGGCCGGCCGGAACGTCACGGAAGAACTGGGCGCGGTTGGCGGAGAGCGCGGTGCGGAAGCCATCGAACACCTCCATCGGCAGACCGCCAGGATTGGCCGCGGTCTTGAGCATGATCGGCGTCACCGAGCCGATCAGCACGGCCTTGGCGACGCGGCCGTTGCCGCCGTACTGGGCGACATAGCGCGCTACCTCGCCGCCGCCGGTTGAGTGGCCGACGTGGATGGCGTTCTTCAGGTTCAGGTGAGCGGCGAGTGCGGCGACATCGGCGGCGTAGGTGTCCATGTCGTTGCCCAGGTCGGTCTGCGACGAGCGCCCGTGGCCGCGCCGGTCGTGCGCGATGACCCGGTAGCCGTGTCTCAGAAAGAACAGCATCTGGGCGTCCCAGTCGTCGGCGCTCAGCGGCCAGCCGTGGTGGAAGACGATCGGCTGACCCGTCCCCCAATCCTTGTAGAAGATCTGCGTGCCGTCCTTGGTGGTGATCGTGCTGCTGCTCATGGTCTTGGCTCCTGACGGGGATTGTGAAGCGGCAGGCGCGGCCTGCGCGGAGGAGGCGACGGGCAGGGCCGCGGCGGCGGCCAGACCCAGCCCGGCGGCCATCACGCTCCGGCGAGACGCCTGATTGATCGAGCGGGTCATCGGTTCTCCTAAGGAGGGGGCGGTAGCGCGGACGGTTTCAGCCGAACCCAGCGCGGCACGCCTCCATGAGCGGGTCGTCCTGTTCCTGTCGTGGCAGCCCATCATGCGGACTACGGTGCGGCGCCGCTTGAAGCTTTGGCGCCTTCCTGAGGGCTGAAAATCTTCAAGCCGGAGTTTGCCGGTGGCGGCAGGATTGCGGATGCGAGCCGCTGATGTGCTTGCGGCGCCGCGATCAGGGGTCCCAGATGACTGAGAAGCCCACCCTCGCGACCACCGCCGGAGCGCCGGTCGCCGACAACCCGAACACGCTTACCGCTGGGCCGCGTGGGCCGGTGCTGCTGCAGGACTACCGACCGCCCGAGAAGCTGGCGCCTCAGAACCGCGAGCGGGTTCCGAAGCGGACCGTGCACGCAAAGGGCTGGGGCGCCGACGTGACCCTGACGGTCACCGGCGACATCACCCGCTACACCCAGGCCGAGGTGCAGGTCCCTGATTGTCATAGTTCATAGATTTGCTCGATCGCCAGCATACCGACAATCGATTTTACAACTGCGCAAGGTGCGCCTTGTGTATCAGGCGCGACGGGCGGTGCAGCGGGAGCCTGGACGCCCTTATCGGCGCCACACAAGCAAAGTGGATGGGAGTGAGAGATGGCGGACGATATCGCAGCCAAGTGCCCTGCAGCGCACGGAAGCGCTGGCCGAACGAACCGTGACTGGTGGCCGGAAACCTTGCGCCTCGATGGCCTCAACCAGCATTCGCCGCGCTCCAACCCAATGGGCGAGGCGTTCGACTACGCCGCCGAGTTTAAGACCCTCGACCTGGACGCGGTGATCGCCGACCTGCGGGTCCTGATGACCGATTCTCAGGACTGGTGGCCGGCGGACTTTGGCCACTATGGCGGCCTGTTCATCCGCTTGGCCTGGCATAGCGCCGGCACCTATCGGATCAGCGACGGGCGCGGCGGCGCCGGCGGCGGGCAGCAGCGCTTCGCTCCGCTGAATAGCTGGCCGGACAACGCCAACCTGGACAAGGCGCGCCGGCTGCTCTGGCCGATCAAGCAGAAGTACGGCCGCAAGATCTCCTGGGCGGACCTCTATGTCCTGGTCGGCAACGTCGCCCTGGAGTCGATGGGCTTCAAGCCTTCGGCTTCGCCGGCGGCCGGGCGGACACCTGGGAGCCGGACGAGCTCTATTGGGGCCCCGAGGGCAGCTGGCTGGGTGACGAGCGCTATAGCGGCGAGCGCCAGTTGCACAAGACGCTGGGTGCGGTGCAGATGGGGCTGATCTACGTCAACCCGGAAGGCCCAAACGGCAATCCCGACCCCGTCGCCGCGGCGCGCGACATTCGCGAAACCTTCGCCCGCATGGCGATGGATGATGAAGAGACCGTCGCGCTGATCGCCGGCGGCCATACCTTCGGCAAGGCCCACGGCGCGGGCGACCCGTCGTTCGTCGGTCCCGAACCTGAAGGGGCCGTCATCGAGGACCAAGGCCTCGGCTGGCGCAGCAAGCATGGGACGGGCATCGGCGCGGACGCCATCACCGGCGGCCCGGAAGTGACCTGGAGCCAGACGCCGACCAAGTGGAGCAACCACTTTTTCGACAACCTCTTCAAGTTCGAGTGGGAGCTGACCAAGAGCCCGGCCGGCGCCCAGCAGTGGCGGGCGAAGGCCGCGGCAGCCGATATTCCGGACGCGCACGACGGCGCCAAGACGCATGTGCCAACCATGCTCACCACGGACCTCGCGCTGCGGTTCGACCCGGCCTATGAGAAGATATCGCGGCGCTTCTACGAGCATCCTGACCAGTTCGCCGACGCCTTCGCTCGCGCCTGGTTCAAGCTTACCCACCGCGACATGGGCCCGATCCAGCGCTACCTGGGTCCACTGGTCCCGAAGGAGACGCTGATCTGGCAGGACCCGGTCCCGGCCGTGGACCATCCGCTGGTGGACGCGCAAGGCATCGCCGCCCTTAAGGCCAAGATCCTCGCGTCCGGCCTTTCCGTGTCGCAGCTGGTCTCCACCGCCTGGGGGTCGGCTTCGACGTTCCGTGGGTCCGACAAGCGCGGCGGCGCCAATGGCGCACGCATCCGCCTGGCCCCGCAGAAGGACTGGGAGGTCAACGATCCGGCCGATCTTGCCAAGGTGCTGCAGACGCTCGAGGCCATCCGGTCCGAGTTCAACAGCGCCGCGACGGGCGGAAAGAAGGTGTCGCTGGCTGACCTGATCGTCCTTGGCGGTGGTGCGGCGATCGAGAAGGCCGCGAACGACGCGGGAACCCACGCCGAGGTCCCCTTCACGCCCGGGCGCATGGACGCCTCGCAGGAGCAGACCGACGCGGACTCCTTCGCCCCGCTTGAGCCGGTCTCCGACGGTTTCCGCAACTACCGCAGCGGCGAGCAGTTCATGGCGCCTGAAGAAGCCCTGGTGGATCGGGCCCAGCTGCTGAGGCTGAGCGGACCGGAGATGACGGCGCTGATCGGCGGCCTGCGGGTTCTGGGCGCCAACGCCGGAGGATCCAAGCACGGGGTTTTCACCACGCGGTCCGGGACGTTGAGCAACGACTTCTTCGTCAACCTGCTCGACATGCGCACCGAATGGCAGCCGACTGACTCTGATCTGTTCGAGGGGCGGGACCGCAAGACCAAGGCGGCGAAATGGACCGGCACGCGTGTCGATCTGATCTTCGGCTCCCACTCCGGACTGCGCGCGCTCGCGGAAGTCTACGCCTGTGCGGACTCTCAGGAGAAGCTCGTAAAGGACTTCGTGGCCGCCTGGACCAAGGTCATGAACGCCGACCGCTCCGACTTGGCGTGACCCAGGCCGATAGGTCACTGGAGGCCAAAGACTGAAGGCCGGGGGAGCATTCGAGCTAATGCCGCCCAACGGCGCTTCCGTCTAAACGAGTCCCGCTCTAGGAGCGATCCTCCGTGCGGCACGCCTACCGTCTCTATGGCGCGCCGACGGCCGTTACGTCTGCAACCGCGTGGCCCCTGCTGGCCCTCAATCCCCGCACGAGCGCGCCGGCACGTTTCACGTCGCGGCTCGCGAAGCCTTCTGTGAACAAGTTGAGCGCCCCTGAAAGCAGCGCCAGGCTTTCCTCTTCGCGGTCCTGGCTGATCCAGAGCTCAGCCAGGCTCGTCGCCGCCCGCAGCCGCCACGCGTGTGCGCCTTGGCGCTCGGCGATGCGAAGCGCGCGATGCAGCAGCGCCTCCGCGGCGCACTCGCTGCCAAGGATCCGCTCGCGTTCGGCGCGCGCGCGGATGTTCTCCGCGAGGCACCAGCCGGCCAGCCCGGCATTGGCGCGCTCAATCGAGACGCCATTGAGCAGGGACGGCGAGATGACCGCCAGCTCGTCCAGCTGCCGGGGCTCGCGCGTCGTCAGGCGCAGACGGGCCTCAGCGGACCCTGGCGCATCTTCCAGGGTCTCCAGGGCGAGCTCGAAGGCGGCGGCCCAGGTGGCGTAGTAGTGATGACCGTGCTCATGAGCATGACGCGCCAGATCCGCCGTCCAGCGGGTCGCCGAAGCGATGTCGCCGGTCCACATCGCAAGCGGGCACGCGCCGCCCGCGAGCACATAGGCCATCGTGAAGGGCAGCCTGACGACTTCAGCGCGCGCAAGCGCCCGGCGGACGCGCGCCATGGCTTGGTCCGCATGGCCTTGCAGCCAGAGGATCCGGGCGAGCACCACGTCCACCACGGCCCGATGGTCAAGCTGGACGGTGGTGCTGATCGCGAACCGGCTGCGCGCGACCGGCATCTCCTCGATCGCCTCGGCGAAGCTCCGCGCGCGGGTCTGTTCGCCCAGATAGTGCAGGACCTGGGCCATGTTCCGTCGATAGATCTGTGCCGCCGCGCCGTCGCGGTCCGATCCCAGGGCCCCCTCCATCTTCTCGGCGTAGATCTTCGCGGAGTTGTAGTCCGCGCCGAGCATGAACTCGCCTGCCAGCGCCCAGGCGGCGCGCAGCTGGAATTCGGGAACGCCGACGCGCTCGGCGAGGGCCAAGGCCGCGAAAAAGTCCGGGTTGCCTTTCGCCGAGGGGCCCTGCTGCTGTACGAGCGCGTGGCCGCAGCCCAGGTGGAGCCGCATGGCCAACAAATCGTCGCCGACCCGCTGCTCGTCGATGGCGCGCAGCGCTTCGCGTGCGTGGCGAAGATATTCGCCGTCGGCGCGCACCTGGAACCAGACAGGCGTGGACAACACCGCCAGTTCGACGCCGATGGCCGGATCGCCCTCCGGTCCAAAGCACCAGGCCAGGGCGCTGCGGATGTCGACGATCAAGGGGGAGTAGCGCTGCAGCCATTCTCCGGCGGAAACCCTCTCCCAGTCCTCCTCGGCTGTTGCAAGTTCGCGGCAGCAGCGCAACGCATGACGACGGCGCGCCTCCCGCGCCCCGGCCCCAGATTGCAGGTGTTCCAGCGCGTAGGCCCGGGTGGTGTCCAACAGGCGATAGAGGACGGGCTCAGAGCTGACGTCGACAGTGACCAGGCACTTCGCCACCAGATCCGTGACGAGGAGCTCGGATCTGTGGAACGGCCAGCCCTCCTCCGCGCCGACGTCGTGCGCGGCCCCGAGCGAGAACCCGCCGGCGAAGACGGAAAGACGATGCAGCATGCATTGCTCGTCGGGCGACAGCAGGGCGTGGCTCCAATCGAGGGTCGCCCGCAGGGTCTGTTGTCGGGCGAGCGCCGTCCTGCGGCCGCGCGCCGAGAGGGCGAAGCTGCCGGCCAACCGGTCCGACAGTTCACGCAGGCCGATTCCATCGACGCGGGCTGCGGCGATATCGATGGCCAGGGGAATCCCGTCCAGTTTGCGGCAGATGTCGACGATCGGGCCCAGGCTCGCCTCGTCGAACTGAAAGTGCTCACTGGCGGCGGACGCCCGCTCGACGAACAGCTGAACCGAGGCAAAGGCGAAAGCCTCGTCGACGCTAAGTCGCCCCTCCACCGGCGGAAGCGCCAGGGGTGGCAGATGCTCAACCCATTCGTCGCGTGCTTGGAGAGCTTCGCGGCTGGTTACGAGCATGCAGAGCTTTGGAACGGACTGGAGAAGGCGCTCGGCCAGATCCGCCACCGGCTCCAGAACATGCTCGCAGGTGTCGAGCACGAGAAGCAGGTCGCGGCCGGCCAGGTGCTGCAGGATGGCCGGAATGCAATTGTCCGGCTTCACGCGGGCGCCGAGCGCGCTGGCGATCACCCCAGCGGCGAGGTCCGGAAGCGCGGCGGAACTGAGGTCGACAAAGACGGCGCCGTCGGCAAACAACGGGGCGACGCGGCTCGCGACCGCCTGTGCGACTGTGGTCTTGCCGATCCCGCCCGGACCAACGAGCGAGACGAGACGTTTCGTACGAAGGGCGACCGCAATTGCGGTCACCACGGGCTCGCGGCCAATCACCTTGCCAAGGCGTCCCGGCATACGCGACGGTGCCCAGTCGCTCAGCACGCCGGTCGGCGTTGGCCAAGAGCTCGCGGCGGTAGGCCCGACCATCACTCCTGCTCCAGTCGGCTGCGGTTCGCTCTATTTAGCCGCTCTTTCGAGCCGTGTCAGAGCAAACTGACGCTGCGGCAACCGGCGCGGCGCCGGGTCGCGCCGACGTCGTCGAAGGTTTCGCGAACAGACGCACCCGGTGGCGAGGTTGGTAGGTCTCGCAGCAGGATCGCCCCCGACGACAAACCCGGTAGGCCACAGGCTTTCGACATGACATTCAACAAGGCCCGGCGTTAGCATTGGCGGAACGAGGGTCCGCGTGAACACGAGTATCAGATGACGAGTCACTCGGCCGGCGACGAAGTCAGGGAATTCGGGCCGTTTCGGCTTCGGCTGGGTGAACGCCTGTTGGAGCGGGACGGCGTCATCGTACGGCTCGGCGGACGGCCTCTCGACTTGCTCGTCGCCCTGACCGCTCGCCCGGGCGAGGTCATCAGCAATGAGGAGCTCGTCGAGCAGATCTGGCCGCAGATGTTCGTCGATTACGCACGCCTTCGGTTCCACGTCGCCGCGCTGCGCAAGGCTCTAGGCGACGGTGTCGACGGCGCGCGGTACGTCACGAATGTGCCGGGGCGCGGCTATTGTTTCGTCAGCCCCATGGAGCAGCCCCCGCCGCTTCAGGAACTGCCGCAGGCCGGCTTGGCCCGCCAGTCGCCTGCGGTCCCGCCGCAGATCAGGCGCGTGGTGGGCCGCGACGGCGAAGTTGCGGCAATCGCCGCGCTCTTGGCGCTCCACCGCTTCGTGACCATCGTCGGCCCCGGCGGCATCGGCAAGACGACCGTCGCCATCTCGATCAGCCATGCCCATGCCGCGGACTATGGCAGCGTCTGCTTCGTTGACCTGGGCGCGCTCACCGACCCGAACCTCACGGTGAGCGCGATGGCCGCAGCTCTGGGGGTCGTCGCCAATTCCGACGACCTGCTGCCGAGCCTGATCGCGTTCCTGCGCGGCAAACGGATACTGCTGATCCTGGACAGCTGCGAGCATGTCATCGAGACGGTGTCCCGCCTGGCCGAGACGATTTTCGAGCAGGCGGGTGAAGTCCACATCCTAGCGACAAGCCGCCAGGCGCTGCGAATCGAGGGCGAACAGGTCCATCAGCTGGCGCCCCTGGACTGCCCGCCAACCAGCGATGCGCTGACGGCGGCCGAGGCCCTCAAATATTCGGCCGTGCAGCTGTTTGCCGACCGGGCGTCTGCGACCTCGGACCGGTTCGTCCTGCTGGACGCCGCCGCCCCGGCGCTGGCGCGCATCTGCTGCAAGCTCGATGGAATCGCCTTGGCCATCGAACTGGCCGCCGGCCGCGTCGACGCCTACGGCGTGGAGGGGGTCGAGGCCCTTCTGGACAGCCGGTTGAGCCTGGTGTGGGAAGGGCGGCGCACCGCCCCTCCCCGCCATCAGACGCTGAACGCGGCCCTCGACTGGAGCTACGACCTGCTCAGCGACCTTGAGCAGGCGATCTTGCGGCGGCTAGTCGTCTTTGCGGGCCCCTTCGCGCTGGATGCCGCCCAGGCGGTCGCCCAGGACGAACAGATTGATGGTGACCAAGTCGTCGAGGTCATCGCAAGTCTCGTCGGCAAGTCGCTGGTGATGTCCGGCGCCCATCCTGGCAAGCCCCGTTACCGGCTACTGGACACCACTTGCGCCTATCTGCGCGGAAAAACGACCGATGCCGGTGAAATCGCGTTGGCGGCTCGGCGTCATGCCGAGTTCTTCCGCGGCTTCCTGGGCCGGATTGGCACCGCGGCGGAGCCACTTTCGCCCTCGCGTGGGTTCGGCGCCTACAGCGAGCATCTCGGCAATGTCCGCGCGGCGCTGGAGTGGAGCTTCTCGGACCGGGGCGAGGTGGGAATTGGAACGGCGCTGGCCGCGGCCGCCGCGCCGCTGTTCCTGGAGATGTCTCTGCTGCCGGAATGCCGCCGTTGGACCGAGCGGGGGCTGGACGCGCTCGACCCGGCCGCGGCCGACCCACGCGTCGAAATGGAGCTTCAGGCTTCGCTCGGTCTGGCGCAGATGTTCACCGAAGGGAACGGCGCCGCCGTCCTCGACAGGCTCAATCGGGCGCTTGAACTGGCCGAGCAGCTCGGAGACCTCAGCTCACAAATGCGCCTGCTGGGGTGTCTCAATCAGTACCAGTCCCGGTCGGGTGATTTCCTGGAGGCCGTGCGCCTCGCCGAACGCGCCGTGGGTGTCGCCCGGCAGATGGGCGATCCGTGGAGCCTTACGGTGGCGGAATGGAGTTTGGGCGTCTGCCACCACATGGCGGGAGATCAAACCAGCGCTGTCCTACATTGCCGCAGCGCTCTGCAGCGGCCCACCGCCACCATGGCGCCGGACTACATGCGCCACGGACTGGATCACCGGATTCGCGCGCTTTGCGCCTTGGCCCGGGCGCAGTGGCTGTGCGGCGACGCGGACGACGCCGCCCAAACGGTGAGCTACGCGACGCGTGAGGCGGAGCGCATCGAAAACCCGCTCTCCCTGAGCGTGGCGCTGATGTGTACGGCCTTCGTGTTCCTCTGGATTGGGAACCTGTCAGAAGCCGAGGCGATCATTGAACGGCTGACCGCGCACACGAAGCGATTCTCGCTGACCCCATACCTTGCCGCGGCGATGGGTTTGCGCGGCGAGCTTGCGGTGCGCCGCGGCGAAGCGGCGAGAGCCATCCCAATCTTGACGGAATGCCTGCAGATCATGCGCTCCCAGCGGCACGGCGTGCTGACCTCGGTCGTCGCCGGCGACCTCGCCGAAGCGCTAGCCATGAGCGGGCGGCTCGACGAGGCGTTGGCCACGGTCGAGGAGGCGATCACCGAGATCCTGAATGTCGATACCTCCTACGATATGCCGGACATACTGCGCCTCAAGGGGACACTTCTGGCGAGGACTGGCGCGTCGAACCAAGCCGCCGCCGAAGCATGCTTTGAGCGATCGCTGGCCCTCGCGCGCCGGCAGGGGGCCCTGGGCCTGGAACTTCGCACGGCGATGGCGATCGCCCGCGTTCGGGTGGGCGAAGGGCGCTACGCCGCTGCCCGCGACGCGCTGGCCCCGGTCTACGCACGGTTCACCCAGGGCCTGGACTCCGTCGATTTGCGCGCGGCCCGCGAACTCCTCGACGCCTGCCGGATCGACAATCTGCCTCAGAAGCTCGGTCGGATGATCGGACGCCGGGAGGCGGCGGAGGAGATCGCCCGTTTGCTGCTCGCGAAACGGTTCGTGTCGGTGGTCGGGCCGGGCGGCATGGGCAAGACCACGGTCGCAACCTCGGTCGCCAACAGTTTGCTGCCGACGTTTGAAGGCAGCGTCTTTTTCCTCGACCTGGGCCAAATCGACGACGCAGCATTCTTGCCCGCCGCGCTCGCCGCGACTGTCGGCCTGCCGGACCAGGGCGAGGATGCAACGCCGACGCTGCTGATGTCCCTTCGGGACCGCAGAACCCTTCTGATCCTGGATGGATGTGAACCGATCATCGCTTCGGCGGCAAGCCTCGCGGAGCTGCTCTTCGAGAACAGCCCCGAGACCCACATCCTGGCGACGAGCCGGGAAACCTTGCGCGTGGACGCAGAGCATATCTACCGCCTGGAGCCTCTCGACACACCCCAGGAGACGGCCGGGCTGACCGCTGCGGCGGCTCAGTCTTACGCCGCCGTGCAGTTGTTCATGGAGCGAGCCTCATTGGTCGACGCGAGCTTCGCGTTGAGCGACGACGACGCGCCGAAGTTGGCTGAAATCTGCCGCAGGCTCGACGGAATGCCGCTGGCCATCGAACTCGCCGCCGGTCGCGTCCAGGCCTACGGGATTCACGAGATGGCCGAGCTCATCGATGAGCGGTTTCGGCCCCTCTTGCAGGGTCGCCAAACGGCCCTCCCCCGACACCAGACCCTGAACGCGACCCTCGACTGGAGTTATCAGCTACTGACCGACGCCGAGCGGTCGATGTTGCGCCTGCTTTCGATCTTCGTCGGCGGCTTCCAGCTGGACATGGTGCAGGTGATTGCGGGCGAGGCCCTCGGATCGAAGAGCGACGCTCCGGGCCTTGTGGCCAGTCTCGTCGCGAAGTCCCTCGTCGCGACGGAGACCCATGGAGCCGGCGTGGCCTATCGCCTGCTCGACTCGACCCGAGCTTACGCCGCGGCAAAGCAGGTTGAGGCTGGGGAACATCGAGCTGCGGCCCGGCGACATGCCGAGTATTACCGGGACGTCCTGGCCCAAGGGGGCCCCTTGCCCTTGGAGGGCGAGAAGCTCAGCAACCTGCGCGCCGCCCTTGAGTGGTGCTTCGATCGCTCCGGCGACGCCGCGTTGGGCGTTGCGTTGACGGCGCAGGCGGCGCCGCTCCTGCTCGAGACATCGCGGCAGGAATGCCTGCGCTGGGCCGAACGCGCGCTCGACGCGCTCGACGGGGCCAGTGTCGGATCCCGCGATGAGATGATCCTTCAGTCGACCTTGGGCCAAGCCCTGATGTTTGCGAGCGGCAACACCGATCGCGCCTGCGACGCCATCCGGCGTGGCTTGGCGCTTGCGGAGGCGCATCAGGACGACTTTCAACAGCTAAGTTTGCTCGGGGGTCTCCATCTCCACCACCTGCCCAGCGGCGACTTTCCCGCCGCCCTGGACTATGCCCAGCGCGCCAAGGTCCTGGCCGACAGATTGGGCGGCGAAGCAGAAATAAAGGCCGCGGCGTCGCTGTTGGGGGTCGGCTATCACCTCATAGGGGATCACAAGGCCGCGCACCGCCACCTGACGGCCGCGTTGTCGTCTGACCATGAGTCAACGCCCGCACCCCCCAATCTGTTCGGCTTCGATCACTGCAGTCGGGCGCGGGTCGCCCTGGCGCGGAGTCATTGGCTGCAGGGCTGTCCGGACCAGGCCGTGGGGGCCGCGCGCGAAGGCGTCGCCATAGCGGAAACGCGCCGAGACCCCGTTGGCCTGTGCATGGCCCGCATCGCGGCGGCTTGCATCTTCCTGTGGCGTGGCGACTGGGCGCACGCCGAAGAAAACATCGAACTCTTCACAGCCCACGCCGAGGAGCATTCCCTCGATCCGCTCCGCGCGACGGGGGTCTGCATGCGCGGCGAACTTCTGATCGGACAAGGCGACGCCAAGTCCGGGACTGTCCTGTTGAGCGAGGGCCTCGATGCGCTTCACCGCGCGCGTCACCAGATCCTCATCGCGGGTTTCATGACGAGCTTGGCCGAAGGTATGGCGCTCGACGGAAACCACCGCGACGCGCTTGAACAGATCGAGGCGTGCATCGTCTGGGAAGAGGTGAACGGCCAGTTGGGGAACCGGCCCAATGCCCTGCGCGTGAAGGGCGACATCATGGCCCAAGGTCCGTCGGCCGACCAAGGGGAGGCCGAGCTCTGCTACACTCGCGCCTTGGGCGCTGCGCAGCGACAAGGCGCCCGCAGTTGGGAGCTGCGCGCCGCCAACAGCCTCTCCGATCTTTGGGCGCGGCAAGGCCGATCGGCCGAGGCCCACGATATGCTGGCCCCGATCTATGCGCAGGTCACAGAAGGTCGAGACACCTGCGACCTGATCCGGGCCAGGGCGATGCTGGACCTCTAGGCTCCGCGCGCCGCGTCCTGACCTGCGCAGGTTGGCCCCAAAGGATCGAACGTCGGGAACGAGAGCAAAAGCGGTGACGCCATCGGGCATGAAGCACCAGTTGACGTCGCCGCCCAGTTCCTGGGCCAAGCGCACGACAACCCCGCGCCCCCGCGAGATTCCGGGGTCTGACGACGCAACGCCGTTGTCGGAAACCCTGCAGCGAGCCTCGGGGTCGCGCCGTCGAACCTGAACGGTGATCGTGCGGCCGCTGGTGTTGCAGCCGTGCCTGATCGCGTTGGCGAAGAGTTCGGAGACGATAAGCCCTACCCGCCAACACCGCTCCGGCGCCAGGTCAATGTCTTCGTCGACCAGCTCCAGCCTCATGCCGTGCTCGGCGAGGCAAGCGGCCGACAGGGCCGCACAGAGGCGCGCCAGGTACTCCCCCAGATTGAGCGAACCTCGCGCTGCTGGCGGCTGAAGGGCGCGGTGCGCGTCGGCTTGCGCCCGTAGGCGGGCCGCAGCGCGTCCGAGCGCGGCGCGCGCGCCATCATCGACGAGACGGGCGCCCTCGGAATCGATCGACCGGATCGCGACGGCGTATTCGTTGATGACCCGATGCGTGATCTCTTCGATCAGGAGGAGCGGCACGGCGCCCTGGGCGAGGGGCTCCGGCGAGCCGAGGGTGACAGACATTGGCGGCTCCCTCCCTGGCCTTCGAGCCGGCCTTCACCACCGCTCAGCGTGAAGCGGTGTGCGATCCCTCGTTAGGGGACATCGCGCTGGCGCTGGGTCACGGCGCTGGAGCCTTCCCCCCAGAGGATATCCGTCCCTGCGGCGGCGCTGCGCTTCCCGCCGCGCGCCGACGACGTCGTCCGGTCGGGATCGCGGGATGTCCATCAGCCCGTCCTCAGCAGCCCCAGGAGTTGGCCGTGCAGCACCGCTTGCGCCCGCCGGCTCACATCGAGTTTGATGAAGATGTGTTTGACGTGGGACTTGATGGTTTCGGGCGAGCTGCCGAGCTCGCGGGCGATCTCCTTGTTGGAACGCCCTTGGCCAATTTGCGCGAGGATTTCCCGCTCCCGCGGGCTGAGCGGGGTCCCATCGTCTCCGCCGTCCGGCGACCAATATGAAGCCGCCGCCATCGCTGTATCGACGGTTGTGACACCAACCTGTCCCACTGCGTGTTGCATCATGTCCTCCAGCTCGGTCACCCGCATCTTGTCGCGGAGCCCGCCATTCGAAGTGACAGAAGTTGTAAGAACCTATGAGGCGCCGCGCCGCCGTCGTAGGAAAGACCCGCGCCCCCCGAACGGGTGATAGACGCAGCAAGGCTGCGGTCGCACTCTCGACCTGCACGCCGGGCCGACATCGCAGCCCCCAAGTCGATAGCCCAGGATCCGCCTCAGACTCCCCCCGCGCGGACCGAGCAGATGCCGGGTTCCGGCGTGCGCCCCGCCCGCAGACGTGCGGACCGATCGGACTCCCCTGGAGGTCACCAGGGGCGCGACCGAAGTGAGCGCAAGGCCAGTCACCGACGCGAGATGCGCCGTCATCGAACCGTCAGTCGCCACCAGACAACCCGTTTCGGAGTCGCATGATCGCGCCCTTGAATCCCTTCGCCGGCGTTATTGTCGGGGCGGTTCTCGCCACGGTCGGCGGTTTCCTGTCGACACAGGTCCAGGCTGTCCTTGACGGGCGTCGCCGGCGCCGCAATGCGGCCCTGCTTTGTGGCGAGGTGCTGGCGGCGATCGAGCGCATCCTCACCGCGGCCGAGCCCCACCATCACGACCGCGCAAGATTTGGCCCGGTCACCCTGCGTCTTCTCCGTGCTGCGCGTCGCGAGGTCGACGTCTACGAACGCAACCGGGAGCATATGTTTGATCTTCCGGACGCAGACCTACGGGCAGGCGTTCATAGCTTTGTGGTGCGGCTGTCCATCCCGCTCGACCGGCTCTTCGACGACTTCGAACGCTATTCCGCGATCTATGCGACGACCGGCGAGGCGACCGCCGAGGCCTTGAAACTCAGCGACGATATGGAAGAGGTCTTCAAGGTCGTTTACGAGAGCACCCTGCAGATTCCCGGCCTCCTCAGGCGCCTCAAACCCTTGGCGGGATATGGATTTGAGGCCTACAGCCGGTTGGAGACCTAGCCGATCCAAGGCCGCGGCGAGGCTTGTGTCTGTCCCGTGCGGGACACGGCCCCGCGCCCTCACCTTGGGCCTGCGCTCCCTGGCGTCGCACCAGCGACCTCCCAGTTACGCCAGCCACCGCCCAACGCCTCGAACAGCGTGACGGCCGCGTTGAGGCGCTCCGCCCGGCTCTGAACCCGCGATAGATCCACGGCCAGGAGGCCCCGCTGGGCGTCGAGCTGATCCAGGTAGGGCGAATAGCCGGCGCGGTAGCGGTTGGTGGCCAAGGTGACGGTGTGGACGAGGACCGCGTGCTGGGCGTCCAGGGCGGCTTCCTGCTGTTGCAGGCGTTGAACGCTGGCGAGCGCATCCTCGACCTCGCGGAACGCGATCAGCGCCGACTTGCGATAGGCGAAGGCCGCCTGATCGCGCCGGGCTGCGACGGACTCCTGCTGCGCCTTCAGGCGGCCGCTGTCGAAGATCGGCGCGAACAGGCCGCCCCCCAGGGCGAACACCCAGACGGACCGCGGGATGATGTTCGAGCCAGCGCGTCCGCCGCTGGCGGAAAGCTGCACGTCGGGCATGAAGGCGGCGCGCGCCGAATCCAGCGAACGATCCGCCGCGACGAGCTGCTGTTCCGCGGCCGCGATGTCCGGGCGTCGGCGAAGCAGCACGGACGGTAGGCTGGTTGGAATCGTCGGGAGCGCCATGGCCGCGAGGTCGACCCCGCGCTCGAACGTGCGCGGGCTTTCGCCCAAGAGCAGGCTAAGCCCGTCCTCCTGACGCGCGATCGCCAGTTGGGCCGCCGGGACGAGCTGGAGGGTGGCCTGATAGTCCGCTTCGGCCTGCGCCAGGTCGAGCGCGGAGGCGTAACCGGCCGACGCGCGGCGGCGCGCGATCTTCAGCGCCGCCGCGCGGTCGTCAAGCGTGGCCTGCAGAACGGCCAAACGCGCATCGAGGGCGCGCAAGGTGATGTAGCCGCTCGCGGCCGAGGCCGTGACCGCGAGACGGACATTGTCGTGCGCCGCTTGGCTGGCGAGCAGATTGGCCCGCGCCGCCTCGCGGGCCTTCGCCAGGCGGCCAAACAGGTCGAGATCGTAGGAGATCGAGACATCGCCCTCGCCCACGGTCTGGTTTTCGGCGAAGCCGAAGCCTGGATTGACGTCGCGTTCGCGCTCGCCCTGAAGCACGCCCTGGACGTTCGGCAGGCCCTGCGCGCGGGCCAGATGGAACTGCCCGCGCGCTTCGGCCACCCGCGCTGCGGCGATGGCGACGTCGGTGTTGTTGGCGAGCGCAGCTTGGACAATCTGCGTCAGCACGGGATCATCGAACGCCCGCCACCAGTCCGCGCTGATCTCGGCTGACGATCCGGCCGGAACGTTGCGCCAGGCTTGGGGCGGCGCGACCGCCGCGCCTGGCGGCGATGGCGGACGCGGCCCGGCACAGGCCACGAGCAACACCAGTCCGCAGACAGGGAGGGGCGGCCTCACGGGCGGCCCCTTGTGTCCACCCGCACCTCCACGGACATTCCAGGCCGAAGGCGGGCGGCCAGACTCTGGCCTGGATCGATGCCGATGCGCACGCCGATCCGCTGCGGCACCTTCACAAAGTTGCCGGTGGCGTTGTCGGGCTTTAGGACGGCGAACTCGGAGCCAGCTGCTGGGGACAGTTGCTCCACGCGCCCGGTCAGGCGGACGCCGCCAAGGCCGTCAACGGCGAAGGTCGCGCGTTGTCCCGGCGCGATGCGGGCTGTCTGGGCCTCCTTGTAGTCGGCGATCACCCACTTGTCCGGGGGCACAAGCGACATCAGTTGCGTACCGTTGGTCACGTACTGGCCAAGACGGACGCCGATTTGGCCCAGCTGGCCGGCTTCGGGGGCGCGGATCACCGTATTTTCGAGATCCACGCTGGCGGCGTGGAGCTGCGCTTGCGCGGCCGCGACCTGCGCCTCCAAGCCACGCCGGCCGACGTCGACCGTGCGCAAGTCCTGGCGGGCGATGTCCTGCGCGGCTTTCGCCTGACGCACCTGCGCTTCAGCCTGGCGCAGGGCCGCCAAGGTTTGGTCGCGTTCCCGGATCGAGATTGAGCCATCGGCGACCAGGTCGCCGGCTCGCGCCATGTCGGACTTCGCTCGCAGAAGCTGAGCTTGGGTGTTCGCGACGTTAGCCTGCTGTCCGGCAATTCCGGCGGTCCGCGAGGCGTGGGCCTGGGCGCTGTTGGCCAGGCTCGCCTGTGCGGCGGCCAGGTTAGCCTGCGCCTGTTCGACCCGTGCGCGGTAGACGCGATCGTCGACAGTCGCCAGCACCTCGCCTGCGGCGACCTGCGCGTAGTCCTTCGCCAGCACCCGCGTGATATAGCCGCTTACCTGTGGGGCGATGACCGTTGTGCGGCCATGCACATAGGCGTTTTCGGTCGTCTCGATACGCAGCCCAAATGGTGGGAGTCGCCAGGTCGCCAGGATCGCCAACACGACCGCTAGCCCAAGGACGATCACGCCGGCGATGGCCAGCGGACGGTGTGGCTTTGGTCGCCATGTCGGGGCCGGCGGCGGTGCGGGAGGGGTCTCAGTCACGCGGGTCTTCCCATGGCCTGCTTACCTCGGAGGGTGGAAACCAGGATGAGACTTGCGATGTAGACGGCGGTCGCCAGGGCCATGAGGGCGACAGCCCGGAAGACATCGTCGAAGGCCAGTATGTTGGCTTCCTGTGTCATCGCCCGCCCCAGCAAGGCTGCCCCCTGCCCGGCGCGTTGCGCAGGATCAGCCAGGGTCCCGGCGAGCGACCCGGCGCCAGCCGCAAGTCGGGTTGCGACCGCAGGGTCGGCCCCCGACAGGTGCGCCGACAAGGCGACGGCATGAGCACGCGCCTGGATGGTCTGATAGCTGCCGAGGATTGCCGATCCCAGCAGGGCGCCGACATTCTGAGTGAGGCTGAAGAGGACCACGATGGTCACCAGGTAGTCCGGGCCGCGCTTCAGCATGCGGATCACGCCGAAGAGCAGGGCTGGGCCAATGAACAGCGTTGTCCCGAAGCCGATAAGGGCCTGACTCAGATAGAGCTGGGAAGGCCGCGTCAGGTTGTTGGCGCCCGAGTCCAGCCAGGCGCCAAGCGCAATGATCAACGCGGCGGTCATCACCTGCCAGGGCAGCCGCCGTTCCGAAAGGGTGAGCGCCGCCGCCGCGATGCCCGCCGACATGGCGACCAGAACCCAGGCGAACAGCGTCTGGAGCTGATCGTTCGTTAGCCCGCCCGCGGTGAGGAGTCCGACGGCTCCGAAGGTCTGCTCGGCGAGCGCCAGGCGGACGAGCAGCGCGACCGCGGCGAAGCGCAGAATGTCCCGGGTCCCGAGCCACCCAAACTGGATGAGGGGACGCGCGCGGTTCGTCTCCACCAGCCAGGCCAGGGTGAACAACGGGACCGCCGCGGCGAGCATCCAGCCCAGCCATGGCGCATCTGTCCACCAGACGACGCGCCCGAGGCCCAACACGCCGCAGATCAGGAAAATGGCCGGAACTGCAAGGCCGATCGTCACAAAGTCGAGGGGCCCGAACGCCCGACTGCGATCACTGGGCGGAAGCGGGGCCGCCACCGTCGCGGCCAGCAGACCCAAAGGAACCGCCAGTTCCAAGAGGTGCATGCCGAACCAGCGGTCAGAGGCCAACAGCTCCACTGGAACCAACCGCGCCAAGGGCGTTCCGAGCTGCGGCAGGCCCAGACCTATCACCAGCGCCAGGGGTCTGAGCTTTGGGGGAAAGACCTGCAGCAGATAGTAGACCGTGAGCGTGACTAAGCCGGCGGCGGCCATGCCGTTAAAGGCTCGCGCCAGGGCGGCCGTGGCCAGGGTCGGATGCAGTAGTTCAAGCAGAGCGCTCGCCGCGGATGCGATCAAGAATGTCTGGGTCACCGCCGGAATGCCGAACTGGGCCCGGGCTTTCACCAGTGTGAGATTGGCGCTCGCATTGGCGGCGAAGTAGATCGCAGGAAGCCAGCTGGCTTCCACCGCATAGACGCCAAGGGACCCGGAAATCGAACCGACGTTGACGGTCGTTAGAGCGCTTGGGAAGGTCGAGCCGATCCCAGCGAGCAGCGCCAAGGCCACATAGGTCGCCCGACGTAGGGCCGGATGCCTTGGCGAATAAGGGGAGCCCGGCGCGAAGGGCTGTTCCTCGGGCGAGAACTCATAGTCTCCGCCCTTCGGCGGCAGGCTGCCGGACATCTGCGATCCCATGCCGATCCGAAGGGTGGGGCGCGCCGGCGCGTTGAGACCGACCCTGACCGGCGCTTGAGCTACGAAACTTCATCGCTGATGCTAGGTCCCGGTCGGCGCCCGCGGCATCCCCCGAACGGGGGACCGGAAGGCCCGTGGCCGGCAGAGCGCTCAGGGCCCGAGGGTGGCGAGCAGGGCTTGGGCGGTTGCCGCCGCCGAAGCTGGGTTCTGGCCGGTGATCAATCGTCCGTCCTGCACCACAAGAGGGTCACCGTCGGGGCCCCGCCGGTAAAGCCCCCCTCCCGCCCGCAAGGCCGCCTCCAGAGAAAACGGCGGCGCACCGGCGAGGCTCGACGCCCGGACCTCAGCGTCGGACAGTCCCGTGACCGCCTTTCCAGCCATTATCGGGCGGGCGGCCGAGTCCATCGCTTGAAGCAGAACCACCGGTCCGCTGCCCACGAAAGCCATGGGTTTCTCCGCACACCAGAATGCGGAAGCCAAAGCTGCGGCACAGTCATCTGCCGCCAGGTCCCACCATGCGCCGCAGCCCCCCGCCACGTAGATTGCGTCGAAATCGTCGGCGTAGACCTGGTCGAGGCGGATGGTGTCGGCGAACAGCGTTCGCGCGACGGGGTCGTTCTTGAAGCGCGCAACGCCTGCGAGGGAGTCGGCCGCCGATCTGCGGGCGCGCCCAAGCGGTGGTTCTCCGCCCCGGGGGGACGCAAGGGTGAGCCCGGCCCCCCCGTCCTCGAAGGCATAGTAGGCGGTCGTGAACCCTTCAAGCTGCACCTCGGAGGTGCGCCCGGGCCCCCCGAGCGCTTCGTGCGAACTGAAGATCATCAGGATCCTGTACACGGACCGCCCCACTGCAGCGCCCTCAGCGGCCGGCTCCGCGCCCCGTCAACGGACGGCGCGACGACGACCGGTCGGCATGTTCGGCTGCTCCTTTGACTGTGTCGCGTCCCCCAAACGGGGGTGGTCTATCGATGCGATCGGCGCCGCATTGACCGGCCTCACCCGTTCAGGGGATGTCGCGTCCCCACCGCCACAGCCTAGGTTCGGATGTCCGGCTTCAGCCAGATCGACGGCGACGTGGCGCATGACCATTTCCGAACAGCCGACGGATAGGGACTCGTGCGCCCTGCGACCCTAGCCACCCTCGCCCGAACCTGGATGGCGAGAGCGCGCGATCACGCCGCTGAGACGATCGCGCGGATCGGGCTGGGCAAGGCGCCTAAGGCGGCGTTTGTCATTGCCAGCCCCACCGGGTTGCAGTCGGCGTTGTTGATTTCGCTCTCTCATGACCTGCGTACGCCTTTGGCCTGCATTTTGGGGTCCGCCACCACCCTCGACGACTTCGGCGAGGTTCTCGACCGGGAGGCGCACAGCGACCTCGTGCGGGTCATTCGGGAAGAGGCTGAGCGCCTCAACCGGTTCCTCGGCAATCTGCTGGACATGACGCGCCTGGACGCGGGCGTGATCGAACCCCGGCTGCGCCCGGTCGACCTTGCTTGCCTGGTCGCCGACACGGTGGACCGTGCGTCCAGGACGCTCGTCGACCACCACGTCGTCCTGCAGGTGCCCCCGAGGCTCGTGCGGGTCGGCCTCGATCCCGTCCTGTTCGAACAGTTGCTGTTCAACATCCTCGACAACGCCGCGATGTACGCGCCCGCCGGTTCGGAAATTCGGATTCGGGCCTGGCGCGACGAAGACCGAGTTCGCCTCGCCATATCCGATGAGGGTTGCGGAATCGCGCCGGCCGACCTCGATCGTGTCTTCGACAGGTTTTATCGGGCGCGACCCAGCGACCGCCAGCGTGCCGGCACGGGCCTCGGCCTGGCGGTCTGCCAGGGCCTTGTCGAGGCCATGGGCGGCACCATTGCAGCCGGCAACCGGAAGGACCGGCGCGGTGCGGTGTTTACGATGATTTTGCCTCTCGCCGGCGACGAGAGCGCCTTCGCGAACACGCGGGGCCCCGCCAATGACTGAGACCGCGACCGCGACCGCGGCCCGCGCACCGGTCGCCAAGCCAGGGTGGCTCCAGCTCAGTCCCCCGGACAAAGACGGCTCAGCCGCTGCTTGCAACAGCCGGGGACGCCGTTGGCAACGCCATTCGGGCGTCGATACACGTCGCATACGCTGTCGCGATCGAGCGCGACACAAGCGAGCCAGACCCGCGCGCCTTGCGGTGTCCTGAAGTCTTCAAGGGTATAGGCGGGAGTGCTGGGCCAAGCGCCGGCCACCATCAGACGGGCCGAGTGTGAGGCCACGTTGACCACCACCCGCACGACCCGTGTTGCGCCCTGCCCCTTCGCCGCCGAAAGGGTTCGCAAGTTCCTGGGAGCCGCCGCCTTGCACGCCAGCCAGCAGAGCTGGCTCATTCGGGCCGAAGCGCTGCGCCGGATGCGGTGAGGCCCGCGAGCACGATCTCGAATAGTCTATGCGCCAAGTCCTCGGTCCCCTTCCCCGCCTCTGCAAACTGCCGAACAGCTGGGTAGCTACCCACGCTCATGAAACCATGCGCGACGCACCAGAGCGCAATCAGCGACAGCCGGTCGGACTCGGCCTCGAACATCCCCGCCGCCTCGATCGTCTCCAGCACTGTGACAGGGAACGTGGTCGCCGCCCCACTCGTCCCGACTGCGCTCTCCATCTGGGCGACCATCACGCGATAGATCTGCGGGTGGCTCTGGGCGTAGCGCACGTAGGCCGCGCCGGCTTCAAGCAGGCCGTCCGACGGGGTCGCGGCGGCCCGCCGCGATGCGGCCACCGTGGCCAGCAGCTCCATCCAGCCGGAGGTGGCGACCGCGTCGACAAGGGCCGCCTTGGATTTGAAGTGGTGATAGGGCGCACCGGCGCTGACGCCGACGTCGCGGGCCGTTTCGCGCAGGGACAGCCGCGCGACGCCGCCGCCGGCGATGATCCGACGGGCTGCCTGGATCAGGGCGATCTTCAGATCCCCGTGGTGGTACGGCCCTGTTGGGGAAGGATCGACCTCACGAGGGCCCATGTTTGACTTCCCCGGGCGCTTGGATTGCGCCTGATTCCTGCGCGTACCTTGCAGATCGTCACGCACGGCGAAGGGCCCTGACGAGCGTAAGCTCACCGCTGCATCGACATGACTTGGTCGAGCGGCATCGTGGTGTGGGTCAGGGACGACATGATGAACATTGTCCCTGCGAGAAGCAGGAAGACGATCAGCACGCCGAACGCCAGGGCGAGCACATTGTTGGTGCTTTCCGGCCCGGTGGTGATGTGCAGGAAGAACACCAGGTGGACGCCCATCTGGGCGACCGCCAGCGCCACGAGCGCCGCCGGAATACCGGGATGCCAGATGAGATGGCTGGCGGCGACATAGAACGACGCGGCGGTCAGTCCGGCGGCCAGGATCAGGCCCAGCAGATAACCCAGGACGCCCTGGGCCACGCCGCTCCCATCCAGGCGCTCGTCGCCCGGCGCGCTGTCGCCGCGGCCCGCATGATCGTCGGTGAAGGTTTCGGTCATGGCCCGGCCCCTAACAGATAGACCACTGTGAAGACGGCCACCCAGATGATGTCGAGGGCGTGCCAGAACAGGTTGAAGCACAGGACCCGGCGCAGCATGTCGGCGCGGAAGCCCTTGGCGAACACCTGGGCGATCATGGTGAGCAGCCAAAGCATCCCCGCGGTGACGTGCAGGCCGTGGCAGCCGACCAGGGCGAAGAAGGCGCTAAGGAAGGCGCTCCGTTGCGGGCCGTTCCCCGCCGCGACGAGGCCCGCGAACTCGCGCAGTTCTAAGGTGAGGAAGACAGCGCCCAGCGCGAAGGTGACAAGCAGCGCCGCATGGAACGCCGGCTTGTTTCGCGCCCCCGCCGCCAGGGCGGACATTCCGCAGGTGAAGCTGGAGAGCAGCAGGCAGGCGGTCTCGACGCCGACGTTCCTCAGGTCGAAAATCTCGCGGCCGGAGGGGCCGCCGGCGGTCTGGCCAGACAGCACCGCGTAGCTGGCGAAAAAGGCCGAGAAGAGGATGATGTCGCTGAGCAAGAAAATCCAGAACCCATAGGCCACGATCACCCGCTTGGACGCCGGCCCGCCAGCGCCGTGTCCGGGGGACAGGTCCGGCTGGCCACGGCCCAGATTGTAGGGATCGTAGGGGACGGCGCCGATCTCGGTCGTGGTCACTGGAACCCCTCCGGAAGGTCGACAAGGGCGACGCGGCGCGCGGCGCGGTTGGCGCGGTCCAGCTCAGCGACCTCGGCGGAGGAAATCACGTAGTCTGCGCGGTCCCGCCAGGCGAAAGCCACGAAGGTGGCGAAGGCCCCGAGCAGGCCCAGGGCGACCATCCACCAGATGTACCAGATGAGCGCAAACCCGGTGGCCGTGGCGAAGAAGGCGCAGACGAAGCCGGTCGGGGTGTTGCGCGGCGCCTCGATGGCTTCGTAGGCGGGTTCGGGACGCAGCTGCTGCCGTTCGATCGCGGTCTGCTTCATCGACCAGTAGGGCTCCTCGCCCGTCACGTCAGGCAACAGAGCGAAGTTGAACGCTGGCGGCGGCGAGGCCGTCGCCCATTCCAGCGAGCGCCCGTTCCAAGGATCGCCCGTCCGGTCGCGCAGGGGTCGGCGATGTCGGATCGACACGATGAGTTGCATGACCTGGCACAGGATGCCGATCGCGATCAGCCCCGCGCCGGCCGCCGCGACAAGCAGCCAGGGCCGCCAGGCCGCCACGTCGTAGTGCTGCAGCCGCCGGGTCATCCCCAGGAGGCCGAGATAGTAGAGCGGCATGAAGGCGACGTAGAAGCCGACCAGCCAGAACCAGAAGGCCGCTGTCCCCCAGCGCTCGTCCAGACGAAAGCCGAAGGCCTTGGGGAACCAGTAGGTGTAGCCGGCAAAGGCTCCGAACAGCACGCCGCCGATGACCACATTGTGGAAGTGGGCGACCAGGAAGAGACTATTGTGCAGGACGAAGTCGGCCGGCGGGATGGCCATCAGCACGCCGGTCATCCCGCCGATCACGAAGGTGACCATGAAGCCGATCGACCAGAGGACAGGCGTGCTGTAGCGGATCCGCCCGCCGAAGAGCGTGAACAGCCAGTTGAACACCTTCACCCCGGTCGGCACCGCGATGATCATCGTCATGATGCCGAAGACCGCGTTGACGTTGCCGCCGGCCCCCATGGTGAAGAAGTGATGCAGCCAGACCATGAAGGCCAGGATGCAGATCGCCATAGTGGCCATGACCATCGAGCGGTAGCCGAACAGCGGCTTGCCGGAGAAGGTTGAGATCACTTCGGAGAAGACGCCGAAGGCCGGCAGGATCAGGATGTAGACCTCCGGATGTCCCCAGGCCCAGATGAGGTTCATGAACATCATCACGTTGCCGCCGGCCTCGTTGGTGAAGAAGTGGAAGCCGAGGTAGCGATCCAGGAGCAGCATGGCCGAGGTCGCCGTCAGGATCGGGAAGGCCGCGACGATCAGCAGATTGGACGCCAGGGCCGTCCAGCAGAACATCGGCATGCGCAGATAGGTCATGCCCGGCGCGCGCATCTTCAGGATCGTCACGACCAGATTGATGCCGGACAGCAGTGTGCCGATCCCGGAGATGGTCAGCGCCCATAGCCAGTAGTCGACGCCCACCCCGGGCGAGTAGGCGAGCTCCGACAAGGGCGGATAGGGGATCCAGCCGGTACGCGCGAATTCGCCGACCACCAGCGAGACGTTGGTGAGCAGGACGCCGGTCGCGGTCAGCCAGAAGCTCACCGAGTTGAGCGTCGGGAAGGCGACGTCGCGGATGCCGAGCTGGAGCGGCACGGCGAAGTTCATCAGCCCGACCATGAAGGTCATGCCGACGAAGAAGATCATAATCGTGCCGTGCGCCGAGAAGACCTGGTTGTAGTGCTCCGGCGGCAGGTAGCCTGCGGAATGGAAGGCCAGCGCCTGCTGCGAGCGCATCATGATGGCGTCGGCGAAACCGCGGAGCAGCATGACCAGGGCGAGCAGGCAGTACATGACGCCGATGCGCTTGTGGTCGACGGATGTGATCCACTCGCGCCACAGGTAGGGCAGCCAGCCCTTGAGCACGATGAGCAGGACCACGCCGGCGATCACGGCGATCATCATCGCCGAGGCCGCCATGGGGATCGGCTGATCAAATGGGATCGCCGCCCAACTGAGCTTACCGAGCATCACGATGCCTTTTTCACTGGGGCGACCTGCGAAGCCGGTTGGGCTGCCACGGGGCCGGGCGCCGGGGGCAGATGCTGCTGGACGATGTCCTCGTAAAGGCCGGGGCTGACGGCGCGGTAGGTGTACGGCGCGACGTCTGTGCTCTGCTTGGAGAGCGCGCCGTACGCCTGCTCATCGAGCGCCGGGCCCGCCGCTTTCGTCCGATCGATCCAGGTCTTGAAGTCCGTCGCCGGCACAGCTCTGACGTCGAACTGCATCCCCGAGAAACCGTCTCCACTGAAATGGGATGACTGGCCCGCGTAGACGCCCGGCTTGTCCGCCTGCAGGTAGAGCTGCCCGGACATGCCGTTCATCGTGTAGATCATGCTGCCCAGCTGGGGGACGAAGAAGGTGTTCATCACGCTGGCCGAGGTCAACTTCAGGCGCAGCGGAGCACCGGCCGGCACAACGAGCTGGTTCACGCTGGCGACGCCCTGATCGGGGTAGATGAAGAGCCATTTCCAATCCAACGAGACCACCTCGACGGTCACCGCGGGCTGGGTGGATTTCAGCGGCCTGGCTGGGTCGAGGTCGTGCGAGCCGACCCAGGTGAGCCCGCCCAGAAAGAGGATGACCAGGATGGGGATTGACCAGGTCACCAGCTCGACCCGGCCCGAATAGACCCACTGCGGCCGGTATCGCGCGCGCGTGTTCGACGCACGGAACCACCAGGCAAACCCGAGGGTCGCCAGGATGGTCGGAACGACGATCGCCAGCATGATGGCCAGCGCGTTGAGCAGGATGGTCTTTTCGGCCGCGCCGACCGGTCCTTGGGGATCCAACAGAGCCGCACGGCATCCGCCCAAGGGAAGCGTCAGGGTTCCGGCCATGAGGCCGGCGACGCGCTCGCGCAGCACGGCAGGTCGAGGCGAGCCCGTGGCCACCAGGTTGGCCTCCAGCCGCCGGGCGCCGCGTTGAACAGATGAGCCCGAAACCCTCAGGCGGGACGGGACGGTCTCGCGGACCGGCGATTGGCTCCTTGCGAGCCTGCGGACGACAGCAAGCCGATCCCGCGGGCAGTTGATACAACGAGCCAACATTCGAAAACTGTACCCGCCGGATGATCGTGATCGGCATCCCCCAGAAAGGGGACGCTGACCGCGCCGGTTCGCGCGAAGTCCTCTCGCCCGCGCCTTGGGCGGACGGGAATGGGCGCCCTGAACTCGGCGGTCATGGAGGGTCGAGCCCCCCATTTAGGGGATGCCGCGGCCCCCTAACGAAAACCTATAGATGGCGGCCGTCTGCCTCGGCGCGTCCGCCTCGGACACTCAAGCCACGCAGCACGACGCGGCACGATCCGCCTCCCGGCGGGCGCGGACGGGCTGCGTTTTTTGGAGTGCGAGCCGGTGAGCGGAGCAGCCATGACGCCCAAGAGAAACGTCGCCGAACTCCTCGTCGCCACCCTCGCGTCCGCCGGCGTCCAACGGATCTACGGCATCGTCGGCGACAGCCTGAACGCCGCCACGGAAGCGCTGCATGCCCACGGCGGCATTGGTTGGGTGCATACGCGGAATGAAGAAGCCGCCGCCTTCGCCGCCGGTGCGGAAGCGCACCTGACCGGACGCCTCGCGGTGTGCGCCGGCAGCTGCGGACCGGGCAATCTTCACCTCATCAACGGACTCTTCGACTGCCATCGCTCGCGGGTGCCGGTGCTGGCGATTGCGGCCCACATCCCGAGCACGGAGGTCGGTCGTGGATATTTCCAGGAGACTCATCCGCAGGACCTATTCCGGGAGTGCAGTCACTACTGCGAACTCGTCTCTAATCCGGGGCAGTTGCCGGGCGTGTTCGAGAGCGCAATCCGCGCCGCGGTCGCCGAGCGCGGCGTGTCCGTGGTGGTGCTGCCCGGCGACGTGGCGTTCGCCGCCATGCCGTCCCATGTCGAGCCCTCGACGTCCCTGATCCCCGCCGCGCCGATCGTGCGGCCGCCGGACTCGGAACTCGACACACTTGCCGACCGCCTGAACGGAGCCGAGCGGGTGACTCTGCTCTGCGGACGCGGATGCCAGTATTCGCGCGAGCAAGTTCTCGCGCTGGCGGAGGTCCTCAAAGCGCCCATCGTGCACGCGCTCGGGGGCAAGGAATTCATCGAGTACGACAATCCCTTTGATGTCGGGATGACGGGGTTCATCGGATTCCCCTCCGGCTATCACGCCATGATGGACTGCGACGCCCTGCTGATGCTTGGCACGGACTTTCCCTATCGCCAGTTCTATCCCACGGAGGTCCCGATCCTCCAGATCGACCTTCGGGGCGCCAACCTCGGCCGCCGCTGCCTGCTCGACCTCGGCGTCGTCGGCGATGTCGGCGCAACGATCGACGCGCTGTTGCCGCGGCTGCAGACGAAGGCGCGTCGCGACTTCCTCGACGACAGTCTCGCGCACTACCAGAAGGCCCGGAAGGACCTCGACGCGCTGGCTACCGGGCGCGCCGGTCGGGGACCGCTCCACCCGCAGTTCCTCGCCAAGACCATGAGCGACCTGGCGGCCGACGACGCCGTCATCACCTATGACGTGGGAACCCCGGCGATCTGGACCGCCCGCTATGTGAAGATGAATGGCCGCCGCCGGCTGGTCAGTTCGCTGAACCATGGCTCAATGGCCAATGCCCTGGCGCAGGCGATCGGCGCACAGTCGGCGTTTCCCGACCGCCAGGTGATCTCCTTCTCCGGCGACGGCGGCTTCGCCATGCTGATGGGCGACCTCCTGACGCTCGTCCAGGAGCGGCTGCCGGTGAAGATCGTCGTGCTGAACAACGGGACCCTGGGCTTCGTCGAGATGGAGATGAAGGCGTCGGGGATTCTCGACACCGGGGTCGACCTGACCAACCCAGACTTCGCGGCGCTCGCGCAAGCCGCCGGGCTCTTCGCCCAACGCGTCGAGGATCCCGCGGACCTCGTCGAGGCCCTGATTGCGGTGCTGGAGCATGACGGTCCCGCGCTGCTCGACGCCGTGTGTGCGCGGCAGGAGCTTTCGATGCCGCCCCACATCGAAGCGGCGCAGGTGAAGGGCTTCGGCCTGTGGACCGCCAAGGCGGTCCTCGACGGCCGCGGCGCTGAGATCCTCGACCTCGCCCGCACCAATCTCATTCGCTGAGTCACAGGAGACCGGCCTTTGCGGTTCATCAATTTCGAAGCGGACGAACGGGTCGGCGTTGCGGCCGATACCGGCCAGGGCTTCCACGGTCTGACGCGGGATGAGCCGGGATACCCAGGCACCCTGTCGGACCTCATCAGGTCGAATGCGGACCTTGCGGAGGTCGGCAGATGGCTGAGCCGGGGTCCTCGGGTGGACGAACGCGCCGTGACGCTGCGCCCGCCCATCCCGCGGCCCTCGAAGATCCTTTGCCTTGGGCTCAACTACGACGACCATCTCGCCGAGTCCGGACTGAAGAAGCCCGAATACCCGGAGGTGTTCGCCCGCTTCGCAACCAGCTTGCTTGGCCACGGCGCGGCCATCCTGCGCCCGCCGGAATCCAATATGCTCGACTACGAGGCGGAATTGGCGGTGGTGATCGGTCGGGGCGGGCGGCGGATCGCCAAGGATCGGGCGCTTGAGCACGTCGCCGGCTACTCGATCTTCAACGACGCCACGCTGCGGGATTTTCAGGGCCGGACGCCGCAATGGACGATGGGCAAGAACTTCGACCGAACTGGCGCCTTCGGGCCCTGGCTGGTCACCCCCGACGAACTGCCCCCGGGCGCCAAGGGTCTACGCATCCAGGGGCGGCTGAACGGGCAGACGCTGCAGGACTCCAACACCGACCTGCTGATCTTCGACGTCGCAACCCTCATCGCGTCGCTGAGCACAACCCTCACACTCGAGCCGGGCGACGTCATCATCACCGGCACGCCTGGCGGCATCGGCTGGGCGCGCAACCCCAAGCTCTTCATGAAGCCCGGCGACGTCTTTGAAGTGGAAATCGAACAGATCGGCACGCTCTCGAACCCGATCGTGGACGACACAGACGTGACCAACTCCGCTCCCGCCGACGCCCGCGGAAACGGTGAATGAGCGGCAACTTGATCTGGGCCGGTGCGGGGACCTCCGCGTCTCAAAGCCGCCTGGCGCCGGGCGTTCCAAGATCGGCGCGTCAACCCCGCACAAGCAGGATGTCCAATGCCCAAGCTCCTGGCGCCAGACCCCCAGAAAATCGGCCGTCCGCCCGGCCCCGCCTATGCTGACGCCGTGCCCGACAGCCTGCTGCACGGCACGCCTGAAGCGCTGAAGCGGGACATGGTCGGCCTGCTTGGACCGGCTCAGGTGAAGACCCGGCTCCTCGACCTGGTCCGCTACGCCTCCGACGCCAGCCCCTACCGCCTGACGCCGCAGGTGGTGGTCCTGCCCCGCACCGTCGAGGATGTCGCCAAGGTGCTGGCCTACTGCCGGCGAAACGGCAGGCACGCGACCTTCCGAGCGGCCGGCACCAGCCTGAACGGACAGTCGCAGTCCGACGACATCCTGATCGACGTCCGCCGCAACTGGTCCGGCGGCAAGGTCGAGGCCGACGGCCAGCGGCTGCGCGTTCGCCCGGGCCTGATCCTGGCGCACGCCAATGCCATGCTGCAGCGCTATGGCCGCAAGCTTGGACCCGACCCGGCGAGCGGGCACGCCTGCGCCCTGGGCGGGGTCATCGCCAACAACTCAGGCGGCATGCGCTGCACCATCCCCCAGGATGCCTACCACACGGTCTCGGCCCTCACCGTGGTGCTGCCGTCGGGCACCGTCGTCGACACCGCCGCGCCCGGCGCCGAGGCCGCTTTCGCGGCCGCCGAACCCGAGCTGGCGAGCGGTCTGATGGCGATACGGGAGGAGATCCTCGCCGACGAGGCGCTCGCCGCTCGGATCCGACGCAAGTATTCGATCCGCAACACCCACGGGCTGCGCCTGCTGGCGTTCCTCGACGGCGAGACCCCGTTGCAGATCTTCCGGAGGCTGCTCGTGGGATCGGAAGGCATCCTCGGGTTCATCGCGGAGGCGGTGATCGAGACCGTGCCGCTCCCGGCGGTCACCTCCGTGGCCTGGATTCCGCTCCCGTCGATCGACGCCGCAGTCGAGCTGGTCCCGGCCCTGGTCGGCCTCGGGGCGGCGGCCGTCGAGCTGATGGTGGCGCCCGCCCTGAGCGCCGCCGGCGAAGCCTTCCCCGGGACGCCGGCCTATTGGCGGTCCCTCGACCCGAAGGCGGCGGCACTGCTCGTGGAGTTCGGGGCCGAGTCCCCGGCCGCGCTCGACGCCCTGCAGGCCAAGGTCGCCGACCTGGTCGCGCCCTTGCCCTTGCTCAGCCCGCTCAGCTTCACGAGTGTGACCGAAGCGGTGGAACTCGCCTGGCACGTCCGAGAGGGCCTTCTGGGCCTGGTGGGCAAGCAACGTCCCGCGGGCGCGATGCTGATCACGGAGGACGTCTGCTTCCCGCGTGAGCGGCTGGCCCAGGGCGCCCACGACCTGCAGGCGCTGCTGGCCAAGCACGGCTTCATCCCGGGCGTTGCTGGACACGCTGCTCACGGCAACCTGCACTTCACCCTGGTCGCCAAGCTGGACGAGCCGGAGAGCCGCGCCCGCTACTCGGCTTTCATGGAGGAGCTCGTCGACCTGGTGGTCAACACCCACGACGGGTCGTTGAAGGCCGAGCACGGCACCGGCATCAACATGGCGCCCTTCGTCCGCGCCGAGTGGGGCGACCGCGCCGCCGAGATCATGTGGGAGATCAAGGCGCTCTGCGATCCCTTCCGGGTGCTCGCGCCCAACGTCATCCTGACGCGGGACGACCAGGTGCACCTGAAGGCGCTGAAATCGGTGCCGACCATCGAGGATGTGACCGGCTCGACCCACTGCATCGAGTGCGGTTTCTGCGAGCCGATGTGCCCCAGCCGCAATGTCACCACCACACCGCGCCAGCGGATCGTGCTGCGGCGGGAGATGGCGCGGCAACCGGAGGAGTCTCCGGTGCTGCGGCAGTTGCGCGCGGAATTCGAATACGACGGCATCGAGACCTGCGCCGGCGACGGCACCTGCGCGATCCCCTGCCCGATCGGGATCAACACTGGGGCCCTGATGCGCGAGTTCCGCAAGGCCGAGCACGGGCCGCAGGCCGAGGCGGTGGCGCTCTCGATCGCCAAGCGCTGGGCCAATGTGGAGGCGATGGCCCGTTTCAGCCTGGGCGGCGCGGAGCTGGTCTCCAAGACGGTAGGCGTGGGCGCCCTGAAGGGCCTGACCTCGGCGGCGCGCGCCATGATCAGCGAGGACCTGATGCCGGCCGTCCCTGGCGCGATGCCGAAGCCGGCCCGCAAGAGGATGCCCGCGACCGACGAGGAGACGGCCGCGGCGGTCTATTTCCCGGCGTGCATCAACCGGATGTTCGGCCGCGACCCGGACGCGCCGGAGGGCCCGTCCCTGCAGGAGGCTTTGGTCGCGCTATCCGCCCGCGCCGGCCGGCCGTTGTGGATCCCGGATGACGTGGCCGGATTCTGCTGCTCGACCCCGTTCAGCTCCAAGGGATTCAAGGCGGCGCACCAGCACATGGCCGACGCCATCGCCGACGCCTTCTGGCGTTGGAGCGACGAGGGCCGGCTGCCGCTGGTGATCGACGCGGCCTCCTGCACGCTCGGGATCGCCGAGGACGTGGCTCGCTATCTCGATCCGGACCGGAAGGCCCGCCACGAGAAGCTGACCATCCTCGACTCCATCCAATGGTGCCGCCAGTTGTTGGCGGACTTGCCGCCGCCGCGGAAGGTCGGCCGGATAGCGGTACATCCCACCTGTTCGATGACCCATCTCGGCGTCAACCAAGAGCTCCATGAGATCGCCGAATACCTGGCGACCGAGGTCCATACTCCGATCGGCACGACCTGCTGCGGCACGGCCGGAGACCGGGGCCTGCTGCATCCGGAGCTCGTGCGGTCGGCTACGCGAGAGGAAAAGGCCGGCCTCGACGCCTGGCCGGCCGACGCCTATGTCTCCGCCAACCGAACCTGCGAAATGGGCCTGCGGCACGCGACCGGACGGCCGTATGAGTCGTTCATCTTCCTGCTTGAGGAACTGAGTCGTCCCGAGGCGAGCTCCCCGACAAGATAGCCCCCGCCACCTCCAGGCCGGGTAAATCCAAAGCGCCCCGAGGCGCTGCGTATAGGCCTTTCCGCTGCATCGTCCCCCATTCAGGGGATACGGCGATGGCGTCGGCCCTGTCAGGATTTCATCGCCGCGACACTGCGGCCGGCATTCCGCCCTGCGGTTTTCGCCAAGCGTCACGAAGGGCTCAAGATGACCCACAGCGTAGCTCACCACCGCACCGTGGCGAATGGCATCAAGATGCACTACGCGGAGGCTGGCGAGGGCCCTCCGGTCGTGTTGATCCACGGCTTTCCGGAGAGCTGGTACGCTTGGCGCCACCAGATCCCCGTCCTCGCCAAGCAGTATCGGCTGATCGTCCCGGACTTGAGGGGTTATGGCGCGACCGAGAAGCCCGCGGCCGGCTACGACAAGCGCTCAATGGCGAACGACATTCGCGGTCTGATGACCAACCTCGGCATCGAGAAGGCCGCGATTGTCGGCCATGATCGCGGCGCGCGCGTGGGCTTGCGGTTCTGCAAGGACCACCCTGACGCGGTGGCGCGGTTCGCCGCCTTGGACAACATCCCGACACGACTGCTGTTCGGCACCATGAACGCCAGTGTGGCCAACGCCAGCTGGTTCTTCATGTTCCAGGCCGTCCGCGACCTGCCCGAGGCGCTGATTCAGGGCCGCGAGGAACTCTGGCTGCGCTACCTGCTGTCGAGTTGGACCTATGATCCGGGGGCGCTGAGCGACGCCGACATCGCAGCCTACGTCCAGGCCTATGCGCAGCCGGGCGGCTTGCGGGGGCCGTTTTCGGACTACGGCGCCTGGCGCGAGGACCTGGCGCAGGATGAGGTCGACAAGGAGGTCAAGCTCAGTTGCCCGACGCTCGCGCTGTGGGGCGCCGAATTCGAGGCGGCAAAGATGGTGGACATGGCCGCCATCTGGCGAAGCCTTGCCGACGATCTCACGACCGCGCCGATCGCGTTAGCGGGGCATCTGCCGCACGAAGAACGGCCCACAGACGTCAACGCAGCCCTTCAGGCGTTTCTTGAGCCCTGGCGGGGCTGAATAGGCCGGAGGCATTGGCGGCGGACCTGAGAGCGGCCGCAGCGCCAGACCCGACGGACCCAGCGCCGATGACTGTATGACACCGCCCACAATCCTCGCGCGCCCTACCTGAGCGTGGCCAGCCAGAGGTTCAGCGCACGGAAATGGGAACGCGCGCGTTCCGCATCTTCGTCCCGCGCAAAGCAGGACCTCCAGACGGTCACCCTGCCCCTGGCTGGCCCACGCGCCAGTACAACTCAAGGTCAGCCACTCGGTGAGGACGGTGTTGGGGGTGTATCCCGGCGGCGCGGCGGCGGGCTTCACGATCCAGCCGCGCGCCGGCCACGCCTGCCTTACCGCCTCGGCGAACCGCACGCGCATGACTTCAAGTCTCGGGAATCGCCAGCGTCATCTTCGAAGTCGAACAGGCGCGACCGCGACCAGCAAGGGCGCCTTTCTTCGAGTACCCTGGGCGATCGTCGGCTTTGGCAGGCCTATCCGCCGCAGCTGTTGGCCATGTCGCGCACGAGGTCACGGACGCGGTGGCGAAGCTGGGGGCTGAGCCGCGCGAAGTCCTCGACAAGCTCGGTCGCGCCCGAGACCCCCAGGTTTGTCAGCAAGGCCGTCTCCGCACGTGAAAAGCCGGCGGCCTGATCGATGTCACCCACGAGATCCGACACACGCAGGCCCAGCGCATGGGCGATCTGCACGAGGCGCGAGAAGGAGACCCGGTTGGCGCCGTTCTCGTACTTCTGCACCTGTTGGAAGGTCACCCCCGCAGCGCTCCGCCAGCATGTCTTGGGAGATTTTCAGCTGCTTGCGGCGCAAGGCGGATGGCCGCGCCGATGGCGATGTCGAGTGTGTCCGGGCCGGTGCGGGCGAGGGTCTGGGTCATGGTCTAGCGCCGATCTGAAACGGGATAGGTTCCCTCCGGTTGCGCAAAGCCTATGCCACGACTCCAGCGCGACCTCAGCCATTTCGTCGCAGGCGTTCAATGTCGGCGAGGTGCCACGAGCGGAAGTCGGGGCAATGCCAGAAACTCGCCGTTCAAGCGTGCCGGCCCCGGGGACGCAACAGCGGCGGGTTGTCGGCTGGAAACCAATGGTGAGATCCGACCCGTTGCGGGCGGTCAATTCGCCTCCTCTACGTCCGCGTCAAGGCGCTGCAGCAGCTGCGCCCAGCTAGCGGGCCGCGCCACCGCACCGAGGAGGAAGAAGAGGCGGACGATGGGCAGGTGAGCTTCGACGGCCGACCTTAACGCCGGAGCGGAGATACCGGCGAGGCGCGCGTATTCGGACTGCACGGCGACATCGAGAGCGCGCTGTCGCGCCGGCGAGCCCAAGCTTTCCACGACCAGTTCGGTTCGCAGGAAGTGACAGCACGCAAGGTCGAGTGGGGCGCCCCCACGCTTCACCCCGGTCCAGTCGATGAGCCTCGGACCGCCCGCCGTCATGATCACGTTGCCGGGGTGAAGGTCGCAATGGCTGAGCCGGTCGTCGGTCGGGAGGCGATCGATCAGCGCGATCACACCCGCTGAGATGTGATCCGGAATGCTCCCGTCCGACTGCTGCAGCAAAGCCTCCATGTAGGCGCGGACGGGCAGTGCGTCTGTCGGTGTTGGCGTCTGGTGGACACACAGGGCAAGGCTTGCGAGAACTTCGGCAGCGGCTTCGAGCGTGATCGCATCTGTCTTCAGGAGCTGAAGCAGGGTGGGCCCCTCGAGCCGCGGCAGGACGATGCCCAAGCGCCCATCGACCGTCACCTCGTCCAGCACCTCCTGCGCCGGGCCGCCGGCGGCGAAGACGGCGCGGGTCATGTGCGCCTCATACCTGGCGGTGCGTCGCCGCACTGCCGGTTTGAACAGTTTCACGACCTGGCCGGGCGCCCATGCGTGGACGTCCGAAAAGGCACCCTCGCCGATCTTCTCCCCCAGAATTCCCAGCATCGCTCCCTCCGCAACTGTCGATCGCGGAAACTCGCCAGGCCCCTGGATGCTTGCAACGCAAGTTAAGTTGGTTTGTAGTGGCCTTGTCGCGCTGGCGCGCTCGCGCCCTACGACTTCATCCGAGACAGGCGCCATTCAAGGCGACAGCCATCCCCGGCGCCGAGCGCTCAGTCCCGGCGTGGCGGGTGGGGCGAAGGTCCGGTCTCGGGCATCGGCGCTATGGCTGCTTCCCACCAATGCCGTCGAAGACGTCGGTCCGTAGCCCGCTCGATGCGCACCGCGCGCTGGCCCCCATCGCCTCCTCAGTCCGTTGCTGGGCTCGGTAGCGGGATCAGCTTGGCGAGTTTGCGCAGGTTCTGGGCGGTGGCGGCGGGATCGCAGCTGAAGTCACTGCAGGCGAAAGCTCCGTCGTTCCGGCCGGACTTGTCGATGACGGGAATGCGCACGGCGACCCGATCTCCCTTGTGGCCCCGGCCCTACAATAATCCGCAAATCGTGCTTGACCTTGTCCCTGGGGCAGACCTGCATTTGGCCGTCGTCGAAGACAGGTACTGCTCGTGAACGACCACCCCCGCTTCTTCAGCCCGGCCGAGACCGCCCGGCGGCTCAACGTAAGCACCAAGGCCCTGCGACTCTACGAGACGCTGGGGCTGGTCGAGCCGTTGCGCACGCACACCGGCTGGCGGACCTATGGGCCCGGCCAGATGGCGCGCCTGCATCAGATGCTCGCCTTGAAGTCGCTGGGCGTGCCGCTGAAGCGTATCGCCGAACTGCTGGACGATCGTCTCGCCGACCTGGACGCCATCCTGCGTCTCCAGGAGGCCGCGTTCCGCTCGCGGATCGCCGGCGACAGGCGGCGGCTCGAGCTGTTGGCGTCTGTGCGGCGGCGGCTGGCTGACGGCGAGACCCTGTCGGTCGACGACCTGATCCACCTGACGAGGGATACCGTAATGGGCATCAGCAAAACACACGACGCCTTCGCAATTGAAGGCGAAGCGATGGCGGTGATCGAGGCCGCCGGCTTCCACCCACTGGTGGTGGAAATCCCGCCAGAAACCAACGAGAACCACTGGCACGACTTCGACTCGATCATCTTCATTCTCGAGGGAGAACTGGTGGTTATCGAGGCCGAAAGCGGCGAGACGCTCGCCTGCGGACCCGGCAGCCGCATCGATTTCCCGCGCGGGATCCTCCACCATGAACGTCACCAGGGCTACCGAGCCCTGGTCGGCTTCTCGATCGATCCGACGACTTTCAAGGGGCCGATGAATATGCCCCCCGAGGCCTGGGCGGATTGAAGGCGACGCAATCCCTGGACGTCGACTTCAGGGCGTGAGCCACCGGCCGAGTTCGACCTGTTGCGGGCCTAACAAAGGCTACTTGGCGAGTTCGGCCGGCTCGGATGATCCCTCGGGAGCATTAACCGCTGTCGCCGGTACGGTTGGTGTCCCTTCAATGCCCGGTCCACGCTTGTCATGGCATGGCTTTCGACCTGCCTGCCGCCACTGAGGAAGGTGAAAAGGCCTGAAGGGCTGGCAGAACGCCGAGTTGAACCGCCATGCCGATGTCGTCCCGGCAAGCGCGGTGTCCCGTGATCAGACCGTCCTTGAACTTGAGCCAGTGGATATGGTGCATCTGGAAGGTCTTGCCCGTGGCCGGCTTGCCCATCAGCACACCGCCGTCCATCGGGGTCTGGCTCACGCCCGTGTGTCGCATTGTCCCCGAAAATCGGGCCACGACGGAGTCGTCGACGGCGACGATGGCCTCGATGCCCAGGCCGCTCGTGAGCCGCGTGTAGGTGCGCTGGCCATCGTTGACGATCAATTGGAATTCTTCGCGGCCGCCGCTTCGGCCGTGGTTGCGCGCGTCCGGCGCGGAAAGGGCCAGGACGCGGTCCACATCGCCCTGGGTGAAGGCTTCGAACCAGTTCCTCATCACCTCGAGGTTGCGCGCCTGCTCCGCCGTTCCGCTGATATTCGGACCGATCGACGCGGCGTCAGGAATCCTCGCGGGCCTGGAGACAAGCGGTATGTCCGGCAACAGGCCGAGCTGCATCAGCATGCTGACGTCGTCGCGAGCGGCCTGATGATCGACGATGAGACCCGCCTTCATCGTGTACCAATGGATATGCTGGACGACGAAATGCCGGCCGGTGGGCGCCACACCGATCATCTGGACGCCATCGACGGGAAGTCGTCCGACCCCAAGGTGCGTGCCGGAATAGATGAGACGGACGATCACCTGGTCGTCCGCGGCCAGCATCTCGGCAATGTCCATCTGCCTGTCCGGGAACCGCGTGCTGATGTCCTCGTGGACCCGGGCATAGCCCTCGCGCCCCACAGGCCGGCCGCGGTTTGCGGCGTCCGGCGCGATGAAGGCGAGCGCCGCGGCCATGTCGTGTTGGTTCAAGGCGGCGTTGAACGCCTTGATCGCAGCCAAGTTGCTGTCCTGCTGATCCATGTTTCCCGTCCTCGTCGCGACACGTCGTCAGTCGTCGCGCGTATGGGCCTGGACGTCTTGAAGGTTCGCGACATGAGGCAGAAGGAACCGGGGGCTGCGCCCCGTCAGCTCGCGCACCTCTCGGGTGAAATGAGGCTGGTCGGCGTAGCCGGCCATAGCGGCGGCGCCCGCCAGGCTGTCGCCTTCATGCGCGATCAGACCGATCGCCCGGCGAAGGCGCAGGATGCGCCCGTAGCGCCGCGGCGAGAGGCCGAAACGGTCGCCAAACAGACGCTCCAACTGGCGGACGGATAGCTCCGCCGCAAGAGCGGCGCCCTTGACGCTTCCGGTCACCTTTATCGTGGTCGCCGCCTTTGCAGCGCACCCGCCCCCGCCGGGCGGGCGCAGAAGCTCAATCGCCCGTCCCTCGGCGAACAGCTCCGAAAGCCGACCGGCGCGCTCGCGGTCTATGTCTTCCAAAAGGATCTTGCGGTCGGTGAGGTGCGCGATCGGCACGCCCAGCCAGGCGCGCGCCACCAGCGGATCCAGATTGAGCAACTGGATCTCCTCGCCGGGATGAGCCGAGACTTGCGCGCGCGACTGTGGCCCTGCGAGGAACAGACATTCCCGAACCCAGACTAGGTCGCAGCAAACGTCCGGCATGGTCACCCGCCCTGGCGCAGGCCGGAAACGCGCGAACATCACCGCGCTCGGCGCCCAGGCGTGAGGGCCGTTTGCGATCACAGGCTTGCACGGCGCGACGGACGCATGAAGCTTGTGTATGGCACAGATACAGACCCGGCTAAATCATTGCCGCGCTCGATGCGGTTCGAGCGCGTAAGATTGAGATTGGGCGCGACGATCTGCTCGATCTGCCCCGAGAGATCGCCGGCCTGGGCTTCCAGGCGCGGCAATCGCCGCTCGAAGTGGACTGCCTCGGCCCGCAGGGTCGCCAGCGTGTTGTCGAGTTCCGCGTGGCGCAGTTCGATCTTGCCAATTTCCGCCCGGGCTGCCGCCACGACTGCATCTACATTGCCTTCGCAATCGGAGGTCTTCTGATGATACTCCGGCGCGGCACCACAGAGCGGACATAGGAGAGAGGTAGCATCGGTGAACGCCCGCTTTTTGAAGCTCCAAAGTGGTCACAACTCCCTTTTGACGCGCCAACAAAACCGCCCTGTCCCGAAGCGATGGTGCCGCCGGGCGCAGTGCCCTATCGCGCGCTTTCGCATCCGCGCGAGCTTTTCGCCGCGTTGGCGGCCTTGCGGGTAGCGGGATCGCGTGGACATAGTTCGGCAGATTGCCGACCCCGGCGAGCCACCGTCTTTTCCACGCCAGAGCGCGACGTGCGGCGCCGGCGTTCGAAGTTTCTCTCGGGCTACCGCGGATAGCCGCTAACTGGCCGCCTTGCGCAGCGCCGCCACTTGGCTTGGCGTGACGTTCGAGGGTTTGGCGCCGAAGCGGGCCGTGACGTAGTTAGCGACGGCGGCGATCTCGTCGTCGGTGTAGGCGTGGCCAAAGGCGGGCATGAAGGTCAGGCCACCCGCCGTGCGCCGGTTCGCGCCAGAAATAACCACCTGGGCGACGTTGGTGGCCGTGGGGTCGTTGACCGCCCGCCCGCCGGTGAGCGTGGCCCATTCGTTGAGCGAGCCCTGCCCATTCCAGCTGTGGCAGCTCACACAGGCGCCCTCGAAGATGCGCTTGCCCTTGGGGTCGTAGTCGATAGCCAGGCCCTGCTTGGCGACGGCGGGCGCGGAGCGCAACGCGGGCGGCGGCTGGTCCGGGGTGGCGACCGGCGGGATGCTGCGCAGATAGACCACAAGCGCCGCGATGTCCGACGGCGTCAGGTGGCTGAGGCTCAGGTCCACCGCCTCCGCCATCGGCCCGGCTGCGGCGCCGCGGCCGGCGGCGTGGCCGGTGGAAAGGTACTGGGCGAGTTCGGCGTCGCTCCAGGCGCCGATGCCATAGAGCCGGTGGCCGGTGATGTTGTAGGCCTTCCAGCCGGCGGCCACCGCGCCGGCGTATTTGCGGCGGTTGTCCAAGGCCTGGGCCAGGTTTCGCGGCGTGTGGCAGTCGCCGCAGTGGGCCATGGCCTCGGCGAGATAGGCGCCCCGGTTCCACTGCGGGCTGCGCTCGGCGTGCGGCTGGAAGCGCTGGTCGGGATTGAACAGCCGGCTCCAGACCGCCATCAGCCAGCGCTGGTTGAAGGGGAAGGGGAAGGTGTTGTCCCTGTTCGGCCGATGGACGGGCGTCAGGCTGAACAGATAGGCCTTGATCGCCAGCGCGTCGGCGTCGGTCATCTGGGCGAAGGCCGCGTAGGGCATGGCCGGATAGAGCGGCTGTCCCGCGTCGTCGACGCCCCTATGCAGCGCGCCCAGGAACTGGGCGTCGGTCCACCCGCCGATGCCGGTGTCCTTGTCAGGCGTGATATTCGGCGACCAGATTGAGCCAAAGGGCAGGTTGAACGCCAGGCCGCCCGCGAACGGCGCGCCGCCCCTGGCGGTATGGCAAGCTTGGCAATCGGCGGCGCGGACCAGGTACTGGCCGCGGGCGAGGGGGTCTGTCGAGGCGAAATCGGCCGGAACGCCGGTCGGAGACGGCCCCTTGTAGTCGGCGAGGCTCACCCCCTGCCCGCCGGCGAAGGCCAACGGCCGCGACCCGCTGACGAACCAGCCCAGCACCCCCAGGCCGATGACGGCGACCACGCCGACGACGATCAGCAGAAGGCGCAGGAGTCTCATGCCTCCTTCCTCCCCGCCAGGACGTCCCGGTCGATGGGCAGGCGGCGAAGCCGTTTGCCGGTCGCGGCGAAGATCGCGTTGGCCAGCGCCGGCATGGCGGCCACCACGCCCGTCTCGCCGATGCCGCCGGGCGCCTCGCCGCTCGCGATCACGTGGACCTCGATCGGCGGCGTCTCGTCGATGCGCAGCATGCGGTAGTCGTGGAAGTTGCTCTGCAGGACGCGGCCCTGCGCCACCGTGATCTCGCCATAGAGGGCGGCGGTCAGGCCGAAGATGATCCCGCCCTGAAGCTGGGCGGCGATGGTGTCCGGGTTGACGGCGATGCCGGTGTCCACGGCGCAGACCACGCGGCGCAGGGTCACGGCGCCGTCGGCGTCCACCCCGGCCTCGACCACAGTGGCGATCCAGCTGGTGAACGAGGGTTGGACGGAGACCCCGCGGCCGCAGCGGGGCGGCAGGGGCGAGCCCCAGCCGGCCTTGTCGGCGGCCAGCTTCAGCGCGGCCTGCAGGCGCGGCTGCTTGTCCAGATTGTCGAGCCGGAACTGGACGGGGTCCTTGCCGGCCTTATGCGCCAGCTCGTCGATGAAGCTCTCGATGACGAAGACGTTGTGCGCCGGCCCCACACCGCGCCAGAAGCCGGTCGGCACCCCCGGCGGCTCCTCGCGGACGTGCTCCACGTGGAAGTTCGGGATGTCGTAGGGCATGTCGGCGGCGCTATCGACGGCGTCGAAATCCTTGCCGTCGACGAAGGCGGGCGGAAGCCAGCGCGCCAGCACCGACGAACCGGTGATGACGTGCTTCCAGCCGACGATCTTGCCGCTGTCCAGCCGGGCCGAGAGGCGGTCGTGCCAGGCGGGGCGATAGACGTCGTGCTGGATGTCTTCCTCGCGGGTCCAGACGACCTTCACCGGCCCGTCCACGTGCTGGGCGATGCGCACGGCCTTGGCGACCATGTCGACCTCCAGCCGCCGGCCGAACCCGCCGCCCAGCAGGTGGTTGTGGACGGTGACCTTGTCGGGCGGCAGGCCGGTGACCTGGGCGGCCGCGGCCTGGGCGCGGCTCATCACCTGGATGCCCACCCAGACCTCACAGCTCGCCGGCGTCACATGCGCCGTGCAGTTCATCGGCTCCATCGGAGCGTGCGCCAGGAACGGCACGTCGTAGGTCACTTCGACGGCGTCCTGGCTCAGCGACTTGGCCACGTCGCCCACGGACTTGGCCACCACGCCCGGCCGGGAGCTGGCGGCCACGAGCCGCTCGCGGACCATGGCGGTGTTGACGTTGGCGTTGGGGCCCTCGTCCCAGGTGATGTTGAGCGCCGCCAGCCCCTGCTTGGCGGCCCACATATGATCGCCGACCACGGCCACCAGGTCGTCCAGCACCACGACCTGGCGGACGCCGGGCAGGAGCTTGGCCTGGCTGTCGTCCACATGGGCGACCTTGCCGCCGAACACCGGCGAGTGGGCCAGGGTGGCGAACTTCACGCCCGGCGGCATGGCGTCGATACCGTACTGGGCCTGGCCGTTGACCTTCTCTGGCGTATCCAGCCGCTTCAGCGGCTTGCCGATCAGGCGGAAGGTCTTGGGGTCCTTGAGCGGCGGATCGGTCGGCGGCTTCAGCCCGGCGGCGCGGCCGGTCAGGCCGCCATAGCCGATCCGGCGGCCGCCGGCGTCGTGGATCACCTCCCCGGCTTCGGTGCGGCACGACGCCGGATCGACGCCCCAGCCGGAGGCGGCGGCTTGCACTAGGATCGCCCGTGTGCCGGCGCCGGCCTTGCGCAATGGCTTCCACCAGGCGCGGATGGAATTGGAGTTGCCCGTCGCCTGCAGGCCGAATGCCGGGTTGCCGTAGAGGGCGTCGCTGGGCGGGGCGTGCTCGAACGTCACCTTATCCCAGGGCGCGTCGAGTTCCTCGGCCAGGATCATCGAGATCGAGGTGTAGACGCCCTGGCCCATCTCCACCTGGGGCATGACCAGGGTGACGTTTCCCGCCGGATCGATGCGGATGAAGGCGTTGGGGGCGAAGCCGCGGGCGGGCGCATCCCCGCTCTTTCCCGCCGCCGCGCCCATGGGCGCGAGGAAGCCGACCAGCAGGCCGCCGCCGGCGGCCGCGGCCACTTGCAGAAGGGCGCGGCGGGACGGGCGGGTTTGGGCGTCGGCGGGCGGCCTGTCGAAGAGGGCCAAGAGCGATCCTCCTCAGACGGCCTTCGCCGCGCGCTTGATGGCCTCGCGGATGCGCACATAGGTGCCGCAGCGGCAGATGTTGCCGGCCATGGCGGCGTTGATGTCGGCGTCGTCCGGGTCCGGCGTCGCCGCGAGCAGGGCGGCGGCGGACATGATCTGGCCCGACTGGCAGTAGCCGCACTGGATCACCTCCAGATCCAGCCACGCCTGCTGGACCTTGCGCCCAGCCGGCATCTTGCCGACCGCCTCGATGGTGGTGACGGCGCGGCTTCCGAGCGCGCCGATCGGCAGCATGCAGGACCGCAGCGGCGTGCCGTCCACATGCACTGTGCAGGCGCCGCACTGGGCGATGCCGCAACCGAACTTCGTCCCGGTGAGTTTCAGAAGGTCTCGCAGCACCCAGAGCAAGGGCATGTCCGGCGGAGCGTCCACTTCGTGGACCACGCCGTTGACCGTCAGTTGCGACATCCGCCCATGGCCTCCCGGAGTCGGGAACACGCGCGCCCCAAAAGGGTTCCCTCACGCTATCGCGGAAACTGTATTCGGAGCCTCAGCGCCAAGTTCGAGGCGGTGAGCCGCAAGAGGATCAGGTCAGTCGCCGCGCGAAATCCTGTGGATCCAGGATCGGGCGTCCGCCGCGACGCCACGCTGGACCGCCACCAGATGATCTCGAAGGCGGCGGGTGACAGGACCTTCGGATCCGTCGCCGACCTTGAAGGCCCCCTTGCGGTGGCGCACCTCCCCAATCGCCGCGATGACCGCCGCCGTGCCGCACGCGAAGGTCTCGCGCACCCGACCGCTTGCGGTGTCCGCGCGCCATTCGTCGAAGGAATAGGGGCGCTCCTGCACCTCCACCTCCATGTCGCGCGCCAGGGCGATCACCGAGTCGCGGGTGATGCCGGGCAGGATCGTCCCGCCGAGCGGCGGTGTGATCAGCACCCCGTCATCAAGCACGAAGAAGATGTTCATGCCGCCGAGTTCCTCGACCCACCGATGCTCGGCGGCGTCGAGGAACACCACCTGGTCGCACCCCTGCGCGATAGCTTCGGCCTGGGCCAGCAGGCTGGCCGCGTAGTTGCCGCCGCATTTGGCCGCGCCGGTCCCGCCGTCGGCGGCCCGGCTGTAGTCGTCCGAGACCCAGACGGTGACCGGCTTGGCGCCGCCCTTGAAGTAGGCGCCCACCGCGCAGGCTATGACGCAGAAGGTGTATTCCGCCGCCGGCCGGACGCCGAGGAACGCCTCTGTGGCGAACATGAAGGGACGCAGATAGAGGCTCCCCTCGCCGGACGGGATCCAATCCGCGTCAACGCGCACCAGCGCCTCGATCGACTGGAGAAAAAGATCCTCCGGAACCGGCGGCATCGCCATCCGCTGCGCCGAGCGCGCAAAGCGGGCGGCGTTCTCGTTCGGGCGGAAGAGGCCGATCCCGCCGTCGGCGAGCTTGTAGGCCTTCATCCCCTCGAAGATCTCCTGCGCATAGTGCAGCACCGCCGCCGCCGGATCGAGGGACAGCGCGGCTCTCGCGCGGAGTTGGGCGTCATGCCACCCCTGCGCCGCGGTCCAGCGCACGGTGACCATGTGGTCGGTGAAGACCTTGCCGAAGCCGGGGTCCTCAAGCTGCGCGGCGCGGGCCGCGGCGGGCGTCGGCGAAGCGTGGGGTTTCAGCGCGATGGGCGTGGCGTCGTTCAATATGGTGCCTCCGAAAGCTTCCCTTGTAACGGGCCGGTCTCAGATGTGAATGGCATGGCCCAGCGCCCGCAGCGCCGCCTCGTGGACGGCTTCCGACAAGGTCGGGTGGACGTGGATGGTCCCACCCAGGTCCTCCAGCCGCGCGCCCATCTCGATGGACATGGCGAACTCGCCGGACAGCTCCGACACATGGGCGCCGACCGCCTGCAGGCCCACCACCCGGTGGTCGGCCTTGCGCGCCACAACGCGGACGAAGCCGCCGGTGTCGCCGGCCTCCATGGAGAGCGCACGGCCATTGGCCTGGAAGGGGAAGACGGCGCTGACCGGGTCGTGGCCGGCGGCGTCGGCCTCCTTCGGCGAGAGGCCCGCCGAGACGATCTCCGGCTCGGTGAAGCAGACCGCGGCGATCGTCGCAGGGTCGAACCTGCGGTTCTGGCCGGCGATCACCTCGACCGCGACGTGCGCCTGGGCGACGGCCTTGTGCTCCAGCATGGGCTCGCCCACCAGGTCGCCGACGGCGTAGACGCCGCTCATGGAGGTCTGCATCCGGTCGTTGACCCGCACGAAGGCCCCGGCCATGTCGACGCCCATCTGCTCCAGGCCCCAGCCCTCGGTGTTGGAACGCCGCCCGACGGTGACCAGCAGTTTGTCGGCGGGGAGCCGCAGGGTCTCGCCGCCCTTGTCGACGATGAGTTCGCCCTTTTTCCAGCCGGTCGCCTTGGCCGAAAGGTGCAGGGTGACGCCGGCCTTCTCCAGCCAGGCCTTCACCGGCTTGGTGAGCGCGTCGTCATAGAGCGGCAGGATGCGGTCCTGCGTCTCCACCACGGTCACCTCGCAGCCGAACTTGCGGAACGCCGAGCCAAGCTCAAGCCCGATGTAACCCGCGCCGATCACCACCAGACGCTTGGGCAGCGCGTCCAGAGCCAGCGCCTCGGTCGACGAGATCACGTCGCCGCCGAACGGAATGTGCGGCAGGGCGGTGGCGATCGAGCCGGCCGCCAGAATCACAGTCTCGGCCTTGATGATGACAGGGCCGTCCTTCGTCTCCACGTGGCAGGTCTTGGCGTCGCTGAAGGTCCCCCTTCCGGCGATGACCCGGGTCTTGGCGCGCTTCAGGAGCGCCGTGACGCCGCCGTTCAGCTTGTCGACCACCGTCTCCTTCCAGGCCACGGTCTTGGCCATGTCGAGAACCGGCGCGGCGCCCAGTGAGATGCCGTCCCTCGCGCCACCGACCGCCTCGATCATGCCTTCGAACTTCGAAGCCACGTGGATCAGGGCCTTGGACGGGATGCAGCCGCGGATCAGGCAGGTCCCGCCCAGCCGGTCGCCCTCCACCAGCACGGTCTCGATCCCGAGCTGGCCGGCGCGGATCGCCGCCACATAGCCGCCGGGGCCGCCGCCGAGGATCAGGAGACGGGTGGTGATCGTCTCGGCCACAGGATCAGTCCATGAACAGGGTGGCGGGGTGTTCCAGCATGGCTTTGATCTGCTGGATGAACGCCGCGGCGTCGTAGCCGTCCACGACCCGGTGATCGAAGGACGACGACAGGTTCATCATCTTGCGCACGGCGATCTGGCCGTGGCGCACCACCGGCCGGTCGACGATCTTGTTGGGCCCGATGATGGCGACTTCCGGATGGTTGATCACCGGCGTGGTGGCGATGCCGCCCAGCGGGCCCAGCGAGGTGATCGTGATCGTCGAGCCGGAGAGGTCGTCCTTCGAGCCCTTGCCGGAGCGGGCGAGCTCGGCGACGCGCGCCACCTCGGCGGCGGCGGCCCAGACGTCCAGCGCCTCGGCGTGCTGCACCACCGGAACCACGAGGCCGTTGGCGGTCTGGGTGGCGATGCCGATGTGGACGCCGCCATAGCGGTGGACCACGCCTGCCTCGTCGTCGAAGCGGGCGTTGATCTGCGGATAGGCCGGCAGCACCCGCACCAGGGCGCGCATCAGGAAGGGCAGCAGGGTCAGCTTCGGCTGATCGGCGCGCCTGGTCGCGTTGAGGTGGACGCGCAGTTCCTCCAGTTCCGTCACGTCGACTTCCTCGACATAGGCGAAGTGGGGAATGCGGCGCTTGGACTCCTGCATCTGCCGCGCGATGGCGCGGCGCATGCCGATGACCTTCATCTCCTCGACGGCGGTGCGTTTGGCCAGCGTCGAGGCCGGCGCCACGCCGGCGCCCTCCGAGGCGATGAAGGCGTCGAGATCCTCGTGGGTGATGCGGCCGGCCGGGCCCGTCGCCGGGACGTGTCCCAGCTTGATCCCCAGGTCTTCGGCGCGGCGGCGCACGGCCGGCGAGGCCAGCGGCTTCTCGCCCTCGACGCGGCCGGGGATGGCGCGGGGCGCGGCCGCGACCGGCGCACGCGGCGCGGCTTCGGCCACGGGCGCCGGCTGGGGCGCCGCCACAGGCGCTTCCGCGACCTGTGGCTCTGGCGCAGGTGTCGCTGGGGCCGTCGGCGGCGCCTTGTCCTGCGCCTTGGCGTTGCCGGCGCCTTCGACCTCGAACACGGCGATCGGCCCGCCCACCGCGGCCATGTCGCCGGGCGCGCCATTGACCTCGATCAGCTTACCGGCCACCGGCGAGGTCATTTCCACCGTGGCCTTGTCGGTCAGCATGTCCACGAGCGGCGCGTCCTCGTCGACGACGTCGCCCACCTTGACGTGCCAGGCGACGATCTCAGCCTCGGCGGTGCCTTCGCCGAGGTCGGGCAGCTTGAAGACGAAGCGTCCCACAGACCTTACGCCTCCATGACGCGCTTGAGAGCCGCGCCGACCCGTTTCTGACCCGGGAAATATTCCCATTCAAAGGCGTGCGGATAGGGCGTGTCCCAGCCGGTGACCCGCTCGATGGGCGCTTCCAGGTGGTAGAAGCAGGCCTCCTGGACGAGGGCCGAGAGCTCGGCCCCGAACCCGGACGTGCGGGTCGCTTCGTGCGCGATCACGCAGCGGCCGGTCTTCCTGACCGAGGCGGTGATCGCCTCGATGTCCACCGGAACCAGAGTGCGCAGGTCCAGGACCTCGGCGTCGATCCCCGCCTGTTCGGCGGCGGCCACCGCCACGTGCACCATGGTGCCGTAGGCGAGCACCGTGACCTCGGCGCCCGCGCGGGCCATGCGGGCCTGGCCCAGGGGGACCGTGTAGTGGCCGACCGGAACATTGTTGTCAGCGATCTTCTGCCACGGCGTCACAGGAGCGTCCGGGTTGCCGTCGAAGGGCCCGTTGTAGAGCCGCTTCGGCTCGAAGATCACCACGGGATCGTCGTCCTCGATGGCCGCGATCAGCAGGCCCTTGGCGTCATAGGGCGTGGCCGGGATCACCGTCTTCATGCCCGCGATATGGGTGAACAGCGCCTCGGGGCTCTGGCTGTGGGTCTGGCCGCCGAAGATGCCACCGCCATAGGGACTGCGGATGGTCAGGGGGCACCAGAAGTCGCCGGCTGAGCGATAGCGCAGGCGCGCCGCCTCCGAGACGATCTGATCGTAGCCGGGGTAGATGTAGTCGGCGAACTGAATCTCGACGCAGGGCCTTAAGCCATAGGCCGCCATCCCGACCGCCGTGCCGATCAGGCCGGCCTCGGTGATCGGCGTGTCGAAGCAGCGGTTCAGGCCGTACTTCTTCTGCAGGCCCTCCGTGGCGCGGAACACCCCGCCGAAATAGCCGACGTCCTCCCCGAAGATCAGCACGTCGGGATCGCGGCCCAGCATCACATCCATGGCCGAGTTGATGGCCTGGATCATGTTCATCTTCGTCGTCTGCGGCGAGGCAGCGTGTTCGGCGGCCGCGGGCGCGGTGACCGGCTTGTTCATCGTCAGATCCCCAGTTCCTGCCGCTGCCGGATCAGGCGCCAGTCCATCTCCTTGTAGACGTCCTCGAACATGGTCTTGACGCTCGGGCGGTCGCCGGCGTGCAGGGTGCCGTGGGCCTCGGACTCTTTGCCGGCGGCGCGCACCACTTCGACCAATTCTTCATGCAGCGCCTGCTGCGCCTCGTCGGACCATTCCCCGAGTTGGATCAGGTGTTCCTTCAGCCGCTCGATAGGATCGCCCAGCGGCCAGAGCCGGGCCTCGTCGGAGGGCCGGTAACGGGTCGGGTCGTCCGAGGTGGAGTGGCCTTCCGCGCGGTAGGTGAAGTGCTCGATCACCGTCGCGCCCAGGTTGGAGCGCGCGCGCTCGGCCGCCCACTGGGTCGCCGCATAGACCGCCAGGAAGTCGTTCCCGTCGACCCGAAGCGAGGGAAGGTTGTAGCCGATGGCGCGCGACGCGAAGGGCGCGTCCTCGCCGCCGGCGATCCCCTGGAAGGACGAGATGGCCCACTGGTTGTTGACGATGTTGAGGATCACCGGCGCGCGGTAGACCGAGGCGAAGGTCAGCGCGTGGTGGAAGTCGCCCTCGGCCGTGGATCCGTCGCCGATGTAGGCCGAGGCGATCCGGTCGTCGCCTTTGTAGGCCGAGGCCATGGCCCAGCCGACGCCTTGGGTGAACTGCGTGCCGAGATTGCCCGATATCGTGAAGAAGCCATGCGCCTTGGAGGAATACATCACCGGCAGCTGGCGGCCCTTCATCGGGTCGAGGCCGTTGGAATAGACCTGGTTCATCATCTCGACGATCGGGTAGCCGCGGGCCAGCAGGATCCCCTGCTGGCGATAGGTCGGGAAGCACATGTCGTCGTGGTTCAGGACCATGGCCTGGGCGATCGAGACCGCCTCCTCGCCGGTGCACTTCATGTAGAAGCTGGTCTTGCCCTGCCGCTGGGCGCGATACATCCGGTCGTCATAGACACGGGTCAGCATCATGGTCCGAAGACCGCGCTTCAGGGTGTCGACGTCGAGCTTGGGGTTCCACGGCCCCACGGCGTGACCGTCGTTGGTCAGCACCCGCACCAGGCCATAGGCCAGCTCGCGCATGTCCTTTGGAGCCGTATCGACGTCGGGGCGAGGGGTTTCGCCGGGCTCCGGGATCTTCAGGCCGGAAAAATCAGCATGCTCGCCTGGCCGGAAGCGAGGCTCCGGAATGCGCAGACTGAGGGGGCGACTGTTCTTCAACGAGGCCATATCCAGGCAACCCTAGTGCGCTATTGCGCCCCTGGCGAGACGCCATCACCCGGAATAATGCCTCGACCGGCAAGAGCGTTGCTTTGACATATCCCCCTGAAACGTCCGTCAGAACGGGGTCTGGATGGCCGAGGTGATGGCCTGGCTCTGTTCCGCGGGGACGGCCGCCATCTTTCTGGACCCTAGGCGACGGCCCGCAACGCATCGCGCCACCCCAGGCCGACGCTGCGGACGATCGGCAGGCCGTCGAGGCGTCGCAGCAAGGTCTCGGCCCGCTGAGCGTCAAGCCCATGAGCCTCGATGCGGATGGACGCGCGGCCGCCGGCCTGAGACATGCTCACGCTCGCCAGCGCCACGGGCTGCACGGCGAATAGCGTCAGGACGCGGACCAGCGCATCGGGGGCGTCGGCCGCCTCGATCACGAAGGCGTAGCGGCGGCCGGCGTCAGACATCGCCGTCGCCTTTTCGCCGGGTCCCGGCGGCGTAGCTGCGGCGCAGCAGCACCCGGCCGGCCGCGTCGAAGGCGCTGAGCCGCAGGTCCTGCGCGCCACCCGCCGCCCAGATCACCTCATGGCGCGGCGGCGAGGCCCCATCCGGCGGCCAGGCTGACGAGAGGGCTTCGTCGACCGCAAACAGCGAACCCGCATCATCGGCGTTCAGCCGCGCCTCCACCCGAGCGGTGGCGTGGAGCAGGGCTTCGGCCGCGAGCGCCCCGGCGAACTGCCGGGCTGCGCGGCGGATCTGCGCGGTGTTGAGGTCGGAAATCGGAGTGGTCATCGGTCGGTCCTTGGGTGGAATGGACCGGCGAAGCGCACATCAAAAAACCCCGCTGCCTTTCGGAAGCGGGGTTCTGATCTTGCGATCCGCCGGAGGTTTTAACTCGCGCGCGTTCGTCCCGCTTCAGAGGTGGGGGTAATAATCATGGCCATCATCATCGCGCGCGCGCCCGCAACCGCGGACGAACCGGCGGCGGCGATGGCGAAACGTTTGGCGCAGCTGCGCATGGACGATGAGAGATCCTGTTGACGGGACGGTCTAGCCCTTGCGCCGTCGCCAGGCAACCACCTGCGGCGTTTGGCGCCGAACGCCGCGATCGCCGCGTGTCGGGTCTAGCGCCGGGCGGCCGTGCGCGAGGTCGCCACGATCCAGGCAGCGGCGCTGAGGGTGATCGCCACGAACAGCAGGGTCAGCTCCAACCGGTCGCCCGGCTTGGCGGCCACGCGCGGCAGGTGCACCAGGGCGACGAACGACGTCATCATCAGGGCCTCGATCATGGCGGCCCACCGCCGGCGGAAGCCTGCGAGCATCGCCAGGCCGGTCAGGGCGTGGATCGCGCCGGTCAGGTAGGCGAGGTCCAGGCGCATGGGCAGCCAGGCCGGGACCATGGAGGCGGTGAACTTCGCATAGACGAGGTGCGAGACCCCGAAGACCAGACAGCAGAGGCCGAACAGGCGCACCTCGATATCCGTCAACCGGCCAGGCCCCGCCAGGAGCTCGCGCCGCGCGAGGAAACCGCCCAGCGCCATAGCCGTGGACTCGGCCACGGCCTGCCAGACCGCCACGTCGGTCGGCTTGGCGAAGGCATGCGGCAGATGCAGGCCCAGGACCCACAGGCCGATGAAGGCGCCGGCGATCCCGGCGCCGAGCGCGCGCGTGCGGCGCATGGCCATCATCACGCCGCTGGCCAGCAGGATGAGGCCCGAGCCCGCGCCCAAGGCGGCGTGCCGTGGCCACGACGCCGGGACCGGCTCCCACTGCAGCGTGGTGTCCTGGTAGATCAGCGACAGCGCGCCCAGGCCGCACAGACCCGCCGCCATGGCGATCATCGCCCACAGCGCGTAGCCCGCGCTTCTGCCTCGTGACGCCATGCATCCCTCCGCTGGTGTTCGGTCGTTCCCGTCTAACGCTTGCCCTTCGCCCGACGGTCTCTCCGGCTCTCACGCAGGTCCACCGAGACCTTGGACATGTTCTGCCGGCGGATGCGCGCGCCCTCCTCGTCGTAGAGGAACGGCACGAAGACGAACCGCTCACCCTTGGTCACCGGCGTCGCCTCGTGCAGCAGGCCACAGGCGAACACCGTCGCCCCGCCAACCGGCGGCCGATAGGTGCGCGGGCCGAACTCCGGGAAGCACAGCTCGCCGCCCTCGTAGCCGTCGTTGAGGTTCAGGGAGACCGCGAACTTGCGGTGCGCCGTGCCGGCGGTGGCGTCATCGCGGTGGCGGGAGAAGAAGCCCAATTCCTCCTCGCCATAGCGGCAGATCAGATAGCGCTCGATGTGCTGCGCCTGCCAGCCGAGGGCCCGCCGCACCAACGGGAACAGCCGGTCCTTCAGGCGCGTCGTGATCGCCTCCAGCACCGTTTCGTCCTCGATCGTCACGTCGCTACGGCGCTTCATGAAGGTATCGATGTGCTGTACGGTCTGGCCGCCGACGTCCTGGGCGAAGCCGGACGCCGTGGCGCCGCCGACGCGATAGTAGGCGATCAGGGCCTCGCAGATCTCCGGCTCCAGGATGCGCGGCAGGGTCAGCACCGGGGCGTATTGCGCCTGGGCCTGCGCCGGCGCATCGGCCAGTTCCTGCGCCAGCCGGTCCAGCACCAGGCCCGTCGCCTCGATGGGCGCGCTCATGGCGATACGGAAAGCCGGGTCGATGAGGAACAGGCAGGGCCGCAGGTTCACCTCGTCGACGGCGCCGTAGAGGCGGCTCACCGCCAGGTCGAAATCCCAGAAGAATCGCACGCCGGGATCGGAATTGGCCAGACCGCGCTGCTCGCGGTCGGCCGGGTCGATGCTGACGCCGAAGAAAGCCGCGTCCGCGCCGTTGAACAGCTGGCGGCGCTCCAGGGCCAGCGCCAGGCCCTCCGCCGGCGCGGCCTGGCCCATGGTCCCGAAGAACATCAGCACGATCCAGCGGCCGGCCACGACGTCCAGGCTGTAGCGCTCGACGCCGTCTGTGGCGGCGGCGAAGAACGGCGCGGGTTCGCCGACCTGCGGGATCTTGCCCATGGCGGGCCTCCATTGGCGACTCAAGGGAGCCGCCTTAGCGAGCATCGCTTAGCGCGCGGTTAGGGCGATGTCGCGCGCGTCTCAGGCCCGAAACCTACCAGGCGCCCACATTGGGCATGGACGCCCAGGGCTCGGCCGGCGCCAGCGCCGGACCCGCCTGCAGGAGTTCGATAGAGATGTTGTCGGGAGACCGCACGAAGGCCATACGCCCGTCGCGCGGCGGGCGGTTGATGACCACGCCCTTGTCCTTCAACCGCTGGCAGGTCGCATAGATGTCGTCCACGGCGTAGGCCAGGTGGCCGAAGTTGCGGCCGCCCTCATAGGCCTCGGGATCCCAGTTGTAGGTGAGTTCGACCATCGGGGCCTTGTTGGCCTTGGCGGCGGCCTCGTCGCCCGGTGCGCAGAGGAAGACCAGGGTGAAGCGGCCGCCGGGATTCTCCGTTCGCGAGGCCTCCACCAGGCCCAGCTTGTCGCAATAGAATTCCAGCGAAGCGTCCAGGTCCGTGACCCGGACCATTGTGTGCAGGTACTTCACAGGCGATTGTCCTTTTACAAAGTAAGATTCTGCGACACGAGGTCACGCGGCATCCGCCGCGCCCGCGTGGTGCAATGGGGAAAGCCGCGCACCAGTCATAAACGCCGTGGCGCCATCCTGTCCGCGATTTCATTTGCGCTCGCGTAACGGTGGCATCACAAGCCAGGGAACCGCCTAAGATGCGGACCCGCGGATCGAGGCGTCGCTGATTCGCGGAGAGCTGTAGGGGGCTCAGGGGCAGCTTGATGCGGTTGAAGCCACAGTACCTTTTCGTTGTCGCCATCGTCGGCGCGGTCGCGTTCTATTTCATCGCGCGCAGCCTGCTGAGCCTCGGCGCGCCGGCTACGGCCCACGCCAAGGCCGCGACGTCCGCGGGGCCGGCCGCCGGGCCGGCCAGCGTACAGGCCAAACTGATCCCAGAGGTCGTACGGCCTTACGAGGTGGTGGTGCGCGGCCGCACCCAGGCCACCCGCTCGGTGATCGTGCGGTCGGAGACCGCAGGCGTGGTGGCGCAGGCTCCCGTGCTGCAGGGCACCTTTGTGAAGCGGGGCCAGGTTCTCTGCCGCCTTGCCGTCGACGCACGGCAGGCGGCGCTGGATCAGGCGCATGCGGCGGAGAAATCCATGGAACTCTCCCAGCAGCAGAACGCCGAGCTGGCCAAGAAGGGCTTCCGCTCGCCGACCCAGGTGCTGCAGGGCCAGGCCAACCTCGACGCCGCCAGGGCCGCCGTGCGGGCCGCAGAGATCGCCATCGGGCAGGTGGACATCAAGGCGCCCTTCACCGGCGTCTTCGATCAGCGTGTCGCGGAGGTCGGGACCTATCTCAGCCCCGGCCAGCCCTGCGGCACGGTGATCGAGATCGATCCCCTGCTGGTGGTCGGCGACGTGCCGGAAACCGAGGCCGCCAGGATGAAGGTCGGCGCCGCGGCCACCGCCAGGCTTGTCTCCGGCCAGACGCTGACCGGCCGCATCCGCTACGTCAGCCACGACGCCGATCCGCAGACCCGCACCTACCATCTGGAGATGACGCTCCCGAACCCCAGGCTCGACGTCCGCTCGGGCCTCTCGGCGGAGATGCACATCGGCGCCGGCGCGGGCCCCGCACACCTGGTGCCGGTCTCGGCCCTCGTGCTGGACTCAGCCGGCCGGCAAGGCGTGCGCTACGTCGTCGGCGACGGCCGCGTGGCCTTCGCCCCGATCGGGGTCCTGGAGGAGACGCATGACGGCGTCTGGGTGACCGGCCTCTCCGGCCCCGTGCAGTTGATCACCGTCGGCCAGTCCTATGTCGCCGACGGCCAGAAGGTTCGTGTCGCCGCGGCGCAATAGCGCCAAAGCGATAGGAGGAAGATCATGATCGGCGCCCTGATCGACGGAGCCATCAAGCGCAAGAAGGTGGTGCTGGGCGTCACCGTCGTCGCCTGCCTGTTCGGTATCTTCGCCTACAATTCGATGCCGCGGGAGGCCAATCCCGACATCGACCTGCCCTACATCACCGTGGTGGTGCCGTTCCCGGGCGTCAGCCCGGAGGACGCCGAGCGCCTACTGGTCAAGCCGCTGGAGGTTCAGCTCCAGACCATCCAGGGCGTCAAGCACATGAACGCCGTCGCCGAGGAAAGCGCGGCGGTGGTGACCCTCGAGTTCGAGCCCGACTTCTCCAAGCAGAAGGCGCTGGACGACGTGCGGTCCAAGGTCGACCTGGCGCGCGGCCGTTTCCCGCCCGACGCCGAGCCGCCGGACATCGAGGAGCAGAATTTCGCCGACCAGCCAATCATCGGCATCATCCTGCACGGCCAGGCGCCGGAGCGGGAGCTGGCGCGCATCTCCCGCGACCTGAAGGAACGCCTGGAAAGCGCGCCCGGCGTGCAGCAGGCCTTTGAGAGCGGCGCCCGCGACCAGGTGCTGGAGGTCGACATCGATCCCCTGCGCATGGAGGCCTACAACGTCACCGCGTCTGACCTGTCGGCGGTGATCGCGCGCAACAACCAGCTCGTGCCCGCCGGCAACCTGCGCTCAGGCGCCGGCCTCTTCGCCATGAAGATTCCGGGCGTCGTGCAGAATCCCGCCGACATCCTGGCCCTGCCGGTCAAGAAGAGCGGCGACCGGATCGTCACCATCGGCGACATCGGCAGCGTGCGCCGCACCTTCAAGGAAGCCGACTTCGTCACCCGGTTCAACGGTCAGCCGGCGGTGGCGCTGGACGTCTCCAAGCGCAGCGGCGCCAACGTGCTCGACACCGTCAAGACCGTCCGCAAGGTGGTCGAGGACGAGTCCAAACATTGGCCGGCGACCGTCAAGGTCGACTACACCTACGACACCTCCGACCTGATCGGCCGCACACTGACCATACTGGTCGGCGGCATCCTGATGGCCAGTCTGCTGGTCATGCTGATCGTGGTGGCGAGCCTGGGAATCCGCCAGGGCCTCATCGTGGGCCTGGCGATCCCCGTCTGTTTCCTGATCACCTTCATGATGATCCACGGCATGGGCGTAACCCTCAACCAGATGGTCATGTTCGGCCTGCTGCTAGCGGTCGGCATCCTGGTCGACGGCGGCATCGTGGTGGTGGAATACGCCGACCGGAAGATGGCCGAAGGCATGCCCAAGGAGCAGGCCTTCGCCGCGGCGGCCAAGCGCATGTTCTGGCCGGTGGTCAACGGCACCCTGACGACGCTCTGCGCCTTCCTGCCGTTCATGTTCTGGAACTCGATCAGCGGCAAGTTCATGAGCTTCCTGCCGCTCACCCTGTTCTTCGTCCTCGGCGCCTCGATCTTCGTGGCCCTGATCTTCACGCCGGCCGTGGGCTCGATCTTCGGCCGCGCGACGGCCGTCGACGCCGAGCATCTGGCCGAGATCGAGAAGTCGGAGCATGGCGATCCGCGCGAGATGTCCGGCTTCATGGGCTGGTACGCGCGCACCCTGTCCTATCTGGGCGATCACCCGGGGCGCACCGTCGCCGGGACCCTGGCGGTGGTGTTGGCCATCATCGTCTGGTTCGGCGTGACGCCGCACCGCACGGAGTTCTTCCTCAACCAGGACCCGGAGTCGGTGACCGTCTATCTGAAGGCGCGCGGCAACCTGTCGCCCGACGCGCAGGATGCCCTGACCCGCCAGGTCGAAAACCGCCTGCTGGACATCAAGGGCGTGGACTCCATGTACGTCCGCGCCGGCAGCGTGGTCTCCTTCGGCGGCCCCAACTCGCCGCCCAACGACACCATCGGCCGTATCCAGGTGCAGTTCTTGAAGTACGAACAGCGCAAGGCGCTCGGCATCCGCGGCGAGGACGTCGCCAGCGAGATCCGCAAGCGCGTCACCGACCTGCCCGGAATGTCCGTCGAGGTGCGCGAGCCCGAAAGCGGCCCGCCGATCGGCAAGTCGGTGCAGGTGCAGCTCAGCAGCCACGACCCCGTCGTCCTCGGCCAGGCCGCCGACCTGGTGAAGGCCAAGCTCGCCGCCGACCCCCAGCTCGTCGATCTGGAGGACAATCGAACCTCGCCCGGCATCCAGTACAACATGACCGTCGACCGCGTGGCCGCCGGCCGCTATGGCGTCGACGTGCTGGCGGTCGGCCAGGCGATCCAGTTCCTCACCGATGGGGTCCTGGTGGGCCGGTTCCGTCCTGACGACGTGCAGGACGAGCTCGACATCCGCATGCGCTTCCCGACCGACGCGCGGACCGTCGCGGCCTTCGATCAGCTGAAGATCACCACGCCCTCAGGCCCGGTGCCGGCCAGCTACTTCGTCAAGCGCCTGCCGACCCAGCAGGTGAGCCTGATCCAGCGGCGTGAAGGACAGCGGCTGGTCTTGATCCAGGCCAACACCGTCAAGGGCATCGCCGCCAACCAGAAGATCGCCCAGCTCAAACCCTGGCTCGCCAAGGCCGCCATCGATCCGGAGGTGCACGTCAAGTTCACCGGCGCCGACGAAGAAGGCGCGAACGCCGCGACCTTCTTCATCGTGGCCATGGGGGTGTCGCTGTTCCTGATGAGCGTGATCCTGCTCTGGCAGTTCAACAGCTTCTACGGCGTGCTGGTGACGCTGTCGGCGGTGGCCCTTTCGACCATCGGCGTGCTCCTGGGCATCGAGATCAACCTCCTGCACACCTTCGATTACATCTCGGTGATCCTGGTGGGCACCGGCGTGGTTTCGCTGGCGGGCGTCGTGGTGGGCCACAACATCGTGCTGGTGGACACCTTCTATCAGCTCCGCCGCCAGGGCTTCCCCGCCGACGAGGCCGCCGTGCGCGCCGCCGCCCAGCGCTTCCGGCCGGTGATGCTAACCACCGTCGTGACGGTCGTGGGCCTGCTGCCGATGATGTTCCAGATCCACCCGAACTTCGACACCGGCCACATCGAGCTGAAGGCCCCCGGCTCCGAATGGTGGGTCCAGCTGTCCGGAGCGGTGGTCTGGGGGCTCTCCTTCGCGACCCTGCTGACCCTGGTGCTGACTCCGGTGCTGCTGGCCGCGCCGAAGATCGCCTCGGCCCGCTTCGCCGGCTACTGGCGGTGGGGCCAGCGGCAGCTTGGATTCACCCCCAAGCCTGCGCCGGTGAAGCCCTACGACATCCCGCGCGCGGCCGAATAGGCCGATGGCCGGCCTGACGTCCCGCATCGCGGGGGAAGCCGACCTGCCGGCGCTGGAGGCGGTGATGGCGGCCTCGATCGCCGAGCTGCAGAAAGGCTTCCTCAGCCCTGCCCAGATCGCCGCCAGCCGCACCATCATGGGCCTCGACCGGCAACTGGTCGCCGATCGCACCTATTTCATCGTCGAAGACGGCGGCCGCATCGCCGGGTGCGGCGGCTGGAGCCGGCGCGCGACCCTCTACGGCGGCGACCATTCCCCGGGCCGCGACGCCGCCCTCCTCGACCCCGCCAGGGACGCCGCCCGGGTCCGGGCGATGTATACGCATCCGTCCTTCGCCCGCCGCGGCGTCGGGCGGCTGATCCTGGCGCTCTGCGAGGACGCCGCCCGCGCCGAGGGCTTCACCCGACTGGAGCTGATGGGCACCCTGTCCGGCCAACCGCTCTACCTCAGCGCCGGCTACACAGTGATCGAAGAGATCCTCGACGACCGCGGCGGCGAGCCGGTGCCGCTGGCGCGGATGGGAAAGGTCATTCCCTCCCGATCCTCGGCATCACGCGCGCGAGCCGCGGGGTCATCAGGTCCCGATTGACGTCAGTTCGACGCGTACTCCCGGCGCTGCTCATAGAGGCGCGTCACGGTCGGCGCCGCCAGGTCGGCCACGGCCCGATCCATGCTGCTGCGGTAACAACTCGAGTGCTTCGTCGCCCAGCGGTAGTCCGGCACGCTGAAGCCGGACGCGCCGCAGGCCTCCAGGGCCGCGTGGCTGATCCGCTGCAACATTGCCGCCGACCCCTGCTGGCTGGCGAGATCGAGATCGCCGAACTTGATTGCGACCTGCGTCGGCAGGTTCTCGATCTCACGCGCCGCATCGGCTTCGCTCACGACAGCGGCCCGGGCCGAAACCGCGCCCGCCAGGGCGAAGGCGCAACCGAGGGCGACGAGGATTCTGTTGTTCATGCTCTCACTCCCAAAAGCGTTTCCATGGACCCGACTTCTGATGAGTCGGGTCTCTCCATCGCGGGCTGAAGTCGGCGCGATGCTGGCAATATGGGCGATATCGAGCGAAATTGGAGGAGGTCTGCGTAAAGAGTCAGCGAAGTATAAAAATCCAAGCGCGAATTTCTGCGAACAACTTGACGTTCAATTCGTAGGATCGCGGCGGCGTCCTAGGCTTCACGCGTCTGCCGGCGCCAGAGCGCGGCGTACTCTCCAGTCTTGGCCAGGAGCTCGGTGTGGGTCCCGCGCTCGACGATCTTGCCGCGCCGCAGGACCAGGATCTGGTCGGCGTCGACGATGGTCGACAGGCGATGGGCGATCACCAGCGTGGTGCGCCCGGCCTTCACCTTGCGCAGGGTCTCCTGGATCGCCGCCTCGGTGGGGCCGTCCAGGGCGCTGGTGGCCTCATCGAGGATCAAGACGCGCGGGTTGGCCAGCAGGGCGCGGGCGATGCCCACCCGCTGGCGCTCGCCGCCGGAAAGCTTCAGGCCCCGCTCGCCGACCATCGTCGACATGCCGTTGGGCAGGCTGTCGATGAACGGGCCGAGCTCGGCGGCCTCCGCGGCCGCGCGGACCTCGTCATTGCCCGCGCCAGGTCGGGCGAAGGCGATGTTGGCGTAGAGGCTCTCGTTGAACAGGGCCACGTCCTGCGGCACCAGGGCGACCGCTTGGCGCAGCGAGGCCTGCTTCACCTGGCGCATGTCCAGGCCGTCGATCATCACCCGCCCGGAATTGGGATCGAGCAGGCGCATGGCCAAGCGTACGGCGGTAGTTTTGCCCGCCCCGGACGGCCCCACCAGCGCCGTAGTGGTTCCGGGCGGCGCGGAAAAGCTGACATCACGCAGGCCGACCGAGCGGGCGTCGTGCTGGAAGTTCACGCGGTCGAAGGCGATCGAGGCCCCCTGCCCGCTGGCCGGCGGCAGGTCGACGGCGTCGGGCGCGTCAACGATCTCCGGCGCAACGTCGCGCAACGAGATCATCTGCTCCATGTCGATGAACGCCTGGCGGATCTCGCGGTACTGGAAGCCCAGCATTCCCAAGGGCGCGTAGAGCCCGCTCAGCAGCAGGATCGCCATGGTGATGTCGCCGATCTTCAGGGCGCCGCCGGCGACAAGGTAGCCGGCCATGACGGTCATCGCGCCCAGGCCGACGTTCAGGATCACCGACTGCGCCGCGTTCAGCAGATTGAGCGAGGCGTTCGCCCGGGCGCTGGCGTTCACATAGTCGCCCATCGCCTTCTCGTAGGTCTCGACGATGCGATTCTCGGCCCCGAAGGTCTTCAGCGTCTCGTAGTTGATCAGGGCGTCGCCGGAGAGGCCCGCCACGCGGTTGTCCGTCTCGTTCAGCTCGCGCCGGTGCGACAGCCGCCAGTTGGTGATCCGGAACGTCACGACGACATAGAGCGCCATGGTCGCCAGCGCCGTGGCGGCGAACTCCCAGTTCAGCCGCACGACCATCACCACCATGGCCATGACCAGCTCGACCATCGTCGGGCCGAGGTTGAAGATCAGGCTGCGGATCAGGAAGTCGGTGGAACGCGATCCGCGGTCGATGATGCGGGTCAGGGTCCCGGTCTGTTTGCTCTGGTGGAAATCGAGCGACAGGCCCAGCGCATGGGCGAAGGTCTCCACCGCCGCCTTGGCCATGGTCGACTGGGAAACCCGGGTGAAGATGGCGTCGCGGGCGAAGGGCGCGCACGCCGCCGCGGTCCGCAAGGCGGCGAACGCCACGGCCAGGAGGACGAAGGCCGGCCCGATGAGCTCGCCCCCTTCGACGACGGGGCGAAGCGTGTTGATCGCATCGCCCAGCATCACCGGCGCGATGACGCCCGCGCCCTTGCCGACGAAGACCAGCGCCAGCGCGACACCGATCCGCAGGCGCAACTGCGGCGCGCCCGAACGCATCACCAGCGCGCCCAGGTCGCCCAGCGAGCCCCAGAAGCTGAACTTCGCCTCGGTCGGCGCGATCTCACCGCCAAAGCGGCGGGTCATTCCAGGGTGGGCGAAGGCCAACCGTTGCTCCGTCAGTGCACAAGAAGGGTGGATTGCACGCCACCGCCCGGCGTCATCCAGTCGACCCGCAGGCCAGCAGGGGTGAGCTGGCTACGCGCGGGGCCCTGCGCAAGGGGCGCCGCCGGCGAGACCTGGGCGGTTACCCGGTCGCTGAAGCCGTCGCCCGAGACCTGCACCTGATGCGCGCCGGGTCGGATCGCGGTCTGGGAGCCCAGGCTCGCCACGTAGCGTCCCGCCGCGTCCGCCCGCCCCTCCGCGGCCTGGCGGCCGTCCAGGTGGACGATGACCGTCGCCCCCGGCGCGACCTGGGCGGAAACCTCCATGCCGCCGCCGCGGTCGAAGTCGATGGCCCGAAGGGCTGGCGTCATGGACGGGTCGATACGCAGCGCGCCGGTCCCGGCCCGCAGCAGGGCCGCCTGGCCTTGCGGCGTCACCAGCACATAGCCCTCCGCCTGCACTTGGCGGCCATGCTCGCTGACGGAGAGACCGAAGATGCGGGGTTCGACCGACGCCGGCAGGTAGATCGTCCAGCGGCCATGGGCGTCCGCGGTCGCACCCGTGGCCTCGCCCGCCGGCGTCGCCAACCGTATCAAACCACCGGCCGGCGCGGCCCCGGCGAGGACCACCCCTCCGTTCTGCAGACGCACCGAGTCCACCCGCGGCGGCGCCAGGTTGCTGACCTCCTGGGCGGCAGCGTCGCCCTCGGCGCCCGCGGCGGGTGGGCGCGCGCCGCAGCCGCTCAGGCCCAGGCCCGCGGCGAGCGCGAACGCTACGACAACGATGGATTTTGCGGGCGCCACGGCTTGGTTGAAACTCCTTAACCCTGAGCCTAGCTAATCAGGCTTAGATCGCGCGCCGACAAGGCCTGCGAATTTCCCCGGAGTATCGATCGATGGGCGCCAAGCCCCACAGCCTGAAGTCCGTGTGCGTGTTCTGCGGCTCGTCCGACGGGGCCGACCCGGCCTATCTGCGCGCGGCGGGCGATCTGGGCAGGGCCCTGGCGCAGGCGGACCTGCGGCTGGTTTACGGCGGCGGCGGCGTGGGCCTGATGGGCGCGACCGCGCGCGCGGCGCACGACGCCGGCGGCAAGGTGCTGGGGATCATCCCGGACTTCCTGGTCGGCAAGGAGCGCGCCCTGGAGACGGTCGAGCACGTGGTCGTCAAGTCGATGCATCAGCGCAAGCAGATGTTCTTCGAGGAGTCGGACGGCTTCGTCATCCTGCCCGGCGGCATCGGCACCTTGGAAGAGGTGATCGAGCTCCTGTCGTGGCGCCGGCTCGACCTGCACACCATGCCGGTGGTCTTCTACAATCCCGACAATTTCTGGGGGCCGCTGTTCGCTCTCTTCCAGCACACCGTCGACGCCAAGCTGACGCCGCCGGCCTTCATGGGCGCCTGGACCGTGGTCGATAAGATCGAGGACATCGTGCCGGCCCTGCTCGCGGGCCCGAAGGCGGGATCGTCGTCGATGCTGAGCAGCGTGACCTAAGGGACGTTCGCCTCCAGCTCGTCCAGCCAGACCCTGGCCGTGCCGTCCGACGGCGCGCGCCAGTCGCCGCGGGGCGAGAGCGCGCCGCCGGAGATCACCTTGGGCCCGTTGGGCATGGCCGAGCGCTTGAATTGGCTGATCTCGAAGAAGCGGAACAGGAAGACGCTGAGCCACGTCTTGATCGTCGCCAGGTCGTAGGCGTTGCGCGTCCCTTCGGGGAAGTTGGGCGGCCAGTCGCCCGCGCTCGCATCGCGCCAGGCGTGCCAGGCCAGGAACGCCACCTTCGAGGGCCGCAGGCCGAAACGGGTGATGTGATAGAGGCTGAAATCCTGCAGCTCGTAGGGCCCCACCTTGGCCTGGGTCGACTGGATCGCCCCAGAGGCGTCGGCCGGCACCAGTTCCGGCGAGATCTCGGTGTCGAGGACCGCCATCAGAGTTTTGGACGCCGCGGCCTCCAGCTGCCCCGTCTTCACCACCCAGCGGATCAGGTGCTGGATCAGGGTCTTCGCCAGTGACCCGTTGACGTTGTAGTGGCTCATCTGGTCGCCGACGCCGTAGGTGTTCCAACCCAGCGCGATCTCCGACAGGTCGCCGGTCCCCAGCACGAAACCGGAATGGCGGTTGGCCAGGCGGAACAGGTAGTCGGTGCGCAGGCCCGCCTGCACGTTCTCGAAGGTGATGTCATAGACTGGGTCGCCCTTGGCGAAGGGGTGGTCCATGTCGGCCAGCATCTGGCGGGCCGCCGGTTTGATATCGATCTCCTGGCCGGTGACGCCGAGCGCCGTCATCAGGGCCCAGGCGTTCGCCTTGGTCCCCTCGCTGGTGGCGAACCCCGGCATGGTGAAGCCCAGGATGTCGGCGCGGGGCTTACCCAGCAGGTCGAAGGCCCGGCACGCCACCAGCAGGGCGTGCGTCGAATCCAGCCCGCCGGAAATGCCGATGATCAGGTGCTTGGACTTGGTGGCGCGCAGGCGCTGCGTCAGGCCCTGCACCTGGATGTTGAACGCCTCGTAGCAGTCCTGGTCCAGCCGCGCCGGGTCGTGCGGCACGAAGGGGAAACGATCGAGACGGCGCTCCAGGCCGATGTCGTCGAAGGTCGGCTGGTGGTCGAAGGCGATCCTGCGGAAGGCTTTTTCCGGCCGGCCGGCGGCGACCGCGGCGTTGTTGAAGGTGGGCGTGCGCAGCCGCTCCAGGCGCAGGCGCTCGACGTCGATGTCGGCCACCGCCATCTGGGCGTGGGTCGGGAACCGGTCGGTCTGGGCCATCAGCTTGCCCAGCTCGTGGACCGTGGCCTGACCGTCCCAGGCCAGGTCGGTGGTGCTCTCGCCCGGCCCGGCCGCCGAATAGAGGTAGGCGGCCATGCAGCGCATCGACTGCGAGGCGCACAGCAGCTCGCGCTCGTCAGCCTTGCCAACCACGATGTTGGAGGCCGAGAGGTTGCAGAGGATCAGCGCGCCGGCCAACGCGGCTTGCGTCGAAGGCGGCGTCGGCGACCAGAAGTCCTCGCAGATCTCCGCGGCGAAGCTGAAGTCGGCCAGGTCGGCGGCCTGGAACACCAGGTCGGTCCCGAAGGGGACGCTCTGGCCGGCCAGCCGGGTCGTCAGGCCGGTGACCCCCGCGCCCGGCGCGAACCAGCGATTCTCATAGAATTCCCGATAGTTGGGCAGGAAACTTTTGGGCACGACTCCGAGGATTTTGCCGCGCGAAAGCACCACCGCGCAGTTGTAGAGCGCGCCCGAATGCTCGACCGGCGCGCCGACGATCAGCACCGGCGTGAGGTCCTTGCTGGCCGCGGCCAGGCTCTCGATCTCCGCCTCCACGCGACGCAGCAGGGCGTCCTGCAGGAAGAGGTCGTCGATGGCGTAGGCCGACAGCCCCAGCTCCGGGAACAGCATCAGGTCGCAGCCGCGGGCGTGGCCGGCCTTGGCCAGCTCCAGGGTCTGGGCGGCGTTGAACCCCGGGTCGCCGACCGCCAGCGCCGGCGTGCACGAGGCCACGCGCACGAAGCCGTGGCTGTGGATCGCGTGGAACGGTTTCGTCACGGGCGGGCCGCCTCTCATCCTCCCGCAACTAGCGCCTGATTTGACGCCCAGGAGAAATGCTCATTTTGAGCATATATAGGCGGAGCGTTCAGGAATGGCAAAGACGCCATCCCTCGAAAAGGCGGATCAGTCGTCCCGATGAACCCGTTCGCGGCGCTCGTGGCGTTCCTGGGCTTCCAGGCTGAGCGTGGCGATCGGCCGGGCGTCGAGTCGGGCGACGCCGATCGGCTCGCCGGTCTCTTCGCAGTAGCCGTAGCTGCCATCCTCGATTCGGCGCAGCGCTTCGTCGATCTTGGAGATCAGCTTGCGTTGCCGGTCGCGGGTGCGGAGCTCAAGAGATCGATCGGTCTCCGACGAGGCGCGATCGGCCAGGTCAGGATGATTTTCAGTCTCGCTCTGCAGATGTTTGAGGGTCTCTCCAGATTCGCGGAGGATATCCTCTTTCCAATCAATCAGCTTCTGCCTGAAATACTCAAGCTGACGCTCATTCATGAACTCCTCGTCCTCGGAAGGACGATAACCAGGACGATCAGCCAACACGGCAGATGCCTTCATGGACACTCCGAGCCCCCTAAGCCGCCCGAGACACGCGGGGGGCTTATAGCAAACAAAACAGTGGTTTCAATCTGAACGAGTGTGGAGGGGCGTTTACGCCGCACGAGAGGCTTGTTCAAGCTTCGCCATCTCGACCGCCGCACGCAGTTCGATATCGTCCAGCACCGCTTCCAAATTCGGATCTTCGGTACGCTCGCGCTCGTCACGGATGGCGCGGCGCAGGCGGTCCAGGTCGCCCGCCGAGAGCCCGCCTTCGAGCAAGCCCACCTTGATGTCGTCCAACACGTCGAGGATGCGGCCGGCGCGGCGCACGGCGCGGCGTTTGCGCTCCAGCGGCCCGCCCACGTCCTGCAGGGCCAGCAGCGATTCGACGCCCATGACACCGCGCGGGCCTGAGACCGATGAGGCCTGGCCGGCGCCGCCGGCGGCGTCGGGGGTGATGATGCGGAAGCCTTCGCCGTCGGCGCCACGCGCCGGGCGAGCGCCGGAGGACGATCCGATCCCGCTTGGGCCGGTGACCTTCATGCTACGCGCTTCAAATCCCTGGTGACCCCAACTCTAGGCCCTGTTGTCGGCCGCCAAGCTTGCAGCATGGTTAATGCCGGGCAAAATCTGCCGCCGGCGCCGATCGCGCCATGTCAGCGCGCCGCGCCGAGCTGATTTCATTAGGTTTTCTAAACACCCCGGATTGGCATGCAGATCGCATAGGGAGGCGCGAAGCAGCTTCAACCGGTTAAACATGCGTCTTTCCCTCCGCGCCGTCCCCGCCCTCCTTCTCGCCGTGAGCCTGGCCGTAGGGCTTTGCGCCGGGCCGGCGGCGGCCAAGTCCCGCATCAAGGACATCGTCGAGTTCGAGGGCGTGCGCGGCAACCACCTGGTCGGCTACAGCCTCGTCGTGGGCCTTGCCGGCACCGGCGACGCCCTGCGCAACGCCCCCTTCACCCAGCAGAGCCTGCAGTCGGCGCTCGAGCGGCTGGGCGTCAACACCCGCGCCGCGACCCCCAACACCAAGGACGTGGCTGCGGTGATGGTCACCGCCGAGCTGCCGCCGTTCTCGGCGCCCGGCTCGAAGATCGACGTGACGGTCTCGGCGATCGGCGACGCCAAGAGCCTGCTGGGCGGCACATTGGTGATGGCCCCGCTCTCCGGCCCTGACGGCCAGGTCTACGCCGTGGCCCAAGGCACGGTGCAGACCGGTTCGGTCAGCGCCTCCGGCGCCTCCGGTTCAACGGTCTCCAAGGGCGTCCCCACCGCGGGCCGCATCGCCGGCGGGGCCAGCGTGGAACTGGACACCACCTTCCAGCTCGTCAGCATGAGCGTCCTGCGGCTGACCCTGCGCAATCCCGACTTCACCACCGCCCAGCGGATCGCCGAGGTGATCAACGCGCGCTTCCCGGGCTGCGCCCAGATGCAGAACCCGACCATCGTCGCCATCCGCCCGCCCGCCGGCGAGAACATGGTCAGCTTCGTCAGCCAGGTGGAGAACCTGTCCGTCGAGCCGGATTCGCCGGCCAAGGTGGTGATCGACGAGGTCGCTGGCGTCATCGTCATGGGCGAGAACGTGCGGGTCTCCACCGTCGCCATCCAGCAGGGCAACCTGACCATCACGGTGCGCGAGAGCTCGCAGGTCAGCCAGCCCACCGCCTTCTCCAAGGGCGGGACCACCGCCATCGTGCCGCAGAGCGACATCTCGGTGGACGAGGAGAAGGGCAAGAAGTTCATCACGCTCAAGAACGGCGCCTCGCTCTCCTCCATGGTGTCCGGGCTGAACGCGCTCGGCGTCACGCCGCGGGACATGATTTCCATTCTGCAGAGCATCAAGACCGCCGGCGCTCTGCAAGCCGAGATCCAGGTGCAATAATGACCGACCTGACCGCCTCTTCCCTGACCGCCAACCTGCTCACCCCGGCCGCCGCCGCGCCCAGCGCCGCGGAAATGGCCAAGCGCGGCCAGATCAAGGACACCTCTCAGAAGTTCGAGGCCGCGTTCATGTCGGTGATGATCGGCCAGATGCTCGGGCAGGAGGACGAAAGCGTCGACAAGGCCTTCAGCGGCGGCCAGGGCGCCGAGATGTTCAAGTCGTTCCTGGCCGACGGGATCGCCAAGAAGATGGTCGCCAACGGCGGCGTCGGCCTGGCCGCCTCGGTCCAGCGCGAGATGCTCAAGATGCAGGGATTGCACTGATGATCGTGTCCGCCGAAGACGCTCTCGAACGCGTCGAACAGCTGATCCTGCTCACCGACCGGCTGACGTCCCTGGTGGCCGGCCAGGCCAAGGCCTTCGAGGCCCGCCGCCCGCACGAGGCCGCGACCTATGTCGAAGAGACCCAGCGCCTCGCCAACATCTACCGCCACGAGTCGGCCCGCATCCGCGCCAACCCGGCCTTGGTCGACAGCGCGCCCCGCGAGCAACGGATGCGCCTGATCCGCGCCACCGAAGCCTTCGACGCCGTGCTGGCCCGCCAGAGCCGCGCCGTGAACGCCGCCAAGACCGTCACCGAGGGCCTGGTCCGCGCCATCGCCGAGGAAGTCGCCACCCAGCGGCACAGGGGCGTCAGCTACGGCGCCGACGGAACCCAGAGCCCCACGGCCGCGGCGACCGCCATCACCCTGAACAAGCGCGCTTAGAGCTCACGGCCCACAATTTGGGATAGGTGGACAGGCTCGGCTTTCGGGCGCTTCGTCTCGCGTCGCCACGTTCGGCGAACGGGGGAATTCCAATGATCAAATCCAAGACTATGTCCTGGGCGGCGCCGATCCTGATGGCCGCATCCTTGACCGCCTGCGCCAAGATGGAGCCCGCCAAGCCCGCCGCAGACACCTCCAAGATCGCCGACGCCGTGAAGGCCGACGCGCAAGCCGCGGTCGCGGCGCTTAACGCCCACGACGCCGATAAGGCGGTCAGCCATGACGCGCCAAGTATCATCGGCATGTTCCACGGCGCTCCAAACCTCAGCGGCCCTGCCGAGGACCTGGCCAGCACCAAACAGCAACTCGCCGATCCGGCTTTCCACCTCACGATCAGCAACGAGAACGTCGACGTCGCCTCAGGCGGCGACATGGCCATCTACCGTGCAAGCTACACCGCCACCCTGACCGACCCGAAGACCAAGAAGCCGATGACCGAACTCGGCAACTGGGTGGTCCAGTACAAGCCGCAGGCGGACGGGTCCTGGAAAATGGCCTTGAGCGTCGTCGCCGACACGCCCGCCGCCTCGGCGACCGCGGCGCCGGCCGCCGAGAAGAAGTAGCTCCTGCGCCGGCCCCTGCGCGATTCAAACAAACGTTTGACGCACGCAGGCGGGCGGCGTTAGCCTCAGCGCGTCGTCGGAGCGTTTCCGGCGATCTACGTTCTCAGGGCGGGGTGAAAGTCCCCACCGGCGGTAATGTCCCTTCGCAAGAGGGGGACGAGCCCGCGGGCGCCCGTGGCCCTCCAAGGCTGCGGGGACAAGCAGACACCGGTGGGATCCCGGGGCCGACGGTTAGAGTCCGGTTATGAGAACCGCTGAACGCGTGTGAGCGGCCTTCGGACCGTTCGTGCGTGGCCGGCGTCTCCCTGAGTCGTGGTTCCTCGAACCCGTCAGGGAGAAGACCATGACCCAAGCCACAGCCGCCCAGCCGGCGGCCGAGTTCCCCACCGCCAACGGCGCCTTCCGCGCCGCGCGGATCGCCTTCGTCCACTCGCTATGGCATCGCGAGATCGTCGAGGAAGCCTACGCCGGCTTCCTGGAGGAGACGGCCGTGCTCGGCTTCCCCGCCGAGACCGTCGAGCGGTTCGAGACGCCCGGCGCCTTCGAGATCCCGCTGCACGCCCAGACCCTGGCCCGCACCGGCCGCTACGCCGCCATCGTCGGCGCGGCCCTGGTGGTCGATGGCGGCGTCTATCGCCACGACTTCGTCGCCCAGACCGTGGTCCAGGCCCTGATGCAGGTGCAGCTGGCCACCGAGACGCCCGTCTTCTCGGTGGTGCTGACCCCGCACAACTTCCATGAGCACGAGGTCCATCGGCGGTTCTTCCACGAGCACTTCCGGGTGAAGGGGCGCGAGGCGGCGCGAGCCTGCGTCGGCACGCTGCAGAGCTTCGCACGCCTCTCGGCGGCGGCGTGAGGCGCGGCCATGGAAGCCCTTCTCGATATCCCGCCGGCGGGGTTCGCGCGGCATGACCGCAAGAGCCCGCTGACCGAGCCCTGGGAGCCGCTCTATAGCCGCCGGACCGGTTCGGCCGTAGTGCTCGGCCTGCATGCCGGGCCGGCCCACACCAACAGCCGCGGCTTTGTCCACGGCGGCCTGATCGGGGCCCTGGCCGACAACGCCATGGGGCTCTCCTGCGCCGCCGCCCTGGACCAGGCGGGCGGGCTGGTGACGGTCAACCTCAACGTCGATTTCCTGGGGATGGCCCAGCAGGGCCAGTGGCTGGAGTTCCGTACGGAATATGTGAAGCCCGGGCGCACGCTCTGCTTCGCCCAGGCCTTCGTCACCGCTGACGGCCAGCCCTGCGCACGCGCCAACGCCGTCTTCCGGGTGGTGGAGACAAATCGCAGAAAACCTGACAGCTGAGCCGTGAAGCCCTGGCGGAGCCGGGCTGACGTGACTACCTTCTGGAGACTGAAACCAACCCAGTAAGGGGGTGTTTCGTGATCATGACCCAGTCGATGTCCGTGCGGTTCCGCCAAGTCGCTTTCGCGGCCACAGCGGTGTTCCTGAGCGCGGGGCCCATCGCCCACGCGCAGGAGCAGCGGCGGGCCTCCGACAACGTCGAGCCCTGGCACGCGCCGGCTCAGGATCCGATACCGCCGCACGCCACCTCCAGCCTCGACGCGACGACAACGACGGCGGCGACCCTGACGCAGCAGCGTGAGACCCGCACCCTGGCGACCGCCGTCTTCGCCAAGCCCGCCGCCGCCCAGCGCGCCGCCGATAAGGCCGCGGCGGCCTACGCGCCGCCCATCGCCCCCGCCGCACCCAAGGCCGAATGGCTGACGGAGGATGGCATCCACTTCGGCGGCAAGGGGTTGGAGCTTACGACGCCCTTCTAAGGCGCGGCGCTCTGTGATCTGAGATCACGAACCCATCGCCGAGATGTCGTTTGGGCGCTTCGTCGACTGCCGTTATATCCAGGCTGAAGCTTGTGAGCTGAGGTCACATGGCCAAGCGCAGCCAACTCCCACTGACGGCCCTTCGAGCGTTCGAGGCCTTTGCCCGACTAGGCAAGATGAGCCTGGCCGCCGATGAGCTCTGCGTCACCCACGGCGCGGTCAGCCGCCAGGTCCGCAGCCTTGAAGCCCTGTGCGGTGTGAAGCTGACCCAAGGGCCACGCAATGCGCTCAAGCTGACCGACGCGGGCGAGCGGATGGCCCGATCGCTCGGCCGCACCTTCGACGAGCTGGAGGCCTCGTTCCGTGAGGTGAAGGCCGCCGCCGACCGCGAGCTGCACGTCTCCTGCGTCGGCACCCTGGCCATGAAGTGGCTGATCCCGCGGCTGTCCGGCTTCCACGCACGCCATCCGGAGCTGTCGATCCGGGTCACCGAGGCCTACGGGCCGGTGGATTTCACCCGCGAGCCCTTCGACGCCGCGATCCGCCTGACCGAGAGCGTCACCGGCGAGGGCCTGACGGCGACCCCCTTCCTGGACAATTTCCACGGACCCGTGGTGGCCCCGGAGCTGACCCGCGGCGGCCTCGACCTGGCGCGTACGCCCAGGCTGCACACGCGGCCACACCGCCAGGCCTGGAGCGAGTGGTCGGAGCACGCCGGTGTGCCGGTCCCCGAAGCGCCGGAGAACCGCGAGTACGAGCATCTGTTCTACATGCTGGAGGCCGCGGTGGCGGGCCTGGGCGTGGGCCTGTCGCCCTGGATCTACGTCGCCAACGACATCGCCGCCGGACGGCTGGCCGCGCCCTTCGGCTTCACCCCGACGCCGGCGAAGTTCCACCTGGTCCTGCCGGGCCAGCCGCCCAAGCGCGGCCTGAAGGCCTTCCGCGAGTGGCTGATCGAGGAGGCCGCGACGGCCCCTGCGCCGCCGGTCTTCGCAGTCGTCGGCATCTAGACTGGCGGCTTTCGGACATGTGTTGATTTCGCCAGATTGGCTGCGAGGCCTCCCGCCCCGATGTTCCGGCCCGCAAAGGAGACCTTCATGTCCTACATCGTTTCCGGGCTTCCGCTGGAGCCCTTCCGTCCCCTCTTCGGCCTTTCGGACGAGGCCTTGGCCGAGCATGGCGCGATCCGCTGCGCGGTCGACGCCGACGTCGGCTTTCCCTGCCGCGTCACCCTGGAGGACGCGCGGGTCGGCGAGACGGTCCTGCTGTTGAACTACGAGCATCAGAGCGCCGATACGCCCTACCGCTCACGGCACGCCATCTTCGTCAGCGAGCAGGCGCGGGAAACCCACCGCGCCGTGGATGAGATTCCCAATGCCCTAAAGGTGCGCAAGGCGCTGTCGCTGCGCGCCTTCGACGAGCGCGGCATGATGGTCGACGCCGAGATCGTCTCGGGCGATGCGCTGGAGCCGGTCATCGCCCGGATGTTCGCGCAGGATCAGGTCGCCTACATCCACGCCCACAACGCCGGGCGCGGCTGCTACGCGGCGCGGATCGACCGGGCCTAGCCACGGATGGCGGATTCGGCGCCGGCAAACCGTTCAACCTGAGGCAAGCGCCGCCGTAGCCGGTATTGGCACGCGACGGCGCGTCCGCGCCCACGCTAGATGGTCGTCCGCCACCGGAGTTTCGCCTTGTCCCGTCGCATCTGCCTGATCGCCGCTCTCCTGGTCTCCACCGCCGCGCCGGCCCTCGCCCAGACCGCCGCCGAGCGGGCCCTGCACGAGAGCCTGGTCGTGCTGGACACCCACTTCGACACCCCGGCCAACTTCAGCCGCGACGGCTGGAACATTATGGACCGCCACGACGTGAAGGTGGACGGCTCGCAGGTGGACTATCCGCGGATGGTGGCCGGCGGGGTCGATGGCGGCTTCTTCGCGATCTACACCCCACAGGGCGCGCGCACGCCCGAGGGCGACCTGAAGGCGCGCGACGCGGCCCTGGTCCGCGGCCTCGAGATCCACGAGATGGTGGCGGCCAACCCCAAGCAGTTCGAGATCGCACTGACCCCTGATCAGGCGCTGGACATCGCCAGACGCCACAAGCGCTTCGTGTTCATCAGCATGGAGAACGGCAACCCGTTCGGCCAAGACCTCAGCCTGATGAAGACCTTCTACGACTTCGGCGTCCGGGTGATGGGGCCGGTGCACTTCCTGGACAACCAGCTGGGCGACAGCGCGACCGACAAGAAGGAATGGGGCGGCCTCTCGCCGCTCGGCAAGGAGTTTGTCGCCCGGGCCAACCGGATGGGCATCCTGCTCGACGCCTCCCATTCCTCCGACACCGTGCTGGACGATATGCTGGCGCTCTCCAAGGCGCCGATCATCCTGTCGCATTCCGGCGTGCGGGCGATCTACAACCACCCGCGCAACGTCGATGACGCCCACCTGAAGGCGCTGGCCGCCCACGGCGGGGTGATCCAGATCAACGCCTTCTCCAGCTACATGATCGACCAGCCGCACATCCCCGAGCGGGACGCGGCCATGGGCGCCTTGATGCAAAAGCTCACCTCACCTGGAAAAAGGACCGAGGCTCAGACTGTGGCCCTGATCGCCGCGCGGGCCGAGATCGACAGGAAGTGGCCGGTGAAGCGGGCCAACTTCGACGACTACATGAAGCACATGCTGCACGCGATCCAGGTGGCCGGCATCGACCATGTGGGCGTCAGCGGCGACTTCGACGGCGGCGGCGGGCTGGAGGGCCTGGACGACGTCACCGCCTATCCGAAGATCACCGCGGCCCTGCTGAAGGCCGGCTATTCCAAGGACGACATCGCCAAGGTGTGGAGCGGCAACGCGCTGCGGGTCATGCGCGAGGCGCAGGCGCTGGCGCTGGCGGAGAAGCCCTGACACCCGGCGAATTCTGCGGCGAATGGGGGTGAGGCCGGCGGATGGCGGCGCGGCTCATGGCACGACAATAGACCAAGCGCGCGAACCCTGCTGACAGCGTGGTGTCAGCAGACGGGGCGCGGCGCCTCGTCGCTGGGCATTTGTTCCGCTTCTGTTCACATGATATCTGTGACTCGCGGACCTACATTGGATCGGCGCTCGACAGGACCTTCCGCGGGCGTTTTCGTGTTTCCGGGACAGCATGGCCGAACAGCTGAATTTCATACGCGTTCGCGGGGCGCGTGAGCACAACCTGAAGAACGTCAGCCTGGACATTCCACGCGGCGAGCTCGTCGTGCTGACCGGGCTGTCGGGTTCCGGCAAGAGCTCACTCGCTTTCGACACCATCTACGCCGAGGGCCAGCGCCGCTACGTCGAGAGCCTGTCGTCCTATGCCCGCCAGTTCCTGGAGCTGATGAGCAAGCCGGATGTGGACCTGATCGAGGGCCTGTCGCCCGCGATCTCCATCGAGCAGAAGACCACCAGCCGCAATCCGCGCTCCACCGTGGGCACGGTGACCGAGATCCACGACTACATGCGCCTCTTATGGGCCCGCGTCGGCGTGCCCTATTCCCCGGCCACCGGCCTGCCCATCGAGAGCCAGACGGTCAGCCAGATGGTCGACAAGCTGACGGCGCTCGACGAGGGGACCCGCATCTACCTGCTGGCCCCCGTGGTCCGCGGCCGCAAGGGCGAGTACCGCAAGGAGATCTCCGAGTGGCAGCGCGCCGGCTTCCAGCGCCTGAAGATCGACGGGGAATTCTACCCGATCGAGGACGCGCCCGCCCTCGACAAGAAGTTCAAGCACGACATCGACGTGGTGGTGGACCGGCTGGTCGCCAAGGGCGGCCAGGAAACCCGCTATGCCGACTCGATCGAGCAGGCGCTGCGCCTGGCCGACGGTATCGCCATCGTCGAATGGGCCGACCAGCCGCCGGGCTCGGAAGACGACCCGCCGCGTCGCCTGATCTTCTCCGAGAAGTTCGCCTGCCCGGTTTCCGGTTTCACGATCAGCGAGATCGAGCCCCGACTGTTCTCGTTCAACAACCCCTACGGCGCCTGCCCGGTCTGCGACGGCCTGGGCATGAAGCTGGCCTTCGACGCCGACCTGGTGGTTCCGGACAAGGACAAGACCCTGCACAAGGGCGCGATCTCGCCCTGGGCCAAGGGCCCCTCGCCGCTCTACACCCAGACGCTGCAGGCGCTGGCGCGGCACTACGACTTCTCGATGGACGTCCCGTTCTGGAAGCTGCCGGACCAGGCCAAGCAGGTGATCCTGCACGGCTCCGGCGCGGAGAAGATCCGCTTCATCTACGACGACAACGCCCGCAAATACGAGGTCAACAAGACCTTCGAAGGCGTGCTGCCGAACCTGGAGCGCCGCTGGCGCGAGACCGACTCGTCGTGGGTGCGAGAGGAACTGGGCCGCTATCAGGCGGAGACGCCCTGCGAAGCCTGCCACGGCTATCGACTGAAGCCCGAAGCCCTGGCGGTGAAGATCGCCGGCAAGCACGTGGGCGAGGTCAGCCAGCTTTCCATCAAGCACGCTCACGAGTGGTTCGAGGGTCTCGAAACCCAACTCACCGACAAGCAGATGGAGATCGCCCGGCGGATCCTGAAGGAGATCACCGACCGGCTGCGGTTCCTGGTCAATGTCGGGCTGGACTACCTCGACCTGTCGCGAGCCTCGGGCACGCTGAGCGGTGGCGAGAGCCAGCGCATCCGGCTGGCCAGCCAGATCGGTTCAGGCCTGACCGGCGTGCTCTACGTGCTGGACGAGCCCTCCATCGGCCTGCACCAGCGCGACAACGCGCGCCTGCTGGTCAGCCTCAAGGGCCTGCGCGATCTCGGCAATTCGGTGCTGGTGGTGGAGCACGACGAGGAGGCGATCCTCACCGCCGACCACGTGATCGACATGGGGCCGGCCGCCGGCGTCCACGGCGGCGAGATCATCGCCGAGGGCACGGCCGAAGACATCATGGCCGAGCCCAGGAGCATTACCGGTCAGTATCTTTCCGGCGCGCGCGAGATCGAGGTGCCGGCGGAACGGCGGCCGATCTCCAAGAAGAACGTCCTGCGTGTCATCGGCGCCACCGGCAACAATCTGAAGAAAGTCACCGCCGAGATCCCGCAAGGCACCTTCACCTGCATCACCGGCGTCTCCGGCGGCGGCAAATCGACCTTCACCGTCGAGACCCTCTACAAGGCCGCCGCGCGAAGACTGCACAACGCCTCCGACGCGCCCGCGCCCTATGAGCGGATCGAGGGGCTGGAGCTGTTCGACAAGGTCATCGACATCGACCAGTCGCCGATCGGGCGCACCCCGCGGTCGAACCCGGCGACCTATACCGGCGCCTTCCAGCCGATCCGCGACTGGTTCGCGGGCCTGCCGGAGGCCAAGGCCCGCGGCTACGGCCCCGGCCGGTTCAGCTTCAACGTCAAGGGCGGCCGCTGCGAGGCCTGCCAGGGCGATGGCCTGATCAAGATCGAGATGCACTTCCTGCCCGACGTCTATGTCACTTGCGACGTCTGCCACGGCCGGCGCTACAACCGCGAGACTCTGGAAATCCTCTTCAAGGGCAAGAGCATATCCGATGTTCTTGATATGACGGTCGATGAGGCGGCGGAGTTCTTCAAGGCCGTGCCGGTGCTGCGCGAGAAGATGCAGACGCTGAAACGTGTGGGTCTCGGCTACGTCAAGGTCGGCCAGTCCTCGACCACGCTATCCGGCGGCGAGGCGCAGCGGGTGAAGCTCTCGAAGGAACTATCGCGCCGGGCCACCGGCAAGACCCTCTACATCCTCGACGAACCGACCACCGGCCTGCACTTCGAGGACACCAAGAAGCTCCTGGAGGTGCTCCATGAGCTGGTCGACCAGGGCAATACGGTGGTCGTCATCGAGCACAACCTCGACGTCGTGAAGACCGCCGACTGGATCGTCGACTTCGGCCCCGAAGGCGGCGACGGCGGCGGCGAGATCGTCGCCACCGGCACGCCCGAGCAGGTGGCCGGAAACACCAAGAGCTGGACCGGCCGCTACCTGGCCGAACTGCTGGAACGCCAGGCCGGACGCCGGCGCGCCCAGGCGGCGAAGTCGAAGCCGGCGAAGACGGCGGTCAGCGCGTAAACATCCCTCCTCTTTAGGGCAGGGGAATCGCATGTGAGTAGCTGAAGGTGTTGCGGCTGGGATCGTGTTGGATTCTTTGTGGGCTTTGCAGAGATGTGGAGCCCGGATGCCGGTTGTTGAGATCCTGGGTGAGATACCCGACCCGCGCCGTTACAACGCCCAGCATGATCTGACGGACATTTTGTTCGTCGCCTTTGCGGCGATGCTGTGCGGAGCGACGCATTGCACGGAGATGGCGATCTTCGCCGAGGCGCGGCTTGAGCTTTTGCGTCAGTTCGTTCCGCTGAAGGAGGGCGCGCCCAGCCATGACACCTTCAGCCGGGTGTTCCGCGCCTTGGACCCGGCGGCGTTCAACACCGCGTTCCAGCGCCTGATGGCGGCCTTCGGGCTGCAAGCGCGCCAGGATAGCGCCGGCCAGCTGGCTATCGACGGCAAGAGCCTGCGGCGGGCCTATGAGAAGGGCCGCGCCCACATGCCCCCGCTGGTGGTCACGGTGTTCGACTGCGAGAGCTTCCTGAGCCTCGCCCAGGCGGTGGCCGGCGCCGGCGGCGAGGCCGAGGCGGCGATCGCGGCGCTGCAACTGCTGTCCCTCGATGGCCGGCTGGTCAGCGGCGACGCCTTGCACTGCCATCGCAGGCTGACCCAGACCGTACGCGAGCGGGGCGGCCATTACCTCCTGGCCATCAAGGGCAACCAGTCCAAGCTGGCCGCCGAGGCCCGCGCCGCCCTCGACAAGGCCGCCGCCAACCCCAGGACCGCCATCGCCGAGACCCACGACGAGGATCACGACCGCGACGAGGTGCGACGCTGCTTCGTCATCCCGTTCCGCCAGAGCCCCGGCAAGAACGCCCTGGTGGACCTCGTCGCCGTCGCCCGCATCGAGCGCTGGCGCACCGTCGGCGCCAACACCACCCATGAGGTGTGCGCCTACGCCCTCTCCCGGCGCATCACCCCGGCCGAGGCCCTGCGCGCGGCCAGGACCCACTGGCAGATCGAGAACAGCCTGCACTGGCAGCTCGACGTCCTGATGGCTGAAGACCAAACCCGCAGCCGCAAGGACAACGCCCCCGCCACCCTCGCCGCCCTCAGACGAATGGCCCTCAATGTCCTCAGAGCCGACCCCGCCAAGATCCCCCTCTCCCACAAACGACTCAAAGCCAGGTGGGACGATCAAGAACTCATGCGGCTCATGACTCACATGCGATAGCCCTGCTCTTTAGGGGAGGGATAGGCCGCGAAGCGGCCAGGGTGGGGGAATCACGACTGGTCACAACGCCAACCGCGAGAGCGCGCCGCCTTCGCAACAACATGACCGAACCCGAAGTCTGGCTGCGGGCCCGGCTCAAGCGCCTGCACGCGCAAGGATTCCACTTCCGCCGGCAGCGCCCCTTCCACGGCTACTATCTCGACTTCGTCTGTATCGATCACTTGCTTGTGGTCGAGGTGGACGGCGGGCAGCACAACGATCCCCTGCAAGCAGAGCACGATGGCGTCCGCGATGTGGTGCTGAAGCGCGCCGGCTATCTGGTGATGCGATTCTCGAACTCGGCTGTTCGGACGGACATCGACAGCGTGATGGACGCGATCGTGCTGGCGTTGGAAGCTCGGCCTTCGGTAAGAGGAAAGCCTAGTGACTGAACGTCGCGCTTGAACGCGAGACCCCCACCCGTCCGGCGCTGCGCGCCATCCACCCTCCCCTAAAGAGGAGGGATTCAATCCTAGGGAGCACCAATTCATGATCCTCTACGGCGCGCCGAATCCGGCCCCCAATCCGCGCCGGGTGCGCATCTTCCTGGCGGAAAAGGGCATCGAACTGCCCGAAACCCGCGTTGACATGATGAAGCGCGAGCACAAGTCGCCGGAGTTCCGGGCCAAGAACTCCATGGGCCAGCTGCCGGCGCTGGAGCTGGACGACGGGACCTGCATCGCCGAGACCGTCGCCATCTGCCGCTACTTCGACGAGACCCAGCCGGACCCGCCGATGTTCGGGACAACGCCTGTGGAGATGGCCCTGGTCGACATGTGGGTGCGCCGCACCGAGTTCACGGTGATGATGCCGGTGGGCAATTTCTGGCGCCACGCCCACCCGCGCACGGCCGCCCTGCTGACCCAGTTCAAGGACTTCGGGGAAAGCAACAAGGAGACCTACAAGGGCGCCCAGCGCTATCTCAACCGCGAGCTGGAGGGGAAGACCTGGCTCACGGGCGAGCGTTTCTCGATGGCCGACATCTGCCTGCTGACCACCGTCGATTTCGCCGGCTGGATCGGCCTGCCGCTGGAGGACGAGTACGAGCACCTGAAGGCCTGGCACGGCCGCGCCTCGGCCCGGCCCAGCGCCACCGCTTAAGCCGCGGGAGCCTCGGCGGTCAGGGCCTTGTAGGCCGCGGCCCAGGGCGTCCAGCCGATGGCGATCGCGAAGGGGCCGAACACGAAGGGCGCGATCGCCTGCAGTAGGAAGAGGCCGGGATGGTTGCGGAAACCCTCCGGTCCGGCCAGATCGCCGAGTTCCCGGAAACCGACCACGGCCAGGGTCAGCAGGAAGAACAGGCCCCAGACCAGGACGCTCACCAGCAGCCCCAGGCACCCGCACAGCGCCGTCATGCCGAGCAGGGCCCAGCCCTGCCCGCGCGTCAGCCGCCAAGATCGCGCAAAGTCGATCCGACGCTCGGCGACGCAGATCGGCAGGACGAAGCCCAGGCGCAGGCCGAGCCAGACCCCTACGCAGATCGCCGCCAGGCCGACGACGACCGGCCCGGCGCTGCCGACCGGTCGAACGGCCCGCGCCAGAGCCACGGCCGCCAGCGCCAGGGCGCCGACGCCCAGTCCCAGGACCAGGCTCGCGCCGACGGCGCGCAGTTCATCCGGGCCGAACCGCAGATAGAGGAAGCCCCGCTCCTCCGGCCGGAAGATCGCGCGGAACAGCGCCGTGCCGATCATCAGCTGGACGACGAGGGTCGCGATCCCGACGATCGGTCCGCCGACGGTCTGGCCGATCTGCCCGGGGTCGCCGCCGACCACCGTCACCGCGGTCACGCCCACCAGGATGAAGACGATCACCACGGCGAAGATGGCCAGCAGGTTGAAGCCGGCCCAGCCCAGGACCACGCGCCAGTGGTTGCGGATCACCTGGAACCCCTCCAGGGCCGCGTCGCTGGCGGAAAAGCGGGTCACGGTCGGGACGCTCAGCCCGCCTCGGGCTGGGCGGTCAGCGGTTGGGCCGGGGGCCAACCGTGCAGGTGCTGATAGGCCACCGCGCCCGGCGCGGCGATCACGGCGTTGTAGAGCGCGCTGAACACGCTGGAGACCACGGTGTAGGCGATCACGCCGATGCTCAGATAGCTGCGCAGCGAGGTCTCATCCGCGTTGAAGATGCCGCGGATGTCCGAGAGCTGGCCGCCGGTCAGCAGGACGACCACGCCGGCCACGCCGGTGAAGACCACGATCAACAGCAGGCCGATCACCGCGATGCAGGCGATCGCCAGGACATAGGCGCCCAGCAGACGCCAGAACTGCCCGTGGGTGAGTCGCCAGGACTCGAAGATCGCCAGGCGTCGCTCGGCGAAGGTCGCCACCGGCGCCAGCGACAGCCGAACCAGCACGAAGATCACCAGGCCGAAGGAGAACAGCGAGGTCGCCGCGCCCACGAAGTCCGCGACCGTGGCCCCGGCGACGGAGGCCAGGGCCGTGATGATGGCCGAGGCGATGGTCAGACCGACCACCAGGCAGATCGTCAGGCCGACATAGATCAGCGTCAGCCCCATGAGCCGCAGTTCGTCGGCGCCCAGCCGAATGTAGCCGAAGCGGGTGTCATCATGGCGGAAGATCAGCCGATAGACCGCCGCGGCCATGATGCACTGCACCGCGAGCCCCAGGAACAGGATCGGAGCCACGACGATCAGGGCGTCGAGAAACTGCCCCGCCGTGGGTGTGTCGCTGGCGCTCATGGTCTCGAGGCCATGCCGGACGTTGGCCGGCATGAACACCGTGCTGATCGACGCGATCACGCTCACCACGAACGAAACGATCACCCACGCGCCGAACGCCCGTGGATTCTCCCGCGTGACCCGAAATCCCTCTAGCGCAGCGTCTGAGGCTGAAAAGCCCGCCATCCTCGTCCCTACAGGCCCGACCCCACAACGTAGGAAAACGAGTCGGCCCCCCTTTAGATGCAAGGTTGGGGCTGACGACCCCCACCTGCAAGGCCCCGCTCGCGATCCGCGCGGATCGTTGCTAGTTAGCCACGCATGAAACCAGAGCCTGTACATGTGGTGGGCGGCGGCCTGGCGGGCTCGGAGGCCGCCTGGCAGATCGCTGAGGCGGGCGTGCCCGTGGTGCTGCACGAGATGCGCCCGGTGCGCGGCACCGACGCGCACCAGACCGACCGGCTCGCGGAGCTGGTCTGCTCCAACTCCTTCCGCGCCGATGACTGGACCGGAAATGCGGTCGGGCTGCTGCACGCCGAGATGCGCCGGCTGGGCTCAATTATCCTCAGCTGTGGCGACGCCCACCAGGTGCCGGCCGGCGGCGCGCTCGCCGTCGACCGCGACGGCTTCGCCGAGGCGGTGACGGCGCGTCTGGAGGCTCATCCGCTGGTGACCATCGCCCGCGAGGAGGTCGCCGGCCTGCCGCCCGCCGACTGGGACAGCGTGATCGTGGCGACCGGGCCCCTCACCTCGCCCGCCCTGTCGGCGGCCATCCTCGACCTGACCGGCGAGGGTGAACTGTCGTTCTTCGACGCCATCGCGCCCATCGTATACTTGGAGAGCATCGACTTCGACGTGGTCTGGCGCCAGTCGCGCTACGACAAGGAAGGCCCCGGCGGCGACGCGGCCGCCTATATCAACTGCCCGATGGATCGCGACCAGTACGAGGCCTTCATCGACGCCCTGCTGGCCGGGCCGAAGTCGGAGTTCAAGGACTGGGAGCACGTCCCTTACTTCGACGGCTGCCTGCCCATTGAGGTGATGGCCGAGCGCGGCCGCGAGACCCTGCGCCACGGGCCGATGAAGCCGGTGGGCCTGACCAACGCCCACAAGCCCACCGAGAAGGCCTGGGCCATCGTCCAGCTGCGGCAGGACAATGCGCTGGGCACGCTGTGGAACATGGTGGGTTTCCAGACCAAGCTGAAGCACAGCGCCCAGACCGAGGTCTTCCGGACGATCCCGGGCCTCGAGAAGGCGGTGTTCGCGCGCCTGGGCGGCCTGCACCGCAACACGTTCCTGAACTCGCCGCGGCTGCTCGATGGGAGCCTGCGCCTCAAGGCCGCCCCGCGCCTGCGCTTCGCCGGCCAGGTGACCGGCGTCGAGGGCTATGTGGAAAGCGCCGCGGTGGGCCTGCTGGCCGGCCGTTTCGCCGCCGCCGAGCGCCTGGGCCACGCCGTCACGCCGCCGCCGGCCACGACGGCTCTGGGGGCGCTGATCGGCCACATCACCGGCGGGCACCTGGAAGGTCCGCAGAATGGGCGCGCGGGCTCGTTCCAGCCGATGAATATCAACTATGGCCTGCTGCCGCCCCTGGAGGGCCCCAAGCACGGCGCCGACGGCAAACGCCTGCCGCACAAGGAACGTGGCCGGGCCAAGAAGCGGCTGGTGGGTGAGCGGGCGCTGGTGGACCTGGACGGCTGGATCGCTGGCGCGCCGGCCCTGGCGGCGGAGTAGCCGCAACCGCGCCCTAGTGCGCCGGGATGATCCAGGGGATCAGGAACTGCTGGGCGGCCACCAAGGCGCCCAGGATCACCGTCAGCACGATGCTGTGCGGGAAGGTGCGTGCGAAGATCCGGCCCTCTTGCCCGGTCAGGCCGGTCACCGAGACGCCAGTGGCGATATTCTGCGGCGAAATCATCTTGCCCATTACCCCGCCTGAAGAATTGGTAGCGGCGAACAGCACCGGGCTCAGGTGCAGCTGATTGGCGGCGACGACCTGCAGATTGCCGAAGAGCGCGTTGCCTGACGTGTCGCTGCCCGAGAGCATCACCGCCACCCAACCGAGGAACGGCGACAGCAGCACGAAGGCATGTCCCGTGGACGCCGCGCCCAGGCCGAGCGTGTAGGCCAGGCCCGAGTAGTTCATCAGATAGGCCAGGCCCACGATCAGCATCACCGTCACCACCGCTTTCCACGCCTGCCGCACCGTTTGCACGGCGCAGCCGAAGAAGGCGGCCGGCGAAAGCCTAACCGCCGCGGCGGTGAGGATCGCCGCCAGCAGGATCGCGGTGCCCGTGGCCAGGGGTTGGAACGTCCAGACGGCGGCGTAGGGCTTATCATGGTAGAGGGTGATCGAAATCGCCTTGTCCAGCGCAGGCCAGTGGATGTTCTGCTGGCCGAAATTGGCGACCTTGAAGATGGTCCACAGCACCACCGTCGCCGAGATGATCGCCCAGGGCAGCCAGCCCTGCCAGGCCGGCGGCGCACCGGCCGGCCGAGCTTCCAGCGCCGCCTCGTCCTGGATCGCAAAGGCTGGGTCGGGCGCCGGGCGCCAGACCCGCAGGAAGGCCAGGGTCACCAGCAGCGAAAACAGTGACGCAAGCACGTCGGTGAGCGTGTAGTCGATGTAGTTGGAGGCCGCGAACTGGCCTGCCGCGAAGCTTAAGCCCGCCACCAGCAGCACAGGCCATAGCGCCCGGATTGAGCGCCAGCCGCCATAGAGCCCCATGACGTAGAACGGCAGGATCGCCGCCATCACGGGCAACTGCCGGCCGATCATCGCGGCGAGCGCGTGGACCGGCAGGCCGGTCACCGAGCCCAGCACGGTCACGGGCGCTCCCAAGGCGCCGAAGGCGACCGGAGCGGTGTCGAAGATCAGCACCAGGACCAGAGCATCCATCGCCGGAAATCCAACAAGGATCAGCAGCGACCCGGTGATCGCCACCGGCGTCCCGAAGCCGGCCACGCCCTCCAGCAGCGCGCCGAAGCAGAAGCCGATCACGATCAGCACGATCCGCCGGTCGTTCGGCACGTTGGTCAGCAGCCAGGATCGGAAGGCGTCAAAGCGCCCCGAGACCACTGCGATGTTGTAGACCAGTAGGGCGGCCAGAACGATCCACATCACCGGCCAGAGGGCGAACACCGCCCCGTTGGCGACCGCGCTCAGCGCCAGGGTCGCGGGCAACTTCCAGACCATGATCGCGGTCACCAGTCCCACGGCGAGCCCGCCCAGTGACGCCTGCCAGGCGGGTCGGCGAAGGACGCCCAGCAGCAACAGGACCGTGAGGATCGGCAGGGCCGCGACCAGGAACGACAACGGCAAGCTGTCGCCGACCGGCGTCAGAAGCTGCTTGAACACGCGAAGCCTCCCATCCCTGAGGGCGGCCTCTCGACGGGCTGCCTCGTCGGCGAAGCTTGGCGGACGGTCGCCGATTGGCAAGCGGCATCTCGCCGGCCGCGTGACGGCTGGCTAGATCCGCCCCCGAGCCACGGCGATGGTCAGGCGCAGCCTGCGGGCGAAGTCGTTGGTCGAGGGCCGACCGGCCAGGGCGGCGTGGGCGATCGCCGGGAAGGCCGCGACGCTGAGCGCGCGAGAGGCGCTGCGCGCGGCGTGGATCACCTTCAGGAACGTGGGACGCAGTTCCGGACTCACGGCGAGCCGCTTGCCCAGCGCCCAGGCCGAGCCGCCGGCCAGCGCCATCTTGGCCTCGGTCTTCGGGTCCAGGACCTGGGCGGCCAACTGGGCCGTCATGCCTCCGGTGTCGCGGGCCCAGTCGAGGACGTCGGCCTCGTTCATCGGCTCGGGGTCGAGTTCGCGGTAGCGCGCGTCGATCAGGGTCTCAAGGTCCGCCCGCACCAGGCCGCGGCGCTCCACCGCCCGCGCCAGCGCCTGGACGGCGGGGTGATGCCGCACCGGGCGGCCCTCGAAGATCTCCTCCAGCGCCTCGCGCCACCAGGTCAGGCGCATCTCGCCCAGCAGGGCGTTGGACGCCACCTTCGGCGCGCGGGCCAGTTCGTTGTCGAAGGCGTAGATGGCCACCACGTCCGCGCGGACCTCGACGCCGCCGATGAACCGGCTGGACAGCCAGCGGTCGGGATCGACGCGGCGGATCATGGCGTCGAGATCGCCGGCCTCGGCGCTCGGAGCTTCCGGTTCGCTCATCTGGGTCATCGACATGGCCCCTATTGAAAAGGCCCGCCGGTTAAGGCGGGCCTTCCCGACGTCAGAAATCGCCGCCGTCAGCCGAAGACGGTCTGCGACATAGTCATGGCCACCAGCATCGGCAGCGACAGCATTAGGTTGGTGCGCGAGCCCAGCATGGCCATCCGCGCCGCCTTGGCCTTGGTGTCGGCGTCCGCCTCGACGAGGCCCAGGGCGCGCTTCTGGTTCGGCCAGATGATGCCCCACACGTTCAGCATCATGATGATGCCCAGCCACATGCCCAGGCCCAGCAGGGCGTACTGCTTGTGGCTAGAGGGATCGCTGGTCCCGACCAGGCCAAAGCTCAGCGTCTGGACGATGTAGCCGCGGCTCCCGGCGATCGCCAGGCCCATGATCACCGTCGCCAGCGCCGACCAGCGGAACCAGAACAGCGCCTCAGGCGCGATGTATTTGGAGACGCCGGGCTTCAGCTCGGCGGGGACCTGCGGCATCACGCGGATCTGGACGAAGTTGAAATAGTACAAGAGCCCGATCCAAAGGATGCCGAAGAACACGTGCATCCAGCGCATGACGGCTTGGATGAAGGCCGGCCCGGCGCCTTGAGGCCCCGTGGCGTAGGCGACGATCATCACCACCGCCAGCAGGAAGCCGACAATGAAGGTGTTGCGGAAGTTGGAAAGTAGTCCAGCCATTGGTGAGCCCTCGCGATTCCTACCCTGACGGTCAGGTATAGGGCGTTTTGACGCAGGCGGAAACCGGATCAGACGGCGATCAGCGCGAGCGCCAGTCGCCGGCCTTCCGAGGTCAGCACATTGTAGAGTTTGGCGGCGGCGGGCGTGTCCATGAACTCCAGGCCCATGCCGGCGGCCAGCAGCGCCTCGCGGATCGCCCGCGGCGGCTGGGCGTTGCGCGCGCCCACGCCGAGCAGCAGGAATTCCACCTCGGCGCGGCCGGCCTCGAACACCGGCGCGAGCGACTCCAGGGTGAGCTCGGCGAGGCTCCTCACCGGCCAGGCCTGCGCCTTGTCACCGACGATCAGCAGCGATCCCTCGTGCCGCTCGCCGGACAGGCGGAAGCCGCCGTCGCCATAGGCGTCGATGGAGGGCGCGTCGCGGGCCACGGGCGCTGCGCCCCTAGCGGACGGTCTGCGGCTTCAGCGGCTCGGCCGGCTCGTCGGCGCCGCCGCGCTTGACGCCCCAGAGCATGATCACGGGGGCGGCGATGTAGATCGACGAATAGGTGCCGATGGCGATGCCGAACAACATGATCACCGAAAGCCCATAGAGCGTCGGCCCGCCGAACAGGGCCAGCGCCACCAGGGCCAGGACCGCGGTCATGCTGGTGATGATTGTCCGGGTCAGCATCTCGTTGATCGACATGTCGATCACCTCGCCCAGCGGCATGGACTTGTACTTGCGCAGGTTCTCGCGGAACCGGTCGAACACCACGACCGTGTCGTTCATCGAATAGCCGATGATCGTCAGGATGGCGGCCACCGAGCGCAGGTCGAACTCGATCCGCAGGACCGCGATCATCCCGAAGGTCAGGAAGACGTCGTGGAACAGCGCCGCGACCGCGCCCAGGCCGAACTGCAGTTCGAACCGGAACCAGATGTAGAGCAGCATCGCCAGGATCGCGAGGCCAAGACCCAGCAGGCCCGACGAGAGCAGCTCGCCGGAGACCTTCGGGCCGACCACATCGGTGGAGACGAACTTCACCTTGCCGAGCGTGGCGGTGAGCTTGTTCTGAACCTGGGTGACCGTGGCGCTGATGTCCGCGCCCGGCGCGGCCTGGAAACGGACCATGGCCGAGGACGGCGCGCCCAGGGTCTGGACGCTGATGTCGGTGACGCCCATCCCCTCCAGGGCCGCGTGGACCTTGGCGGGATCGATGGCGGTCGGCGCGGAGGAGATCTCCATCACCGTGCCGCCCTTGAAGTCGATGCCGCAGGCGAGGCCGCCGCACGGCGGCTTGAACGGATAGAGGGTCAGGAACAGCGAGCCGATGATCGCCAGCACCGAGAGGGTGGCGAACACGCGGGCCAACCGCACAAACCGGAAGTGGGTGCGGACGGGAAGGACCTTGATCAGGGGCCAGAAGCTCATTTTCCAGGCCTCCTAAGCGATCGGCAGGGTCTTCGGACGGGTGGCTTTGAACCACCAGGCCAGAAGAACTTGGGTGACGAGTACGGCGGAGAACACCGTGGTGAGCACGCCGATGGAGAGTGTCCAGGCAAAGCCCTTCACCGGGCCCGAGCCGATGTTGAACATGATCGCCGCCGAGAACATGTGGGTCATGTTGGCGTCGAAGATGGTGCCCCAGGCGCGGGCGAAGCCCGCCTCCATCGAGGCGATCAGGCTGCGCCCGGCGCGCAGTTCGTCGCGCATCCGCTCATAGATCAGCACATTGGCGTCGACGGCCACGGCCAGCGTCAGGATCAGGCCTGCGATGCCGGGCAGCGTCAGGGTCGCTTGGGTGAAACTCATCACCCCGATGATCATCAGGGCGTTGACCGCCAGCGCGATCAGCGAGATGCCGCCGAACAGGCCGCCGTAGATCAGCAACATGAAGACCATGGTGGCGACCAGGCCGACGACAGCGGAGGTGGTGCCGGCCTTGACGGCGTCGGCCCCCAGTTCAGCGCCCACCGTCCGCTGCTCCTCGACCTTCATCGGCGCCGGCAGCGCGCCGGCGCGCAGCAGGACGGACAGGTCGTTGGCGCTTTCGGTGGTGAAGTGGCCGGTGATCTGGCCCGATCCGCTCGGGATCACCCCATTGATGACCGGGGCCGAGATCACCTTCTTGTCGAGGACGATGGCGAAGCGCTTGCCGATGTTGTTGCGGGTGATGTCGGCGAAGCGGGTCGAGCCCACCGAGTTCATCCGGAATTGAACCAGGGCGCCGAGCCCGCCCTGCTGATCGAAGCCGGGCTGCGCGTTGGTCAGCATCTCGCCGGTGATCGGGGCGCGCTTCTTGACCAGGTACTGCGGCTGGATGCCATCGGTGGACGGGATCACTTCGTCGCCCGGCGGGATGCGGCCGGCGGCGAGGTCTTCCGGCGAGGCCTGCTCATCGACCATCTGGAAGGTGAGCTTCGCAGTCTGGCCGATCACGTTCTTCAGCCGCTCGGGGTCGTTCTCGCCGGCCGCCTGGATGTCGATGCGGTCCTTGCCGCGACGGGAGATGTCCGGCTCCTTGGTGCCCATCTGGTCGATCCGGCGACGGATCACCTCGATGTTCTGCTCCACGGCGCGGGAGACCTCCGCATCGAAGGCCTCCGGCACGAAGGCGACCCGGATGCGCTGGTCGGCCAGGGTGGAGACGGTGACGTCTCGTCCGCCCGTGGTGCCGGCGAGAGGCGCGCCGATGGTGCCGCGCAAGGCGTTGGCCGCGGCGGTGACCTGGGCCGGATCGGTGACGCGAACCCCGATCTCGCCATTGGTGACCGCCAAGTCGGTGAAGGCGATATTCTTGTCGCGGAAAGTGGTGCGGATGTCCTCGGCCATGTTCGTGAGGCGCTCGGTCCGCAGCGCGGCGCTATCCACCGAATAGAGCAGGTCCGAACCGCCCTGCAGGTCCAGGCCCAGGTGCAGCGTCGAGTGCGGCATGAAGGCCGGCAGACTGTCGCGGACCTTGGCGGGCAGCAGGTTCGGCAGGGTGAACAGGAGGCCGAACACCGTCGCCAGGACGACGACGATCACCTTCCAGCGGGCAAGGTTCATCATGAGGGGAAGACGCTCTTCAGGTCTTGGCGTCGTTAGCCGGGGCCGGCGTTCCGCGCGCCTGCACCTCGGAGATCATCCCCTTGCGCACCTTGACGGTGACGCCGGTCGCGATCTCGACGCCCACGTCGGCGTCTTCGACGCGCACGATCTTGCCATGCACGCCCGACGACAGGATCACATTGTCGCCGCGCTTCAGGCCGCCCAGCATCTCCTGGTGCTTCTTCATGCGCTGCTGCTGCGGACGGATCATCAGGAAGTAGAAGAGGACAACCAGGCCGACGAGCGGCAGGAACTGGACCAGCATGTCCATAGGACCGCCGCCACCAAGGGCGCCGCCGCCGAGGGCTTGAGCATAGGCTGGGGTCGCGAACATGGACTCTCCGGAAAACAGTGCGGCGGCGGTCTTTTGGAGACCCCCGCTCGAAGTCGGCGGAAGCTATGCGCTGCGCCTCCGATTTGCAATGGAACGCCGCCGGAGGCCGGGTTAAGCGTCGCAACGATGACACATGAGTTGGACCCCGTGCTGGCGCGGATCGCCGACGCCCTGGACCGCCTGGCGCCCACAAAGGCGGCTGAGCCGGCGTTCGCGACCGCGCGCCTCTTCCGCCACGACCCTGTGACCGGCGGCTTCCACGCCGCGCCGGACTATCCCCTGCCCTTGGCCGCCCTGGTGGGCGTCGACCGGCAGAAGGAACGGTTCGTCGAGAACCTGCAGCGCTTCGCCGCAGGGCTGCCCTACAACCACGCCCTGCTCTGGGGCGTACGCGGTACGGGCAAGAGCTCACTCGCCAAGGCGGCCTTCATGGATGTGTCGACCAAGTCCGCCGATCTGAAGCTGGTCGAGGTGGACCGCGATCAGGTCACGCAGCTCCCCGCCCTGTTCGACGTCCTGCGCGCGCGGTCCGAACGGTTCGTGGTGCTCTGTGACGACCTATCCTTCGAGGAGGGCGCGGACGCCGCCAAGGCCTTGAAGTCAGCGCTGGAAGGCGGCGTCAGCGGGCCGCCGGCCAATGTGCTGTTCGCCGCCACCTCCAACCGCCGCCACCTGATGCCGCGCGGTCACCAAGAGGACCGCGGCCTGGTCGCCGCCGCCGAGGACGCCGAGGAGGAGGTCAGCGTCTCCGACCGCTTCGGCCTGTGGATCGGCTTCCCGCCCATGGACCAGGCGACCTACCTGGCCGCCGTGCAGGGCTATGCAAAGCGCTATGGCCTGAAGGCGGCCGATCTGGACCGCCGCGCGCTCCAGTGGGCGCAGCTGCGCGGCGCGCGGTCAGGCCGCGTCGCCTGGCAGTTCATCCGCGACCTGGCGGGCGAGCTCGGGAAACCCCTGCCGCTCTAGTTCTTCGGCGGCAGGACCAGCTTCGGGTCGATCGAGCGGGCGCGGTCCGTCGGGCTTGGAGTGTAGCGCACTTCGAAGTGGACCTGCGGCTCCGGCACGCCGCCCGTATTGCCGGCTTGGCCGACCTGCTGGCCCTGAGTGACCTTCTGCTGGTTCTTCACGTCGATGCGCGAGAGGTGCGCATAGACCGTGGCCCAGCCGTCGGCGTGCTTGATCAGCACCAGGTTGCCGAAGCCCGGGACCTGATCGCCGGCATAGACCACGTCGCCGTCGGCGGAGGCGCGCACCGGCGCGCCGGCCTCGGCCTGGATGTTGATGCCGTCGTTGCGCTGGCCGCCGGTCTTGGGGCCGAAGTCCGAGAGGATCGCCCCGGTGATCGGCCAGGTAAAGCGCCCCTTGCCCATCTGCGAGATCTGCGCGTCCGTCGGCCCGGGCGTTGAGGGCGTCACCGAGGGCGGAGCCTGGCCGCCGGGCGGCGCGTAGGGAATCGGATGGGCCGGCAGGGTCGGCTCTTCGCGGCCGCCAGGGACATAGGGCTGCGGATAGCGGATCGACGGGCGCAATTCGGCCGGGGCGTTCCGATCGTGATAGCCGTCCGGCAGGAAGACCTTCTGACCCGACTTCACCGACAGCACTCGCTTGGAGAGCTCGTTCTCGGCGCGCAGGCTGGCGACGCTGACCCCGAACCGCTGGGCGATACTGGCGAGCGTATCGCCGGGCTGGGCGGTGTAGAAATGCTCGGCGAAGCTCGGGCCGCGCAGCACCTGTCCGGCGTGCACCGCATTGCCTTTCAGATGGTTCAGGCGCTTCAGCGTCCCGACATCGGTGTCGAGCTTGTCGGCGGCCTTGGCGATCGTGTCGCCCTTCTTGACCTTGTAGCTCTCACCCTTGGCTTCGCGAGTGACTACCGTGCCCTGGGCGGAGCGGTCCGGCGCGGCGCCGCTGCTCTCCGCCGGCTCGGCGGCGCCTTTGCCCTTACGGCCCTTGGCGCCCTTGGAGGCCGTAGCGTCGGCGGCCTTGTCGTCCGGCTGGTCGTCGGCGGCCTCGACGGCGGGCGCCTTGTAGTCCGCCGGGAGGCGGATCTGCTGGCCCGGCCGGATCGAGGTCTTGGCCGTGAGGTCGTTTTCCTGACGCAGCTCGTCGACGCTGACGTGGAAGCGCTTGGCGATCGAGAAGACCGTGTCGCCCTTGGCCACCACATAGGCCTTCTTGGTGACGGGCGGGCCCTTGACGACGTCGCCCGGTTGCAGGACCGAGGTCTTCTTCAGGCCATTGGCGCTCATCAGCTCGGCGACGGTGGTGTCGAGCTTGTCGGCGATCTTCTCGAGCGTATCGCCCTTCTTGACCACATAGGCGCCTCGTTCGCCCTTGAGCGTCACGATCTTGCCGTTGGCCGCCGTCGGCGCGGCGTCCGCCGCGGCCTTATGCGCCGTCTTGGCAAGCGCCGGCCCCGTGCAAAGCACGGTCGTGGCCAGAAGGATCAGGGTCGATCGCTGCAGGAAATGCGTCATCGCCGCTCCGGATTGTATTTGGGCATGAGTCGGGGCGTCACGGTTGATGATGGGTTAACCGGCCCCACCGCGCCAACCCGCAAAGCCGCCGCAAGCCTCTTGCTTGTCTTGGTCAAAGTTCTTTCGCCACCCCGTCGAGCAGGGGCACGAACCGTACGTCGGTCAGCGCCTCGATGGTGAACCCCCCTTTTCCGTCGCCTGTATAGCGCTTGAGGCTCTGCACCGGCCCCTTGCCGATCGGCGCTACCAATATGCCATTGGGTTTCAATTGGGCCAGCAAGGCCGTCGGCTCATCAGACGCGGCGGCTGTGACCATAATGCGGTCGAACGGCGCCTGCTCGGGCCAGCCCTCGCCGCCATCGCCGAAGCGGGTGATCACGTTGGTCAGGCCCAGCGCCTTGAACCGCGCCTCCGCCTCGCGCATCAGCGTCCGATAGCGCTCCACCGTGTAGACCAGCCGTGAGAGCTTGGAGAGGATCGTGGTCTGGTAGCCGGACCCGGTGCCGATCTCCAGCACCCGGTCGCGCTTGTCGACCTTCAGCGCCTGGGTCATCAGGCCGACGATGAACGGCTGGCTGATGGTCTGGCCGCAGGCGATCGGCAGGGCGCTATCTTCGAAGGCGCGGTCCTTGAACAGGTCTGGCGTGAAGGCCTCGCGCGGCGTGGTCTCGATGGCGCCCAGCACCGCGGGCTCGCTCACCCCTTGCGATCGCAGGGCGAGGATCAGGCGGGCCAGCCGCGTCTCAGCCGTGTCGTCGTCTTTCTTCGCCATTCTCAAGCCCTGGCGAGATCAAACATGGGGCGGCGGCCCACCCAGAACGCCACGAAGCTTGTGCACTGACTCGGCGTGGGTGAGATCGATATGCAGCGGGGTCACGGAGATTTTGCCGTCGTAGAAGGCGCGAAGGTCGGTGCCTGCGTCCGGTTTCGACCGTTCCTGCCTGTATCCCACCCAGAAGTATTCGCGGCCACGCAGGTCGGTGCGCTTCTCGGCCATCCGCACATGGGCGTCGCGGAAGCCCTGGCGGGTCACCTCGACCTCGGTGATCTCCTCCAGCGGCCGGTTGGGGAAATTCAGGTTCATGATCACGTCGGAGGGCCAGCCCACCTCCAGCAGCCGCTTGATGATCCCCGGCGCGAAGGCCTCGGCCGCGGCGTAACCTGTGGCTCCCTCATAGAAGCCACCCTGCGACAGCGCGATCCCGGGCACGCCCATGGCCATGGCCTCGATGGCGCCGGCCACGGTGCCGGACATGGTCACGTCCTCGGCCAGGTTCACGCCGCGGTTGACCCCGGAAAGCACCAGATCGGGCTTCTTGCCCGTCACTAGCTCGCTGATCCCCAGCATCACGCAGTCCGTGGGCGTGCCGCTGGTGGAGAACCGCCGCGGGCCATATTCGCGCACCCGGATCGGATCGGTGAGCGTCAGCGCGCGGCTGGCGCCCGACCGCTCGGCCTCCGGCGCACAGATCCAGACGTCGTCCGAGAGCTTGGCCGCGATCCGCTCCAGCGCGGTCAACCCCTCGGCATGGATCCCGTCGTCGTTGGTCAGCAGGATCCTCAAGCCGCTTTGCCCCCAATGTGCGTGAGCCCCGGAAGATAGGGGTGCAGGGCCTGCGGGATGGCGATGCGGCCGTCCTCGTCTTGGTAGTTCTCCATCAGCGCCACCAGGGTGCGGCCGACCGCCAGGCCGGAGCCGTTGAGCGTATGGACGAACCGCGTGCCCTTCTCGCCGGCCGATTTGGTGCGCGCGTCCATGCGCCGGGCTTGGAAGTCCCCGCAGTTGGAGCAGGAGCTGATCTCGCGGTAGCGGCCCTCGGACGGCAGCCAGACCTCCAAGTCGTAGGTCTTCCGGGCCCCGAAGCCCATGTCGCCGGCGCAGAGCAGCATGGTGCGGAACGGCAGCTCCAGACGCTTCAAGATGGCCTCGGCGCAACCCACCATCCGCTCGTGCTCGGCTTCGGACTGGTCCGGCGTGGTGATCGAGACCAGCTCGACCTTGTAGAACTGGTGCTGGCGGATCATGCCCCGGGTGTCGCGACCCGAGGCGCCGGCCTCGGCGCGGAAGCTGGGCGTCAAGGCGGTGAGCCGCAGCGGCAGTTCCTCCTCCGCGGTGATCTGCTCGCGCACCAGATTGGTCAGCGAGACCTCGGCGGTGGGGATCAGCCAGCGGACGTCCGGCAGCGCCTCGATCGGCCCCTCCGCGGTGCGGAAGCTCTCGGCGGTATTCAGGCCCGGCACCGCCATGAACTGATCGTCGCCGAACTTCGGCATCTGCCCGGTGCCAAACATGGCCTCGGTGCGGACCATCAAGGGCGGCGAGACCTCCAGATAGCCGTGCTCGCGGGTCTGGACGTCCAGCATGAACTGACCGAGCGCGCGCTCCAGCCGGGCCAGTTCGCCCTTCAGCACGACGAAGCGGGCGCCGCTCATCCGCGCGGCGGCCTCGAAATCCATCAGGCCCAGCCCCTCGCCCAGGTCGACGTGGTCCCGCGGCCTAGCGATGGCGAAGGGGGCGCCCCAGCGGCGGACCTCGACGTTGGCGTGCTCGTCCGCCCCCGGTGGGACGTCCGGCGCGGGGATGTTGGGCAGACTGGCAAGCAGATCGTTCAGCGCCTGGGCGGCGGCCTTCTCGGCCTCGCCCTCGGCGTCCAGCTTCGCCTTCAGCGCCTCGACCTGGGCCATCAGGCGCTGGGCCTCGGTCTCGTCCTTGGCAGCCTTGGCGTGGCCGATCTTCTTGGAGGCGTCGTTGCGCTCGGCCTGGGCGGTCTGCCAGCCGGTCTGGGCGGTGCGCAGCTTCGTATCGAGGTCCAGAATCTGGGCGACCTGCGCCGAACCGGACAGCCCCTTCGCGTCCCAGCCTTTGACGTAGGGCTCGGGGTTTTCGCGCAGGGTTCGGATATCGTGCATGGCAGTCGCTAGGGTTCGAGGGCGCTAGGTTGCGGCGGAAGCGGCTTCTCTAGAGCGCGTTGTCGCCCAGGCCAAGGCTCACGCCGCCGCGGTGTCGTCCTTCTTGCGGCGAAGTTCGATGAGCCACACGCACCCGACCGAGACGAAATAGAGCCCCACGATCGGCACCGAGAGCAGGATCTGGCTGATCGGGTCCGGCGGGGTGATGATCGCGGCCACGACGACGACGCCAACGACCGCGTAGCGCCAACCAGCCATCAGCATCTTGGACGTCACCAGGCCGGCCATGCCGAGCAGGGCCAGGATCACGGGGAGCTGGAAGCAGAGGCCGAAGGCCAGCAGCAGCGCCGTCACTAGGTCGAAATAGTCGGAGATCTTCGACATCAGCCGCACCGAGATCGGCCCGTCGACAATCTGCTGGTGCAGGGCGAACCACATCACGAACGGCAGGATCATGAAGTAGACAAGCGCTGCTCCGGCCACGAACAGCACGGGCGAAGCGATCAGGAATGGCAGGAAGGCGCGGCGTTCCTTCTTGTAGAGCCCCGGCGCCACGAAGGCGTAGATTTGCTGGCCCAGCACCGGGAAGCTCAACGCCACGGCGCCCACCGCAGCCAGCTTCACCTTGGTGAAGAAGATTTCCAGCGGCGCAGTAGAGATCAAGTCGGTGGCCGCGGGCGCCACGGGAGCCACGTTTTTGCCGATCAGGACCAGGAACATGTCCTGCGCGCCCGTCCAGGCGTTGATGAGGCCCGCCATGAAGCCGAGACCTTCGGGAGGAGCCTTGGCCCGCACCGCCACCAGGCCTTGAGCGATGGTGTAGGGATGCACCATGAGGACGAGTAGAGGCTGCGAAAAGGCGAAGCAGACGGCGAACCCCAGGAACAGCGCGATCACGCAGGTGATCAGCCGCGAGCGCAGCTCGACCAGGTGATCGAGCAGCGGCGCGCGCGAGTCCTCGATCTCGTCGTCATGCGCGTCGCTCACGAGGCGGCCGCCTTGCGGGTCCGCGGCTTGGCGGCGGCCGCCTTGGGCGCGGCTGGCTTGGCCTTAGTGGCGGGCTTCGGGGCCGCCGCTTTCGGGACGGCCTTGGCGGCAGGGGTCTTGGCCGCGACCGCCTTCTTCGGCGCAGCCGACTTGGCCGCGGCGACTTTGGTCTTCGGAGCCGTCTTTGCGGCCGCACCCTTGGCCGGCGTCTTGCGGACCCGTTTCGGCTTGGCGAGCTCCGTCATCTCGACGTGCTCGGTCTGCGCGGGCGTGTAGGGATAGGCGGCGGGCGAATTCAGCTGCACGCCCACGTCCGACAGGCCCTGGCTGATCTCGTCGAAGGTCTGGTTCATCTCGGGCGCGTGGGTCGACATGTCGGCCAGCTGGCCCAGGCGCATGGCCTCAACCTCCTTGCGCAACTCGTCGAGCTCCGACTGGCGGGCCATCTCGTCGAAGCTGGCGCGGAACTCGGCGGCCATGGCGCGCACGCGGGCCATGAACTGCCCGAACTTGCGCAGCAGGACCGGCAGGTCCTTCGGACCCACGACAATGAGCGCCACGACCGCGGCGATCAGGAATTCGAAGACGCGCCCTTCAGGAAACATGGCGGTGGCTTAGCGCGGTTTCAGGCGCAGAGGAAACGCGTCTGAAAGACGGCTTCAGGCCTTGGACTTCGCGCGGGTCGCGGACGCCGTCTTGGCGGTCGATTTGGCGGCCGTCTTCGGCAGCGGCTTGGCCGGCGGCGCCGGCTCTTCCTCGTGCGCCTCTTCCTCGCCCTTCAGGCCCTCGCGGAAGGCTTTGATGCCCTTGGCTGTATCGCCCATGATGCCGGAGATGCGCCCGCGCCCGCCGAACAGCAGGGCCACGACGACGACGATCGCCAGAATGTGCCAGATCGAAAGAGCGCCCATCGCGTCGAAAACTCCAAACCCGTCGCGCCCCCGGCGACATCAGCTAAGTGGCTATATAATCGGTCTCGTCACGACGCGCCACGCGACAATCAGGCCGTCTCCTCGCCCAGGTAGTCCGTGTGGAATTCCGGCGCATCGCCGGGGTCCAGCGGGTCCTCGTCGGCGCCCAGCGCATTGGGATCGGGCACGGCGAAGTCGGCGGGCAGGTCCAGCGACAGCAGGCCCGCGGCGCGCATCTCCGCCGCGCCGGGCAGATCGCCGACGCTGGCCAGGCCGTAGTGCTCCAGGAAGGCGTCGGTCGTGCCGTAGGTGATCGGCCGGCCCGGCGTGCGGCGGCGGCCGCGCATCCGCACGAGGCCCAGCTCCAGCAGCACGTCCAGCGTGCCCTTGCTGGCCTGCACGCCGCGCACCGCCTCGATCTCGGCTCGGGTGACCGGCTGGTGATAGGCGATGATCGCCAGGGTCTCCTGGGCGGCTTTCGAGAGGCGTCGCGGCTCGTCGCGCTCATCGGTCATCAGCCAGGCGAGGTCCTGCGCCGTCTGGAATCGCCAGCGCCCGGCCACGCAGACCAGTTCGACGCCCCGGCTCTCGTAGCGCGCCTGCAGAGCCTCGATGGCGGCGGCCACGTCCGCGCCCTCCGGCAGGCGCTTGGCGAGGTCCGCATCGCTCAAGGGGCCGGCGGCGGCGAACAGCAGCGCCTCGACCTCGCGCTCGGTGTCGGCCGGGTCGCTCACGCCGCGCCGGCCTTACGGGTCCGCAGATAGATATCGGCGAAGGCCTCCAACTGCCGGGCCTCCAGCGCGCCCTCTTTCACCAGCTCCAGGCTGGCCGAGAGGGTCGAGGCCAGGAAGGACGCCCGACCGGGCCGTCCCTCGTCGCCCGGCCCCGGCGGCCCCATGGGCGCGACGCCGGCCAGCGGGGTCCAGCGGTCGAGCTCCGGCAACAGGCGGCGCAGGCGGTCGCGCGCCTCCTCCAGCGGATAGGCCTTGGGCGTGGCCGGCGTGTAGGTTTGATTGGATTGCTTGGTGCGCTGGGCGATGTAGGCGCTCATCAGGCTGTAAAGGTCGCCCTCGATACGTCCGGACGGGACCACCTTGATCGCCTGCGGGTCGCCGCGGTCAAAGACGTCGCGGCCAAGTTGCGGGCGGGTGCGCAGGCCCTCGGCGGCGTCGCGCATGGCGTCGAGCTTGGCCAGCCGGAAGGCCAACCGTGCGGCGATTTCCTCGGCCGGCGCCTCGTCGCCCTTGGGCTGTTCGGGCTTCGGCAGCAGCAGGCGCGACTTCAGGTAGGCGAGCCACGAGGCCATCACCAGATAGTCGGCGGCCAGCGAGAACTGCGCCCGGCGGGCCTGCTGAACGAAGGCCAGGTACTGCTCGGCCAGCTTCAGGATCGACAGTTGCAGAAGGTCGACCTTCTGGCTGCGGGCGAGCGCCAGGAGGACGTGCAGCGGGCCTTCATAGCCGTCGATGTCGACGATCAGGGCCTCGCCGTCCTCGGCGGCGTTGGCCGCGGCCGCGAAGTCGAGGCTGGGCTGGAAACCGCCGCTCATCCTTCGGAGCCTTGGCGAAGTAGGATCATGCGGCGAACCTCCCGTCGAAGGCTGCATCGAACCGCGCCCGGGCCTCGGCGGCGTCGAAAGGTTCCGGCGTCTTGGCGAGCCTGGCCAAGGCGGCTTTGGCGCGCACGGCCGCGCGGCCCTTCAGCTCGCCCGCGGCCTTCACCACCGGCTTCATCTCGGCCATGTCGCCATTGCAGTGCAGGACCACGTCGCAGCCGGCCGCGCGGCTGGTCGCGGCCCGCTCGGCGAAGTCGCCGCTCAGCGCTTTCATGGAGAGATCGTCGCTCATCACCAGCCCGTCGAAGCCGATCGCGCCGCGGACCACCCGGCGCATGACCTTCCTGGACGTGGTCGCCGGGCGTTTCCTGTCGATGGCGGAATAGATCACATGCGCGGTCATCGCCATGGGCATGTCGGAGAGCACACGGAACGGCGCGAAGTCGCGGCTGTCCAGGTCTTCGAAGCTGGCGTCCACCATCGGCAACTCCAGGTGGCTGTCGGCCATGGCGCGGCCGTGGCCGGGGATGTGCTTGATCACCGGCAGCACCCCGCCGGCGATCAAGCCCTCGGCGGCGGCCCGGCCCAGCAGGGCGACCTCCTCGGCGGTATTGCCGTAGGCGCGGTCGCCGATGATCTCGTGCCCGGAGGGGTCCGGCACGTCGAGCACCGGCACGCAGTCGACGTTGATGCCGAGCGCCGCCAGGTCATGCGCCATCAGGCGCGCGCCTAGCCGGGTGATTTCACGCCGCACCAGGGGATCGTTGCCGCTCAGGTCGCCAAAGGCGCGGCCCGGCGGATAGCGGCCCCAGTGCGGCGGGCCGAGGCGCTGAACGCGCCCGCCTTCCTGGTCGATCAGCACAGGGGCGTCAGGTCGCCCCACGGTGTCGCGCAGGGCGTCCACCAGCGCGCGAACCTGATCCGGCGTCTCGACATTGCGCTTGAACAGGATGAAGCCCCAGGGCTTCACCCGCCGGAAGAAGGTCCGCTCCTCGGCCAAGAGGATCGGGCCGGAACAGCCGAGGATGGCTGCCGTGGTGCTCACTTGACGAAGCAGGCCTTCCCGGCGGCCTTCAGCTTGTCGCAGAACGCCGAGGCGTCGGCGCGGCTGGCAAAGCCGGTCACCTGGGTGCGGAACAGCGTCTTGCCGTCCTTGTCGACCTTCTCGACGAACTTGCCTTTACCTGCCGCGGCGCCGGGCGCGATGCCGGCGGCGTCGCTCCAGCCCTTGTCGGCCAGGGCCTGCGAGGAGAAGGCGCCGATCTGCACGGCGGCGACGCCGGCAGGCGCCTTGGCGGCGGGCGCGGGAGCCGGCGCAGCGGCTTTGGCCTCGGGTTTGGCGGGCGCAGGCTTGGCGGCCGGCGGCGGCGCGGCCTTCACGACCGGCGCGGGCTTAGGCGCGGGGGCCTCGGTCTTGGGCGCAGGCGCAGGTTTGGCGGCCGGGGGCTCAGGCTTCTGCGGCGCGGCCGGTGTCGCGGCGGCGGGCGGCGCGGCCGGGATCGACGGCCGCAGGGTCGGCGCGGGTTGGGCCGGCGCGGCGGGCGCGGCCGGGGTCACGACAACGGCGGGCGCTGCGGCTTGCGGCCGGGCCTGCGGCTGCTCCGGCGGCGCGGTGAACTGCGGCGAGATCGCCCCATCAGACTTGCCGCCCTCGGTCTTGTAGATCTGCAAGCCCGCGGCGGGATCCTGCGGTTGGGCCTCGGCGGGCGGCGGCGCCTTCATGCCGCCGACGGGCGCGCCCACAGCCTGCGGCGGCTGGCCGGCCTGGCGCACGCCGGAGCGGTAGAAAATGAAGATCGCCACCGCCAGGCCCGCCAGCACCAGGATCGAGATGATCAGGGTGAAGGGCAGCGGCCGCGAGCCGCGCACCGGCTGGCGGGCGTCGAAGCTCAGCGGCGCGTCGGTGGGCGGCGTATAGGCGCCGCGCTCATGATCGGACATCGAAGGCTCCCGCTGGTGGCGCGTCCGGATCGCCGAATCGCGCGCTGGAGGCGGCAGTCTAGCCGAGCCCGCGCCCGTCCAACCGCCCTACCCGCCGATTTCTGTGTGTAGACCATGCCGGAAGTTGGGCGCGCCGCACGGTCCGTTCGTCGCAAGACCGGCGCCCAGGCGGAGCCTGGGGCATCAGAAACACATAAGAAATGTAAGGCGTGCAATCCGGCCGCCCTGCAGGGCGGCTTCAACCCTGCGCATGAGGCGAGCCGAGCCGCACGTGACCACGTCCCAGGACCAACGCATTCGAGAGCTGATCGGCGGGGCGGCGCAGGCCGCCGCGGCGGGGCGGCCCTATGACGCCGAGCGGCTGGTGCGCCAGGCGGAGAACGCAGCGCCCGGCCATCCGCTGGTGCTGAACGAGATCGGCAAGCGCCGGTTGCTGGCCGGCGACGCCTCCGGCGGCCTGGCGGTGCTGGAGGAGGCGCTGAAGGCCGATCCGGAGAACCCGGCGTTCCTGCTGAACCTGGCCACGGCCTTGCGCAACCTCGACCGCCGCGACGAGGAGCTGGCAGCGCTGGACCGCGTGCTGGCGGCTGAGCCAACCAACATGCGCGCCCTCCTCCAGGCCGCCGCCCTGCACGAGCATCGCCGCGACGACCGCGCCGCGGCGGCGACCTATCGCAAGGCCCTGATGCTGATCCCGCCGGGGACCCAGATTCCTGCCGACATGCGGCCGATCCTCGACCATGCCCGCAGGGTCGTCGATGCCAACGCCCGCGCCTTGGAAAGCTTCCTCGAAACCCATCTTCGCGACGCTCGAGCCCAGCACCCGGGCGAGTCCATGGCGCGCTTCGACAAGTCGCTGGCCACCTTCCTGCAGAAACGCCGCGTCCACCGACCGCAGCCGACCTTCCTCTATGTGCCCGAATTGCCGGCCATCGAGTTCTTCCCGCGCGACGAATTCCCCTGGCTCGATGAGATCGAGGCGGCGACCGACGACATCCGCGAGGAGCTGATCGGCGTCCTGGCGGACGGCAATCAGGTGCTGGAGCCCTACATCGCGCTGCAGGCTACGCCGGACGAGAAATGGCGCGCGCTGAACAATTCGCGCAGCTGGGGCGTCTTCTATCTGTGGAAGGCCGGCGAGCAGATCGCCGAGAACATGGCCCGCTGCCCGAAGACCGTGGCCGCGCTCAGCGCCTGGCCGAAGTGCGAACTGCCGGGTTCGGCGCCCACGGCGGTGTTCTCGATTCTGGAGCCGCGCACGCGGATTCCGCCGCATACCGGCGTGAACAACGCACGCCTGATCTGCCACCTGCCGCTGATCGTGCCGCCCGGCTGCGGTTTCCGGGTCGGCGCCGAAACCCGTCAGTGGGAGCCCGGCAAGGCCTTCGTCTTCGACGACACCATCGAACACGAGGCCTGGAATGACTCCGGCGAGGCCCGCGCGGTGCTGATCTTCGATATCTGGAACCCCTACACCACGCCCGCCGAGCGCGAGATGGTCAGCGCGCTGACCACTGGGGTGGAGCAGTTCTACGGCTCCCTGCCGTCCTACCTCTGACGCGCCGCTAGTTCAGCGAATCCAGGTGGAAGAGCTTGCGGTGCTCTTCGATGGCGTAGCGGTCGGTCATGCCGGCGACGTAGTCGCAGACCACGCGGGCCACGCCGGCCTCGTTGCGCCCCTGCGTGCGGCCGTACCATTCCGCCGGCAGGACGTCGGGCTCGGCGAGAAACAGCTGGAACATCTCGGCCAGCATCCGCCGGGCCTGGCTGCGGGTGCGGTTGACCTTCCAATGGCGGTACATCCGCTCCATCAGGAAGGCCCGCAGCGCGCCCAGGTCCTCGACCATGTCGCGGGAGAAGGCCACCAGGGCATGGTCCAGGTTGCGCACATCCTCGGACGAGCCAACCCGGTCCTTATCGGTGCGGCGGCGGGTCTCGGTCAGCACGTCGTCGACCATGGCCCCGATCATCCTTCGCACGGCCTCAAGCCGCAGGATGCCCGCATCGACCTCCGGATAGTCGGCCACCGCGCTGGCCACATGCGGCCCGATCAGCGGGATCGAGCGCAGTTCGTCCAGGTTGAAGAGCCCGGCCTGCACGCCGTCGTCCACGTCGTGGTTGTTGTAGGCGATGTCGTCCGCAAGCGCGGCGACCTGCGCTTCCGCCGAGGCCCAGCCGCCGAGCTTTAGGTCGTATTCCGCGTCGAACTCGGCGATGGCGCTCCAGGAGGGCTTTTCGAGCTTATCCACCACCGGCCCGTTGTGCTTGATGATCCCCTCAAGGGTTTCCCAGGTGAGGTTCAGGCCTTCGAAGCGCGGGTAACGGCGCTCCAGCTTGGTGACCACCCTGAACGTCTGCACATTGTGGTCGAAGCCGCCAAAGCTGGTCATCTGGACCTGCAGCTCATCCTCGCCGGCGTGACCGAAGGGCGGATGGCCAAGGTCGTGGGCCAGCGCGATGGTCTCGGCGAGGTCGGCGTCCAGGCCCAACGCCGTGGCCAGAGAGCGGGCGATCTGCGCCACTTCCAGGCTGTGGGTCAGGCGGGTTCGGAAGTGGTCGCCCTCGTGGGCCACGAAGACCTGGGTCTTCTCCTTCAGCCTTCTGAAAGCCGTGGCGTGGATGATCCGGTCACGGTCGCGGGCGAAGGGTGTCCGCGTCGCGCTCTCGGACTCCGCGACCTTGCGGCCGCGGGACTTCGAGGCGTCTTCGGCGTAAGGAGCCTTGGTCGGGATCGTGGCGGCCATCAAATCCATCTATATGACAGCCCCTTGGTCGAAGCCGCTCGCATCCACATATAGTTCAGGCGTTTCATTCGTCTAATCATGATGACCAGCACCGAACTCACCCTTTCCACATCGGCCGCGCAACGCATCCACGCCATCGGCAAGGCCGAGGGCAAGACGCTGATGCTGCGCGTGGCGGTCGAAGGCGGCGGCTGCTCGGGCTTCCAATACCGATTCGACCTGGTCGAGGCGACGGAGCCCGACGACCTGACGATCGAGCGCGACGGCGCTGCGGCGGTGGTCGACGAGATGTCGCTGGCCCTGCTGAAGGGCTCGGAAATCGATTTCGTGGACGAACTGGCCGGGGCCGAGTTCAAGGTCCGCAACCCCAACGCCAAGTCCAGCTGCGGCTGCGGCGTCAGCTTCTCGATCTAGACGCCACGCCGTCGGCTGGGCGGCGACCGCTTGTGATCCTGTCCACGAATTAACGTGACGGCGGAGCCGCTGGCGGCTCCCATCCTGCGCCAAAGGACGGGCCGCGCATCCGCTTGCGCCGCCGCTGGATGACCGCACGATGTTGAACGCCGCCACCCTGGTCGCCGCAACCGTCCTGGCCCTGGCAGGCGCTCCGCCGGCGCCCCCTGCCCCGCCCGCGCCGCCGGCCCTGCCCAGCATGACCGCCTGGGATGCGATCTCACAGGACGTCCCCGCCTCGCTCGATTGGCTGATCCGTCCGGCCGACGCCAAGGACACAACCGGCCAGATCGCCTTCGAGCTCGGCTACCACAGCGAGCACCATTCCTCGATGATGGGCGAGAACGTGCCGCTTTCCATGTTGTCCGGTGTGACCGAAGGCCAGCTCGCCAGCGCCGGCCAACCGGTGACCTTCGCCATCCGCCACGACGCCGGCGACTTCAACTGCAAGGGCGTGGTCGGCGAAGGGCGCGGCGTCGGGACCTGTATCTATGTCGCCAACCCGGCCTTCCCGGCGGCGCTGGCCAAGCGCGGCGTCAGCGGCGGGCTGGAGCCCTATCAGCAGTTCCAGATGGCGATGAACGACGTCGGCTTCGCCTACCTCGACGAGCTGAAGCGCGAAGCCTATGCGACGCCGAGCGCCAACGATCTGGCGCGCGCCGCCATCCACGGCGCAGGCCTCAAGTCGCTCCTGGCCATGAACGCCGCCGGCTACCGGTTCGGCGACGTCGCGACCCTGGTGAAGATGCGCGATCATGGCGTCACGGCCCGCTATGTCACTGCGCTGAAGGATTACGGCTACTCCGGCCTTGCCGCCAACGACCTGCAGCGCCTGCGCGACCATGGGGTCAGCACGACCTACATCGGCGAATTGAAGCAGGCGGGCTATTCCGGCCTGAAGCCCGACGATCTGGTGCGGCTGCGCGATCACGGCGTGAGCGGCGGCTTCGTCGGCGAACTGCACGCCATGGGCTACGACGGCCTCAGCGTCGACCAGCTCCAGCGCCTGCGCGACCACGGGATCAGCGCGGGCTTCATCCGCGTCGCGAACCAGGGCGGCGAGCGGCTGTCGCCGGATGATCTCATCCAGCTGCGCGACCGCGGCGGCCGGCGCTAGCAGGCTGTTGAAGAAGTCACGCGGCGTGCGGTGAAGTTGGCTTCATCGCCGCCGTGTAAGCAGATTTGCCCCTTGAGGGCGCCGTTGGGCTGGAGTTCGGCCCATCCGTCGCCCTCGGCCTCGTTCATTTCGTCGTTGCCGGACCAGGAGAACTCGACGGCGTCGGTGTCGCCGCCGCTGAAGATCTGGCCGGTGACGCAGCCGAAGGCGAACTCGCCGGAGCCGTGGACCTCGAAGAGGATGTAGGCGGGCTCCATCATGTCGGGATAATCGGCGTCGTAGTCCGGCATCTCGACGATGCGCCACCTGCCCAGGACGTTCATGCCGCGGCTCCAAGGAGCTTAGGCAGGCGGATCAGGTTGTAGGCGGCCAGCGCCAGGGTGAAGACCGCCTCGACCCTGGCGCGGCCTCGCAGCTTCACCTTCGCCAGGCCCGCCGCGCTCTTGGCCCAACCGAAGATCTCCTCGATGCGCTTGCGGCAGCGCTGGCTGACCGCGTAGCCGGGATGATGGGTGGTGCGCGCGTCGATCGCCGTGCCGCGAGGCTCGCCGGTCTGGCGCACATGGCCGTCGACGGCCACGTGCGGCGTGACCCGGCGCTGGCGCAGGTCGCCTATGAAGCTGCGCACGTCGTAGGCTTTGTCGGCCCCCAGGGTGATGCGTCGCCGCCCGGGCCTGCGATCCAGCATGGCCAGCGTGGCCTCCCGCTCGGCGAAGCCGGTGGCCTGGGTGACCAGGCCGTCGACCGCCAGGCCGTGGCGGTT